>CALFJA010000127.1 GCA_937877605.1 uncultured Prevotellaceae bacterium | reverse complement strand
TCTCCAGTTGGCGGGTCAGTTCGGTGGGCGTCTTGTCGTAGCCGGCCACCACGAAGCCTTTCTGGAGGAAATAGCGTGCTATGGCACTCATGCCGATACCGCCTGCTCCGATGAAATATACGGCTTTTATGTCGTTCAGTTTCATTGCTTTTCTATCAGTTTAAGCACTTCCCGGGCAATGGTTTGTGCTGCGTCGGGCAGCCCAAGCTTGCGTATGTTTTGCTCCAGTTGTGCCAGTTGGTTCTCGTTGTTGATGGTTTCCAATGCCGTGGCAATGAGTTTTTCGGTTGCCTCTGCGTCCTTGATGTAGAGTGCCGCACCTTTTTCCACCAATGCCATGGCATTCTTAGTCTGGTGGTCCTCCGCCACATTGGGGCTTGGCACCAGGATAACGGGTTTGCCGATGAGGCAGAACTCGCTGATACTGCTGGCTCCTGCACGGCTGATGACCAGGTCGGCGGCCTTGTAGGCAGCCCCCATGTCGCTGATGAAAGCGGTGGAATGGAGGTTGTCGACAGCCTGTAGCCCGGCTAGCCGCTTGCTGATTTCATCGGCATAGAACTTGCCTGTCTGCCAGAGTATCTGCACATCGCTCTCCCGTATGGCTTCCAGGTTGTTCAGAATGCTTTCGTTGATGGTTCTTGCGCCTAGCGAACCTCCCACCACGAGTATGGTTTTCTTCTCGGGGTTCAGTCCGAACGAAGTGCGGGCTTCCTGTTTCGTGAGCGGAGTTTGCAGGACATTTTGCCTGACGGGGTTGCCGGTGAGTATGATTTTCTCGGCAGGGAAGAAGCGTTCCATACCATCGTATGCCACACAGATGCGCCTGGCTTTCTTTGCCAGCAACTTGTTGGTCACGCCGGCATAGGAGTTCTGCTCCTGGATAAGGGTGGGAATGCCCATCTTGGCGGCAATGTTCAGCGTCGGTCCGCTGGCATATCCGCCCACGCCTATGGCCGCATCGGGGCGGAAGTCCCGTATGATGCGGCGTGCCATGCGCTGACTTTTCCAGATGCGATAGAGCACGACGAAGTTCTTCAGCAGGTTTTTCCGGTCGAAGCCGCAGATGGGAAGTCCTTCGATGGGGTAGCCCGCTTCGGGCACCCGCTGCATTTCCATTCTTCCGAGTGCGCCCACAAAGCGTATGTCGGCATCGGGACGGAGCTGCTTCAGGGCGTTGGCTATGCTGATGGCGGGGAAGATGTGTCCTCCCGTTCCGCCTCCGCTTATGATGAATTTGTTTGGTCTGTTCATTTGAGCGAGTGTGTGCTGCAAAGCACAAATTTACAAAATTATGAGTATATTTCTTGTATTTGTATATTATTTATTTTCAATCGGTTGTCTCTTCTGCGACCAGTGCCTTCTTGTCTTTCTTCTTTTTTGTGGAGTAGCGGCTTATGCTGAGCATGATGCCGAGGTAGAAACAGGTCACTACGATGGATGTTCCGCCTCGGCTGACCAGTGGTAGTGTCTGTCCGGTGACGGGTGCCAGCCCTACGGCAACGCACATGTTGAACAGCGCCTGTGTAACAAGTAGCAGGGCAAGTCCCATGACCATGTAGGCAGGGAAGGCATTCTCGCAGTTGTTAGCAATGTAAGCTGCACGCACCAACAGTATGATATAGAGCAGGGCTATTATGATGGCACCAATGAGTCCGAACTCTTCTATAATGATGGCGTAGATGAAATCGGCGAAGGCTTGCGCCAGGAAGTCGCACTGTACGGAGTTTCCGGGTCCTTTGCCGACTAATCCCGACGAGGCGATGGCTATGTTGGCGTAGGCCACCTGTCCGTCGTTGATGAGGTCGATGTCCTCCGGCTTGACATCCTTCGAGTCCATGAATTTCATGATACGCAGTTTCCAGGTTCCCAAGCGGTGGAGCATGTCCTTCCCTTTCTTCTTCGGGAGTTCATTGTCTGTGCTGGTGGTTTGTACCGAGTTGTCGGCAACTAGTTCCGTCTGTGCTTTCTCCGCATTGTCGTCGGTATTGCCGAGGAACCACACTGCTCCCACGGCGAGTACAATGAACAGTATTCCGACGCCCATGAGCTTGCCCAGTTGTGCGATGGGTATCCTTCCCACGAGCATCATCATGAACACAACGGCACACATGAGTGCGGCGGTCGAGAGGTTTTCGAACATGATGGGGAGTATCATTGCTCCAGAGACGATGAGTATGTATGAGAAAGCCTTCTTGTCGGCACCGTTCTCCGTCTGCATGGCACTGAGTATCTGGGCAATCATGATGACCAGTGAGCCTTTGGCTATTTCCGATGGCTGGAACCTGATGAAGCCTATCTGAATCCACCGTGAGGCATCGTTCTCGTGCACGCCGATGCCCGGCACCAGTATCATCAGTAGCGTTATGATGGAGAATCCGTAGAGAAGCAGATTGATGACCTTGAAGTATTTCGGCTTGATTTGCAGGGTGAAGATCATCACCACCAGTCCGATGATGAGATAGACGGTCTGCGCCACTGCCGCAGCGGCGTAGTTTCCCCTTTTGTACGACAGGATGGATGAAGAGGAGTAGACTTCGATGACGCTGGTGATGGCCAGGAAGAAGAAGATCATCCAGATGACCTTGTC
>CALFJA010000126.1 GCA_937877605.1 uncultured Prevotellaceae bacterium | reverse complement strand
CCTTCATCGGCTGAAGCATCGCCGTCGGGGTTTTCGATTTTTCCGGTGCCGTTAAGAGTGAAAGACAGAGAGCGCATGACCCAATAATTTCGTGCATTCTTCCGGAATACCCGGCTTTTTCCGAGTAATCAGAGAAAACGGGAAGGCTGCTGGAAGAAAGCAAGCGAAATAGCAAGGCGGTATTTGGTCATCAGCTCCTTTCACTACCTTTGCACCGCAAAAATCGAAAGCCAAGGCGTTGCCTGTAGTCACAGGTACACCGATGAAGACAGTAAAGGTGCGCACTCCAGAAGAGCAGAGAGGAGAAAGCCACAAGGAACTCTCTGACATGACACCCCAAGGCATTCTCATACGTGAAGCCGACAGGCATTCCTGAATGAAGTCAGAACCAAAAGGGACAAAAAAGGTGATGGCACAGCATACCTGCTATGCCGACTCTCCCGACATGCCGCTTACAGTGAGCCAGACAAGTCCTCACAGGGATGGCAGCGAGGGTCAGGTTACTGCGGTTCATCGTGAGCGATGACAGGCCTTTTCCTACCAGCGGCTTCGGTATATCAGCCACGTCTGACATGCCGAACCCGATGCGTGGGATATGGTCTGAGCAGTATGGGAATACTTGCCGGAAGTGTGCGTGACCAGAAAGGCCACCCGCAGTTCCGACGTGTATGACCAGTACCAGACCCTGCGCCATCCCAAGTGAGGACTGTCGGCCACGTAAGAGTAAGGTACAGTGACAGCCGTGCCTTATGTCGGCAGAAGGGAACCCACAAGGAACTCTCATGAAGCCATAAGGAACTCTCTGACATGACACCCCAAGGCATTCTCAGACGTGAAACCGACAGGCATTCCTGAATGAAGTCAGAACCAAAAGGGGCTGAAAAAGGTGATGGCACAGCATACCTGCTATGCCGACTCTCCCGACATGCCGCTTACAGTGAGCCAGACAAGTCCTCACAGGGATGGCAGCGAGGGTCAGGTTACTGCGGTTCATCGTGAGCGATGACAGGCCTTTTCCTACCAGCGGCTTCGGTATATCAGCCACGTCTGACATGCCGAACCCGATGCGTGGGATATGGTCTGAGCAGTATGGGAATACTTGCCGGAAGTGTGCGTGACCAGAAAGGCCACCCGCAGTTCCGACGTGTATGACCAGTACCAGACCCTGCGCCATCCCAAGTGAGGACTGTCGGCCACGTAAGAGTAAGGTACAGTGACAGCCGTGCCTTACGACGGCAGAAGGGAACCCATAAGGCACTCTCTGACATGACCCCACAAGGCATTCTCA
>CALFJA010000125.1 GCA_937877605.1 uncultured Prevotellaceae bacterium | reverse complement strand
AATCAATGTAATAACTTCCACATTCCAAACTTCCTTGATCTCCTGTGGAATAGTAACTTTCATAAATGTCCTGAAGGAGTCTTGATATTTGTTCCTCTCCCCAAGCAAAATTCCTTTGGTAAAGAGGGATGATATATTTGTCCTTGAAAAGATTTTCAACACTGAGGACATCAGCATCTTTAATAATATTCATATCCGTTTTATTTTATGGATTTTAGAATGTCATCGTATGGTGGAAAGTCTCTACCGTTATTTATCGTACAGTATTCTGGCTGTGCTATGATAGACTCTAGTTTTCGTAATGCAGATATGTCTTTTGCATTTTCTATTAATGAAAAGAACTGAGAAGGATATTTTGCCACAGTTGAATAATACACACGGGACTGCTTTCGACGTAAATAGTATGCTATTACATATAAATGACGATGATAATCATTAACACCATTTTCGCCAAACTTATCAAATAGAAGCATTATTAGCGACTTATACATTTCTCTTATATAGTTATCTCCTGTTCGCCAATGACCATCATAAGATAAGCAGTTCTTTTTATAAAAGACCTTAAAGTCGTACATCTGATATGAGTCCAACTCCAAAAATAACTTCTTGTAGATTTCAGCATAAGATTGTATGTATTCAAAGAAATTCTTTCCATTTACAATAGGCTGAGTCATGGTTACAAATGGATTTATCTCCTGGCCATCACCATCATTGAACCTGGAACAAGTTGGCATTGTCTCTTTTAGAAAAGTTTGATAGAATTTCTCTGTCATAAACAAAAGAAGCTGTTTGTTCTGAAATGGGAAATCAACATTATGCAACTTGTCTATCTGCATACCTTTAAACTCCTTTATACGTTTCTTTGTAAAAGACCACGCTTCGGTATTCCTGCACCAAATACGTGTTCGATATAATTGCTCGTCAAACAGGTGCTTCAAAATGTCATAAGATGAAATGCTGTCATTACGGCTTCTTCCATAGCGTGTATTTTGCTCCCATTCGCGGTCACATGAGATTTTAATATTTTCATCAGAAGCGGACATGGCTCTTAAATGGTATGCTTTGAGAAGGTTATATGCTTCCAACGGTTTGCCACGGCCATTCTGTGAATCAAAAAGTTTGAAAGCCAAAGACAAACTTTCTTGGCCAGTAATACGGACAACAACAAATTCACAACACTTCTCTAGATAGGAAGCGAACTCCATACGTCTACTTTCAGGAAGAGCATTGAACCATTTATTAATATAGTCATAATTCTCCTGAATGTGCTTAAATGACTGTTCGTGTGCGTATTTTAGCACGCACATGGTCTCTTTTTCTTTGTCAACATTGACCATTTTTGCCCAAACTAGTTTAATGAGGCAGATAGTCGTAATTCTTTGTTGCCCATCAACTATATCGTTATTGTGAAGGATGATACTCCCTATACGATACTTACGTTTACCTTGCTCCATGCTGTTTTTTATATCGGACAACATCTGTTCAACATTGGCGATATTCCACACATACGGACGCTGATAATCTGGTATAGCAAGTGGCATTTTCAACACTTCTGAGGTTGAAAATATATTTGCTGTGATAGATAATGGCTCTTCATCAGTTTGAGTTTCGATTTCTTGAACTACCGATTTCTTTAAGTCACTCAACAGATCTGGCAATCTCCATGCGTATGTGCCTCTCTCTATATCATCAACATTGGGGTAGCTGCTTTTAAGAAACGATTGAATATAGTGGCTCTTTTGTATTGGGTCGCCTCCATATCCTTCAGGCAAATCAACACCAGCATTTTTCATACTGTTATAGATTTCATCAAGATAGTACCAAGTAACAGTGGTACTCAACTGTGACGGTTGAAATGCTGATAGAAACCTAAGTGAAGCTGCTGGCCTATTGGCTTCTGTATGCTTTTTGATTATTCGGATTATCTCATAGCACTGTTCAATGCAAAACGTATCAGGGTTGTCTACAATGATACCTAATGGTGCTATTAGTTCGTCCCAATGTTCTTGAATAACCTCTCGCTCGTTGAGATAGAAATTACCCTGTCTCAAAGAGGAAATGCAATTAACGGAACGAAACAACTGGTCTCGAACATCAGACTTCCATTCATTGACATGGGTTCTTTCTTTTGCATAAGTAATGAACTTGGGGACATAACGCCTATAATCCTTTCCCCAATTATCATTTACGCTTATCTTAGGTAGAATGTCTTGTAGTTTCATAAGTTGTTTCTCTTTTGTTATAAAAACATTGCTATTTGAGTTAAAGCATATTCTGCACTGCAATGATATTCCCGCAAACTGTTCATCGCTATCTGTAGTCCAAAGAGTTGCTTCTTACATTTCTCACGAGTATCTTTGCACATTTTCTTAATATCCTCCATCGGCAGCATGAAACCAGACAACGCTAGTTGTGCAAAAGCTCTTCCAGCAATCGCATCATCACTTTCCTCTGAACTTATGCCAAGGAGAATAGTTCCCATCAAACCAACACTCTGAGAATCTTCATTGTCAAATCCAATGGCAGTCAATGCGCTTTTGGATATTTCATCTAGAACAACATTGTATTCGTCATTATCCTCGTCATCCTCTTCGTCATCCTCCAGAAGTGACCTGACAAGTTCGTCATCTTCTTCGTCATCAGGATAATCCAAGCCAAACTGCTCCCGTATGGTATTGATTAAAGCATCAGCCTGGATGAATTGATCCCCGATTTGATCCATGAGCTTTTCGGCTGCTTCATCAGGATCTCCCTCGTCATATATTCGGCTTCTTAATTCATCAAACTCTTCATCCAACTTAGGCAATATCTCATTCTCAAAGTCATCGACCTGTTTCCTAACGACATCAATGTCGGGGTCACTTAGATTTCTGATTTCTTCTAATTGCCCGATTATAGAGTTTAACTTATTCACCAGTTCCATAGTCCTATTCATTTAATTAATAACTGTTATTGATTTCTCTATTATTTGAAGATGATGATAATGTTGCGTTAATAAGTTCATAACTACAATATCTCTCTTGCAATCCAGGCACAAGCTTCCGCATCGGCTAGTGCATGATGGTGGTTTTCTAGTTTATAACCACATGCTGCGGCTACAGTATGAAGTTGGTGGTTCTCCAAATCAGGTAATTCTCGACGAGATACACACAAAGTATCATAGAATTCATAGTCAGGATAGTCCATCTGATATACACGGAAAACAGCCTTCAGACAACTCTCGTCAAATGGTTTGTTGTGGGCTACAAGCGGTAATCCTTCAATCAACGGTTCAATCTGCGCCCATACTTTCGGAAACACAGGGGCATCTTCCGTATCTTCCTGGCAAAGTCCATGAACCTGTGAACACCAGTAATTATAGTAGTTTGGCTCTGGTTGGATCAGGGAATAGAAAGAATCCACTATCTCACCGTTCCGCACAATGACAATTCCTACAGAGCAAACAGAAGAACGCTCATTGTTAGCCGTTTCAAAGTCTATAGCTGCAAAATCTTTCATTGTATGTCATTCTTATATTTGTTCCACATTCTTTTGATTTTCCCTGCCATGTCCTTTCGGAGCCAGTAGGGTTCCAGCACTTCTACATCTTCACCTTTTGATAATAGTTCCATTATAAAATCAAACTCAGGACGCAAACGGTATGAGAAAATGCTATATTCATCCGTTCTCTCTACCTCTTCCTGGGTGGAATGAAGTTTGAGAGAACGCAGATAGTTGGCCTGGCCTGCTGAAATCTTGATTTTAACCGTTTCCGTCTTTCTCTTGGTTCCAGCTATTACACCATAGTAGTTACGGAAAAACTCGGTGGGGTCGAAATCCTCTGGAACCTTGAATTTCTCTTTCTGTTTCCATAGTCCGAAGATACGATCCAAAGAATAAATCATCACCTTGTCATAGTAAGGACTGAGTGCGACCATATACCAACGCTGCTTGAAAAGCTTGACACAGTAAGGATGTACGTCAAAGGTATAGCTCTCTTCACGCCAATAACTCTGATAGGTAATGGTGATAACAGTGTTTGACTTCATGGCCTCGATAATCTTTGGCAGATAATTCAAACCTGATGGTATATCTTCCAGAATGATTCGGTCTTTCAACTGTTGACTATCCAAAAGGAGATTGCTTACAGAAATTGTACTCAACAGCCAACTACGAAGCCCGCCATTCCTGACTTCTCTGGCATTTCCAATGTAGTAATGGTAGCCGCCTTTTCGTTTACAGTCTATAACAAGACCAAACATTTCCTCCGCAGCAATACGCCATTTGTGAAATGTACGCAAGGGTATCTCCTTGTCATCCATATCGTCATCCAACCACTTTTGATTGATTTCCTCAAAAGTGATTTGCCCGGCATTGTAGATGGTTTCAACCAGCCAAACGTATTTTCCTAACAGGTTTTTAGCCATATCTTGAATTATTTTTTGCAAAGATAATAATAACTTGTGTAAAAATGAGGCACAAGTTGAAAAATCTGCCTCTCATTTAATGTTTTTTATTCATTTCTCCCTTCAAAATCTCAATAATCCTATCAGCAATCTCTCTAGTCAATCCATTTTTTGAATCAGTTTTCACAAGATGGTCAGCCTGATTGATGAAGAAGCAATCCTCGTCATCTACTATGCAGTATGGCAAATTAGAGGCACCATGTTCGTGTAACCATGTGTTGATTTCAAGTCCTTTTGCATATCTCTCTGGTTGAGTAAATTCTGTCGCAGTTATTGTATCAACATAATTGGTTGAGATCAAAGTTGGTGTAACTGAGATAATATGAGAGGGCATCTTCCGAAACCACCACATTTCATTCAGATAGTCAATGCCATACTCTTTCCACGATGACGATATGACGATTTTGGGGCTTGTCTCTTCCACGATGCGTTCCAACTGAATGACAGCCTGTGGGTCGAACAACTCCCCATAGTAATCTTCTAAATCTTGTTGGCTTGCAACCAAAAATGCCCTATGTTGCTCCGTATTTAATACGCCATCTATATGATTTAATTTATCATAAAACTTATTAAGTTCAAACTAGAACTCGCTCGGAATGTGCCTGCATTTGCCCCAGACTAATCTTTCGATATACATTTTTCTAACCTTCAAAAAACCAAGAACAATGAAAAAGACAAAGAATTTGTTGGGCCGCCTGCTGGGCTTGCTCACCTTCGTACTCCTCTGCTTGGCAAACATTACCCTCACTTCGTGCGGCGACGATGACAACGATGTTCCTGCCGTAAACAAGGTTTTTGTAAACGGCCAAGCGTTCGACATTACCGACAGTTGGATGAATGGTGCTCCCTTGGAGTATGGCCGTGAACTCGAACTTACTCTGTCGGATGGGACCAGCATCTATTTGGAAATCAATAGCGCACAGGACGGTCAGGTAATCGACCTTACCCAACCTTATTTGGGCAATGAGTACAGCAACTGGTCGTGGTGTATCATCATTTATCGCAGAGTAAGTCTTGCGGCACCAGTAGCCTGTAACATTCAGCGCAGTCCGATATCTGATGTCGTAGTCTGGGGGGCTGGTAACAGTGACATACCTTTCCTAAAAGGTAGTAAATTGCTGGTGAAGAGCGTGGATTTGAGTGATCTAGACGCTCCGAAGATGCAGGTTGAATTCAAACTGCTGTTCAACGACAGTAGTGATAAACTGCAGACATGGGAAGGTAACTTCACAGGTGTCATTCAAGAAGTCGAATACTATTCATAAGCAATACCAGATTTTATTTATCATAAAATCGATTAAGTTCAGCCAAGAAAGGCGAAGAACATAAATGGTGGCAGCACCGCAATAAATATCTAAGGTAAAACGACATCCGACAATCGCACTGCGGATGGCTTCATTTTAACACGCTCAATCCCTTCCGGTTAAGACTGGAACTATGGCCAGCCTACCTTTTTAAAGCGTGTGCCGGACAACACGGATGCCTATCTGGGCTGGTTTCGTCCGCATATATTCATAGAGGTTGCGGGATTCCACCAGCACTTTCCCATGCTGAGAAGAGGCATGGAACAGATGTGGACCGTCTTCCTTCCAAATGAGAAAGCCGACATGCGAAATGTCCAGCCCGGGCTTGTTGGTGACAATGGCTATGATGTCGCCGTCGCGAAGGTAGTCTCTCCACTGCTTCCAGTTGCGAAGCGCCCCCTTGGGAATATACTCGACCGTGGTTCCTGACAGTCGTTTTTCTGCCTCGGCAATGGCTGGCAACCACTCGGGGTTCTTCACAAGCATTGGATAGGCATTGGAATGTGTCGACATATAGTTGAGCAGAAGGCGCATGGAAGCACGGGAAAGCCCTGCAGGGATGGGCTGCTGCTCGGAAACGATACCTTCTGCGGTATTGGCGGCTATCCATTGGGAGAAGTAGTGCAGCCGGCTTGTGTAATGAACATTTCCATGGAGATAGCGGATTTTTCTCAGATTATTGCAAAACGACGCATAGTCGGTCTTGTGTTGCTCCGAGGTCAGCGTCAATGCCAAAACATATTCCACAAAGGTGGTACAGTCCAGTTCCCTTAGGTTTACCACAAGACATTCGTCAGCATTCAGGTCCAGACGGCCACCGACATAGGGCGTCCCCAGAAATGTCTTGGCATAATGCAGGATAAGAGGCGGCTGAATGCCGGCTGCCGCCGCAAGCTTTTTCTCCACCAACAGGCTGTCGCTGGCCACTGACGGAAGAAAAAAGAAAGAGCAGAAGAATAACAGTATGGAGAGTTGTTCCCGTTTCATTTTGTCAAAGATTATTTCTTTCCGAAGTTGTAGCCCACATAGAGGGTTAGCGTCCCGAAAAAGTTATTGGTGCGGAATTGTTGTTTCTTATAGTTATAGGTATGGAAAATGGCACTTGCGCCCGAATACCACCTGGAGTTGTTCCACACCAGTCCGAAGCGTCCGACCCCGTCCACATTGAAATTCTCCAGCGAGAATCCCTTGAAGAGAAAGTTGTTTTCGGCAAGGTCGCCGGAAGTGTGCTTATGTCCAAGTGCCAGCGATAGCGAACTGTTGAACAGCCAGTTGTGGGCAAACACCCAATTATAGGCATAGCCAAGCGAAAGGGATATGTCCGTATAGTGTATGGACTGGAATTTCAGGTCGGGATTGAGCGTGGCCTCGTCGCTTGACGGCTGGAGTTCGTCGTCGATGAGCGTCTGAAGTTTGTTCCAGTCGATGGAGAGTGAATGGCGTGTATAGCCGAATCCAGCCAGCACCGAGCCTGCATTACGAAGTTGGCGCGTGCTCTGGCTATAGGCGGCAGGATAGGAAAAACGCTTGTGGTTGAATATGTAGTAGAGATTGAACCCCTTGATGCTGGCCCGGATACCGTCGAATGTCATATTCTCCAGAGAAGAGGTGTTAACTGCCGGACCTAAGTTGAGATCCTTTATTCGATAGTCATTACCGGTTTTCCGGTAGAACAGGTCGAGCCCCACCTGGTTGCTATAGAGACTCACCATGAAATCTTGTTTCTTATGCCCGTCAGACAAATGGGAAAAGTCCACCGTATAGCCCCATACAATCCAACGCCATCCCACATAAGGTCCTACTTTCATACTGGGCTTGGGCGAGAACCGGACCGACTGCCCACTCGAACTGCTCACCCGATAGGTTTCGTAGGTATTTATGCTTTGTACCATGACGGTGAAATTATATTTCTGCGCCTCAACATAGGCAGTATCGATATGCGAAAAAGCCTTCACGCGCTGATAGAGCCGCTCGGTCACATGCCGCCATTTGTTCGGCTTGACCACTTGGATCGAGTCTGTCTCCTGTTCGGCATGGCAAGGTTGCATACAAGCCATTTGGAGAAGCAAGGCAGTCAGGAAACATCGGATTAAGCCCTTGCCCCGACCGGATCTATATCGGAAGGAATTCACCATTCAGACTTTTCCTAAAATTCTGTCTACCACCCAGTTTGTCAATGTCGCCTCAAGATTTTTAGAGGAGCAGAAACCTATGCCTTGAAGTTCTTCCACCACAACTTGCAACATAGGAAGCATGATGGGTTGCGGCATAGGTTTCTCTATACGCTTCTCACCTGATGAAGTTGTCTGTACGATAGGGTTATCATGGAAAAGCGGGAAGGCTATGGTCCCAGACTGTCCCGTTATCTTCATTTCATCAACTGAAGATGCTGCATTTCCCGTGAAAGACCAGGAGGCAGTCCCCACCACTCCTGTCTCAAACAGATAACAGGCAGATGTATTGTTTTCACCTTGCCGGTCGGCAGATGCACGATAGCCATGAACCTTCACGATAACACCGAACAACTGCTGAAGAAAGTCAAACACATGAGCTGTCAGGATATTGAAATCGACGGCAGTGCCTTTAGGCAGCATAATCTCAGTATTAGTACCAGGCTGAACATCCAATTGGAAATGGACATGAAGCACTTTGCCCACCGTACCTTCCTCAATAAGCCCTTTGACCGCCGCAATCATGGGAAGATAGCGCTGGTAGAAACCTACAAAACAGGGGACACCCGTTTCCTGGGCAACCCGGTTGATGCGCATACAATCCTCATAAGAAGCCGCCAAAGGCGCTTCTACAAAAACGGGCTTGCCTGCACGCATCGCCGTCATGGCATAGGCCGCATGAGAGGCAGACGGTGTGGCAATGTAGACAGCGTCCACATCGGGACAATCAATCAGCGCCTGAGCATCTGCAAAACTATGCTTAACCCCTCGGGCGGACACAACAGGCGTCAAGGGAATAAGATTTTCCCTTACGATAGCAGTCGCTTGAGAACCGTGAATTGTGGACAACAACGAGAGGAGTTCTGTTTCCTTTGTCTCATTGCATCCGATAATCCCCCAACGGATAAGCTTTACATCCTTTTTTCTTTCCATTTCTAATGCTATATGGAATGCCTTTCAGTTTGAGGTGGCATCTATTCCACGGCGAAAATAACAAAAAAATGGCATATAGGGTAGCTTTCCGTTTTTTTTCTTACCTTTGTGCCGTATGAAAATCTCAAACGCAAAATTCCTGACATCGGCTCCATCCATAGAGAAATGCCCTGGTTCCACACTGCCTGAATTTGCTTTCATTGGAAGAAGCAATGTTGGGAAGTCCAGTCTTATCAACATGCTCTGCAACCGCAAGGGACTGGCAAAGACATCGGCATTGCCCGGAAAGACATTGCTCATCAATCTTTTCAACATCGACGACCGCTGGACAATCGTCGACCTTCCTGGCTATGGCTATGCCAAACGCTCGAAAAAACAACGCGATGAGTTGGATAGAATCATCCGTGGCTACCTCATGAAACGCGAACAACTCTACTGCGTATTCCTGCTTATTGATGTACGCCTTGAAATGCAGCCCATCGACAGGGAATTCGTCGACTGGCTGGGTGAGAACGGTATACCTTTTGTTCTGGTGTTTACCAAGTGCGACAAGCTCAATGGCGGCAAGCATGTGGGGCAGGCCAAGGCATGGCTCAACCGATTGAAAGATCGCTGGGAGCAACTGCCAGACCACTTCCTTACCAGCAGTCAAAGTGCGATGGGACGGGAGCAACTGCTTGATTTTATTGAAAAAAATCTTCCAAAAGCAGAATAATTACTTTTTTTTTTGCTAATTTTGCACCGCTTTTTGTGCCTTATAGGCATAAGAGGCTGGTTTTCATCGTAATTACAACAATACAACAAATCTATGCGCCAACTAAAAATACAGAAAAGTATTACCAATCGCTCAAGCGAAGCCCTTGACAAATATCTTGTTGAAATTGGCCGTGCACCGCTTATTTCCATCGATGAAGAAATTGAACTGGCCCAGAAAATCAAGAAAGGTGGCCCGGAAGGAGAGCGTGCAAAAGACAAATTGGTCACTGCCAATCTTCGCTTTGTGGTTTCCGTTGCCAAGCAATATCAGCATCAGGGGCTTACACTGACCGACCTGATTGACGAAGGAAATATCGGACTTATCAAGGCGGCGCAGAAATTCGACGAAACACGCGGTTTCAAATTCATCTCCTATGCCGTGTGGTGGATTCGCCAGAGCATTCTCCAAGCCATCGCCGAACAGAGTCGCATCGTTCGTCTACCCTTGAACCAAGTCGGTTCACTCAACAAGATCAACCATGAGATGAACCGCTTTGAGCAGGAACACCAGCGCCAACCGTCGGTAACCGAACTGGCAGAAGCCACCAACATAGACGAGGAAAAGATTGGGCAAAGTCTGATGGCCGACGGACATCATGTCAGCATAGACGCTCCTTTCCAAGATGGGGAGGACAACTGTATGCTCGATGTAATGCCCAGCGGTGACGATAGCCGCACCGACCGGCAGGTGGATCATGAGAGTATGTCGCAGGAAATGGAGGCCGTACTCCGCCAAGTGCTCCGCGACCGCGAGATTGTTATCATCAAACAGTGTTTCGGAATAGGCGAACCGGAACAAGGACTTGAGGAAATAGGTCACAACTTGGGGCTGACTCGCGAACGGGTGCGCCAAATCCGTGAGAAAAGCATTGCTAAACTACGCGAAAGCGACTATGCAAAGATGCTGATAAAATATCTTGGATGATTCTTTTTATAAATTAAATATAAAAAGGAAATAGCGGCAGGGAATCCCTGTCGCTATTCTTTTTTTTGCTGCGGAGTAACGAAGAAAAGGCGTAGTCTTAATGGTATTTTTATGCAACAAATATTTGGCAATTAAAGGTTTTCTGCTATCTTTGTGGGAAACTAACACCAAAGAGACTATGAACAGAAGAGATTTGAAACGCTCGGTGCATCATGTATGCAGCGAACTTTTTGCAGAATGCATTGCCGTTGCACTTTATAAGAACCAGGCAACCAATGCCGATGAACTCCTGAACAGCATTGTCACACTTCACGACGACTTTGTGAAGCGCATTTCACATGCGGAGCCAGGAATGAAGCCCAAGAAGTATTTTGATGTTCTTTGGACTGATTTTGAACAGCGAGTAACGGAAATTATAGACCAGATCAACGCCCTGTAAGTGGCACCCTCCTGACCTCCTCAAAGAGAAGGGAACCCGAAGGAGGGATGAATAAAAGTATTGTATATGAAACGACGGTTTTTCACTTGGCTGTTCTATCGTGTCCTGAGCTGGAAGAAGAACATAACGGTTGAATTGCCGAAAAAGGCTATTCTGTGTGTTGCCCCCCACACCAGCAACTGGGATTTTATTTATGGACAATATTTTGCGCTTGCCGAAGGTTGGAAAGTCGGATTCCTGATGAAAGAGTCATGGTTTTTCTGGCCTTTGGGAGTTCTCTTCCGCAAGATGGGGGGTGTTCCCGTCAGCCGTAAAAAAAATCAAAGTCTGACAGAGGCCATGGTAAAAAAGATGACGGATGCGGAAGAAATGCTGCTCTGCATAACCCCCGAAGGAACCCGCCAGCGCAACGGGAAGTGGAAAAGGGGATTTTATTATATTGCCACTGGGGCAAATGTTCCCATCCTGCTGTTCGGACTTGACTATGAAAGGAAATTAGTGGAGTGCTCAAAGATGTTTGTCCCTATAGGAGATGTAGAGAAAGACATGCTGGAAATCAAGCGGCACTTCGCCCAATACATGGCAAAATATCCTGGACAATTTACCATTGATGAGGCGTAATTTTATATCCTTACTGTTGGCGCTGACACCATTATTGGCTTTCGCCTCTGGTCATAAAATTGCGCTATCCGACTCGATTTCTTCCGACAGCATCGTGCCGAAATTCCTTTGGGACGATATTGATACAGACCTTGACCACCCATGGAGCAAAAATATGTCCCGGCCCTATTCTGTTAAGAAAGGTCTGGAAGGCAGGCACATTGCACTATGGGCCAGCCACGGCAGGTACTACGATCAGGAAAAGGCGTGCTGGAAATGGCAAAGACCCGCTTTGTTCGGTACAACGGAAGACCTATACACGCAAACAATTGTCATCCCATATCTCATTCCCATGCTTGAGCGTGCAGGGGCGGTAGTCTTTACTCCTCGCGAAAGGGACTGGCAGACACATGAGGTAATCATTGACAACGACTGTAAGGAAGACCGACAAAACTCTGCATACAAGGAAACGGCTGGCAGGGATTCCTGGGAAACAATGCAGTCACCCGGATTTGCAAAGATTGACTTGATTGAGAACGACAGTTTGAATCCTTTTACTTTAGGTTCTGCCCGGCGAATAAAGGCGACCAAGCGTCTGGAAGATGCTGCGATTACCTATATGCCCGACATCCCTGCAGCCGGCAGATATGCCGTATATGTCAGTTACCAGACGGAGGAGAACAGCATCCCAGATGCCGAATATATTGTCCGCCACAAGGGTACGGAAACTATTTTTCATGTTAACCAGACCATCGGGGGCGGTACTTGGGTATATCTTGGGACCTTTGATTTTGACATAGGAAAGAGTCATAACAACTGCGTAATTTTAAGCAACCGTTCTTCGCATAACGGTATTGTGACAGCCGATGCCGTCCGCTTCGGCGGGGGGATGGGTAATGTTGTTCGCGGCGGTACGGTATCTTCATTGCCAAGATGTCTGGAAGGAGCCCGCTACAGTGTGCAGTGGTCTGGTGCTCCCAAGGAGGTTGTCACGCCTTCGATGGGGCAAAGCGATTATAAAGATGACATCAATTCCCGTTCCATGATGGAGAACTGGCTGGGAGGAGGCTCGCCATTCATGCCTTCATTGGAAGGGAAGAAAGTACCCATCGAACTGAGCATCGCCGTTCACAGCGATGCCGGATTCGAAGAAGACGGTAAGACCTTGAAAGGTTCGTTGGCAGTTTGCACGACCGCCCATAACAACGGCTTGCTCAATTCCGCACTGTCCCGTTCCGTTTCAAGGGACTTTGCCGCCCGCATGCTACAACAAGCCGATAGCGACATACGCCGCACAATCGGGAACTGGAATGTGCGTGCACTCTGGGACCGGAACTATTCCGAGACCAGGCTGCCGGAAGTGCCATCCATCATCTTTGAGATGCTCTCCCATCAGAATTTCCCAGACATGCGACTGGGAGAGGACCCCAACTTCAAGTTTCTCTTGGCACGCTCCATCTACAAGACTATATTGAAACAAGTGGCACACCTCCACGATGAAGATTGTGTTGTGTCGCCACTGACTCCCACACATTTTGCCATCGAGCCAAACGGTAACGGAAAAATCAGACTCTCGTGGCAACCGCAGAAAGACAGTCTGGAGTCATCGGCTGAAACGAAGGCCTATGTCGTCTATACTGCCGTTGGCAACAACGACTTTGACAACGGGGAGCGTATTAAAACCTCCCATACGACTGTCCAACTTGAACCTGGCGTATTCTATCAGTTCAAGGTTTGTGCCCTCAACGACGGTGGCGAGAGTTTCCCCACCCCTACCCTTGCGGCCTATTATTCACCGACAGCCACAAAAACCGTAATGGTGGTTGATGCGTTCCATCGCCTTGCTTCTCCTGAAATTATCGACAACGATTCTCTTCAAGGCTTCCGGCTCGATGCAGACATGGGAGTAACCTATGGCCCTACAAACGGATGGAACGGGCGCCAGCAGGTATTCACTCGTTCGACGATGGGTATTGAGAGTTCGGAAGGACTGGGCTATGGAGGCGAGGAACTGGTTGGAAAAACTTTCGGTGGAAACAACTTCGACTATACCAACATACATGCCAGAGCCATCGGGGCTACGGGAAATTTCAATGTGGTCAGCTGCGAGCGTGAAACTGTCGAGGATAACATGGTGGACCTGAAACAATACGATGCGGTAGACCTCTTGTTCGGTCTTGAGAAACATCAGGATTTCACCTTAAAGCCATATAAGACCTTCACACCAGCACTGCGGAAATGTATTGAAGATTATTGCAGTAATGGCGGTCGGGTTTTGGCCAGTGGGGCTTATCTCGCTTCGGACATGATTACTGAATCCGAAAGACTTTTCCTCGAAAAGACACTCAAGACCATTGGCGCACCACCCGTTGAGACACTCGGAAACAATGTGACAGGCTTGGGTATGCAGTTCAGTTACAACACCTCACCCCGTCCAGACATGTATATCGTACAGCAACCTGACATTCTTCAACCCACCCCCGAAAGTTTTTGCGCCATGGTCTACCAGAACGGGCTCAGCGCCGCTACGGCATACAGCGGTAAGGACTGGCGCACTTTCACCATGGGATTCCCCCTTGAGAGCATTGTCGATGACCGGCAGCGTGCACTCATCGCAAGTGGAATCATGAATTTCCTGACACAACCCTAAACAACCAAACACTCGCTACGCGCTTGCCACAGGCAAGAACCAAACAACCAAACGACCAAACAACAAAACGACCAATATGTACACCATCAACACAAACGCTTCTGGAAGTAAACATCTGACAATCACGGAAGAGCATCTTCGTACCATTGAGCACTACCAACTCTTCCGCAATCTTATCGACAGCAACGGCATCGTCGACGAGAGTGTGCTTGACAAACTCAAACTCACCGTCCGTTCCCTTCTCGCCAACGCGGAAACGACGAACCGCAGCCTTATCGACCTCTGTCTGGATGTGCTCTACCACAATAACATGAAAGCATACGGCCTTCATCAACTCATACAACTTTATACCTCCTGGCAGGAGCAGCGCACAGAAGAATAATTCCACATTCCTCATTCCACCCTCATCATGCCATACCAACTGACCGACTTTCTCCCTACCACTAAGAAGGAATGCCAATTAAGGGGATGGAATGAACTGGATGTCATTCTCTTCTCGGGCGATGCCTATGTCGACCATCCGTCATTCGGAGTTGCTGTCATCGGACGCACGCTGGAAGCCCAAGGCTGGCGAGTGGCCATTGTTCCGCAGCCCGACTGGCATGGCGACCATCGTGATTTCACGAAACTGGGAAAACCGCGGCTGTTCTTCGGCATTGCACCCGGCTGTATGGACTCCATGGTAAACAAATACACCGCCAACCGACGACTGCGAAGCGAAGACGCCTACAGCCCGGACGGACGGCACGATTGCAGGCCTGAATACCCTACCATCGTCTATTCACACATCCTCAAGCAGCATTTCCCCGATGTACCCGTAGTCTTAGGAGGCATCGAGGCATCTATGCGGCGTGTTACCCATTACGACTACTGGAAAGACCGCTTGATGAAATGCATCCTCTGCGACTCCGGTGCAGACATGATTATCTATGGCATGGGCGAGCAACCCATCGTTGAGATTGCACAGCAACTATCCACAGGAAAGAACATCTGCCAACTGACCGAAATTCCCCAGACCGTGTTCCTTGTCGATGGAGAGGGCATTCCCCATGGGCGGCAAGAAACGGACATACAGTTACATTCCCATGAGCAATGCCTTGCCAGCAAGCGCTGCCAGGCAGAGAACATACGCCATATTGAGGAAGAGTCAAACCGGATGCATGCAGCACGCCTGCTGCAAAGGGTTGGCAAACAGACCGTTGTGGTGAACCCGCCCTATCCTACTATGACCACCGCAGAACTCGATGCCTCGTTCGACCTACCCTACACACGACTGCCGCATCCCAAATATCGCGGCAAGCGCATCCCAGCCTACGAGATGATAAAGCACTCCGTCAACATTCATCGCGGATGCTTCGGCGGATGCGCCTTCTGTACCATCTCCGCCCATCAGGGCAAGTTCATTGTCTGCCGATCCAAGGAGAATATCATGCGAGAAGTAGAACGGGTCACGGCGATGGACGACTTCAAAGGCTATCTCTCCGATCTGGGCGGTCCTTCTGCCAACATGTACGGCATGAGGGGACGGCGGCCTGATTTGTGTGAACAATGCAAGAAACCCTCCTGCATTCATCCGCGTGTTTGCCCCAACCTCAATACCGACTGCCGTCCGCTTCTCGACCTCTATCGCACCGTTGACAGTCACCCAAAGGTCAAGAAAAGTTTTGTCAGCAGCGGTGTGCGCTATGACCTGCTCCTCCACCGCTCTGCCGATGAAGAGGTTAATCACGCAGCGGAGGAATATACACGCGAACTTATCTGCAACCATGTGAGCGGACGGTTAAAGGTTGCACCCGAACATGTCAGCAACCGTGTACTCCGACTCATGAGGAAACCTCCGTTTGACCAGTTCAAGCAGTTCAAACGGTTGTTCGACCGCTACAACAAACAATACAATCTCCGCCAGCAAATAATCCCCTACTTCATCAGCAGCCATCCCGGTTGTACTGAAGAGGACATGGCTGAGCTGGCTGTTGAAACACGTCGGCTCGACTTCCATCTGGAACAAGTACAGGACTTTACGCCCACACCGCTCACCATCAGTACAGAGACATGGTACACCGGTCTTGATCCTTACACGCTTCAACCTGTCTTCAGCGCCAGGACTCCAACGGAAAAACAACGGCAACGCATGTTCTTCTTCTGGTACAAGCCGGAATTCCGCCGTTCCATAGAACAGGCCCTCCGGCGAATGGGGCGGACAGACCTGTTGCGCGAACTGTTTTTCCACAACCCTCCTTCGGGGGGCAGGAGAAAATAAAAGAGTAGGCGCAAGACCTTACGATCTCGCGCCCACGACTAAAGGCTATAATAAATCCCAAT
>CALFJA010000124.1 GCA_937877605.1 uncultured Prevotellaceae bacterium | reverse complement strand
CCGACCCCTACGTCCCGAACGTAGTGCGCTACCAACTGCGCTACATCCCGAATGCCATTGCCTTTTTGTGCAAAAGCGTCGGCAAAGATACAGTTTTTTCTGAAAACAAAAATTAAAATTCGATTTTTTCTTCGTTCCGTTACAAATCTTTCTGCAGCGGAGCCAGGTGCATCGAATTGCTTCCTTTGATGAGAATGAGGTGGTTGCTGACGGGATTGGCGGCGATGAAGGCCCTCACCTCGTCGGCGTCGTGGAACTTCCTATAGGCACATTCGACCTTGGCAAACTCCTCTCCGATG
This sequence comes from uncultured Prevotellaceae bacterium, assembly GCA_937877605.1. Lineage (GTDB taxonomy): Bacteria > Bacteroidota > Bacteroidia > Bacteroidales > Bacteroidaceae > Prevotella. Next base: position 29,521 of record CALFJA010000124.1, on the reverse strand, counting down.
AGCCAAACCTCGCTGAAACCATGATGCTCGAGCAGGCTGACGATGTCTTTGTGCGCCTGAAGGCTCTGTTCTCCCAGTTCTTTCATGTCGCCCAGGATGGCCAGTTTGTGGGCTTCCGGAATCAGTGCGAAGTTGTCCAGTGCTGCACGCATGCTGGTGGGGTTGGCATTGTAGGCGTCTACGATGAGGCGGTTGTGGGCGGTGACGGTCAGCTGCGAGCGGTTGTTGCTGGGCCGGTAGTCGGCCAGTGCATGGCAGATGTCGTCAGCCGGCACATCGAAGTAGAGTCCCACCGTCACGGCTGCCAGCACATTGTCGATGTTGTAGGCTCCGATGAGTTGTGTCTGCACCTCATGCCAGCGGTTGTCGGCATGGTCTTGCGGTGCGCGCCACTGCAACTTGAGCAGCGGGTTACACTCCACGAGCCGGCCGCAGGTGGTCTCGTCCATCTCCGTCTGACTGGAGTAGGGCACCACGGCAAGGTCGTGTGCCATGTCTACGAGGTGCTCGTTGTCGGCATTCAGGAAGACGATGCCGTCCAGCTGCTGCCGCAGGAAGTCGTAGAGCTCGCCCTTTGTGCGCTTCACACCCTCGAAACTGCCGAATCCCTGCAGATGGGCCATACCCACATTGGTAATGAGCCCGTAGTCAGGTTCAACAATTTCCACCAGCGTCTTGATGTCGCCTGGGTGGCTGGCGCCCATCTCCACCACAGCCATTTCATGCTTGTGGGTGAGCCGCAGCAAGGTCTTTGGCACGCCGATGTCGTTGTTGAAGTTGCCCTGTGTATAGAGCGTGTTGTATTTCTGCTGCAAGACGCCGGCCACAAGCTCCTTGGTGGTGGTCTTTCCGTTCGTGCCTGTGATGCCGATAATGGTGGTACCCATTGCACGGCGGTGCTCACGCGCCAGTTGCTGAAGGGCTTTCAGCGTGTCGCCGACCAGCAGATAGCGTTCGTCACCCGCCGGAACAACCGACGCATCGTCCACCACGGCATAGGCACATCCCTGCTCCAGGGCGGCGGCTGCAAAGCGGTTGCCGTCGAACGATTCCCCACGGAGGGCAAAGAAGATGCTGCCCGGAGGACAGTCGCGGCTGTCGGTGGTCATGGTGGGGTGCTGCAGGAAAAGTTGGTAGAGGTCTCTGATTTCCATAGGACAATGTGTATTTTTGGCAAAAATAATCAGATTTTGGCAAACAATAATCCGTTTTTCAAATTTATATGCTTATTTTTGCAGAATATGAACAGGTTTGGCACATCGTCAATCAATGCAGGTGGGAAACTCCTTTCCATAGACCAGCCGCTGGTGATGGGCATTGTCAATTTCACACCCGACTCCTTCTATGCCGCCAGTCGGGTCCGGACGGAGGGCGAAATCCTCTTGCGGGCACGGCAGATGGTGGGCGACGGTGCGCAGATACTCGATGTCGGCGCTTTCTCCACGCGGCCGGGAGCACAGCCGGTGCCCCCTGAAGAGGAAGCGGCGCGGTTGGAAACGGCCCTGCGGGCGATTAAAGCCGAACTGCCGGAGGTACCCCTTTCGGTCGATACTTTCCGCCCTTTGGTGGCCGAGCGGTGCGTGACGGAGTGGGGAGCAGACATTGTCAACGATGTGGGAACCATTGCCATGGTTGCCCCTTCGGCCGACGATGAACGACGCAAGGAGGAAATGTTCCGCCTGGTAGCACGGCTCGGGGTGCCTTACATCCTGATGTCCAACGCACCGACGATGGAAGAAATGATGCTGGGTTTCGCCCGTGATGTGGACCGCCTTTACCGACTGGGACAGAAAGACATCGTCCTCGACCCGGGGTTCGGCTTCGGGAAGACGCGTGAACAGAACTTCGACATCCTGCAGCAGCTGGACCGGCTGAAAGTGTTCGGACTGCCGGTGCTGGTTGGATTGTCCCGGAAAAGTATGCTGCGACAGACTCCCGACGATACCCCTGCCCAACTGCTCAAGCCCACCATCGCAGCCAACGGAACGGCACTGCGGCACGGGGCTAGCATACTCAGGGTGCACGATGTGAAGGAAGCCGTAGAAACCATCCGGCGGCACTGCCCTTACAGCGAAGCATGACAACAGCAACTGTATTACCTCTTTATAAATCCAACGGAAGATATGCCTTTCACAATCGGAATAAAAGACTTCATCGACATTTTCTGCGTGGCCGTGATGCTCTACTACATCTATCGGCTGATGAAGGAGAGCCGTTCGCTCAATGTGTTCATCGGGATATTGGTGTTCATAATTGCCTGGCTGTTTGTGAGCCAGGTGCTGGAAATGCGCCTGCTGGGCAGCATCATGGACAAGCTGGTCAGCGTCGGAGTGATAGGCATTGTGGTGCTGTTCCACGACGAAATACGCAAGTTCCTCTATACGCTCGGTGCACACCAGCACTTTCAGGGGCTGGCACGCTTTTTCTCGTCGGACGACAAACACCAGACGGGAAACAAGGACATCATCATGCCTGTGGTCATGGCCTGCATGAATCTGGCACGCGGCAAGGTGGGGGCTCTCATCGTCATTGAGCGCGCCATCGGTCTGGACGATATCGCAGACTCAGGCGAAAAAATCGATGCTGCCATCAGCCAACGCCTCATCGAGAACCTTTTCTTCAAGAATTCGCCACTCCACGACGGTGCTGTCGTCATCTCCAAGAAACGCATCAAAGCCGCAGGATGCATCCTTCCGGTATCCCACAGCATAGACATTCCCAAGGAACTGGGACTCCGCCACCGTGCTGCCATGGGCATCTCGCAGGGAAGCGACGCCATCGCCATCGTCGTTTCGGAGGAAACGAGCCGCATAAGCATGGCCGTGAAAGGTGAGTTCCGGCTCCGGCTTTCACCCGAAGACCTGGAAGGACTTCTCACGAAAGAACTATCATGAACAACAAATAAAACACAGAAAAATGGATTTACTACAACAAATTGTGGCCCGCGCCAAGGCAAACAAGCAACGCATCGTACTGCCAGAGGCCACCGAAGAGCGCACACTCCGTGCCGCCGACCGCGTGTTGGCCGAACAACTGGCCGACCTCATCCTTATAGGTAATCCCGAAGAACTTGCCTCCCTGGCAGCGAAATGGGGACTCCAACATATTGGCAAGGCCACCATCGTCGACCCGCAGAACAACCCCAAGAGCGAAGAATACGCCGAGTTGCTGGCCGAGCTCCGCAAAAAGAAAGGCATGACGCTGGACCAAGCCCGTGAACTTGTCAAGAACCCGCTCTACCTGGGCTGCATGATTATAAAGACAGAAGGTGCCGACGGCCAGATAAGCGGTGCCCTGAGCACCACCGGCGACACCCTGCGTCCGGCACTGCAGATTATAAAATGTTCGCCGGGAATTACCTGCGTGAGCGGTGCCATGCTCCTCATCACCAAACAGGAGCAGTTCGGCGAGAACGGAATCGTGGTCATGGGCGATGTCGCCGTCACCCCGATGCCCGACGAGAACCAACTGGCACAGATTGCCGTTTGCACAGCCCAGACCGCCAAGAGCGTGGCAGGCTTTACGGAACCGCGCGTCGCCATGCTGTCGTTCTCTACTAAGGGGAGTGCTAAGCATGAGGTGGTCGACAAGGTTCTGGCCGCCACACAACTGGCAAAAGAAATGGACTCTACGCTGAAAATTGACGGCGAACTGCAGGCCGATGCCGCCCTCGTGCCCTCCGTTGGGGAAAAGAAAGCACCCGGAAGCGACATCGCAGGACATGCAAATGTATTGGTGGCACCCAACCTCGAAGTGGGAAACATCGGCTATAAACTGGTGCAACGACTCGGCGATGCCATTGCCATAGGCCCCATCCTCCAGGGTATTGCACGGCCGGTGAACGACCTCAGCCGCGGATGTTCCGTTGACGACATCTATTATATGGTAGCAATCACGGCCTGTCAGGCTATGGATGCAAAATGAAAACACTATAAACAGTAGTCATTCTATGAAGATATTGGTATTAAATTGCGGAAGCTCGTCGATAAAGTACAAACTCTACGACATGCAAGACGAAAGCGTCCTGGCACAGGGCGGAGTGGAACGCATTGGCCTTAACGAGGCATTCCTGAAACTGACATTGCCCAACGGCGAGAAGAAAGTGCTCATGCACGATATGCCCGACCACAAGGAAGGAGTCAATTTTGTTTTCCAGACACTGTTACACCCTGAATACGGTGCCATAAAAAGCCTTGACGAAATCGACGCCGTGGGTCATCGCATCGTGCAGGGAGGCGACAAATTCTGCCAGAGTGTCATCGTGGATCAGAGCGTGGAGGACGGTATCGAGGAACTGTGCGATCTCGCTCCTGTCCATAATGCTGGTCATCTGCGTGGCTTGCGGGCCGTAGACAATCTGATGCCAGAGGTGCCTCAGGTATGTGTTTTCGACAATGCGTTCCACAGCACCATGCCGGACTATGCATTCCTCTATGCCGTTCCCTATGAGTTCTACGAGAAATGGCATGTCCGTCGTTATGGATTCCACGGTACGAGCCACCGTTATGTATCGCAGCGGGTGGCCGAACTGATGGGGAAAGACATCAAGGACCTGAAGATTATCACCTGTCACATAGGCAATGGAGCTTCCGTTGCTGCCGTCAAAGGCGGTAAGGTAATCGACACCAGCATGGGACTGACCCCGCTGGCAGGCGTCATGATGGGTTCGCGTTCAGGAGACATAGACCCTTCGGCGGTTACTTTCCTAATGCAGAAGACAGGAATGGAGCCACAGGAAATGGCCGACTTCCTCAACAAGAAGAGCGGTGTGCTTGGCATCACGGGCATTTCCAGCGACATGCGGGAGGTGGAACAGGCTGCAAGAGACGGCAACGAGCGTGCCCAACTGGCCCTGAAGATGTACAACTACCGCATAAAGAAGTACATAGGTTCCTACGCCGCTGCCATGGGTGGCGTCGATGCCATTGTCTGGACGGCCGGTGTGGGCGAGAACCAAGTGGGTACCCGTCTGGAAACTTGTTCCGGATTGGAGTTCATCGGTGTAAAGATGGATGCCGAGCGCAACAACTGTCGCGGTGAGGAACGCCTCATCTCGGCCGACGACTCTCGGGTGCAGGTATGGGTGGTTCCTACCGACGAGGAGGTGATGATAGCCCGCGACACCCAAGCGTTGGTGTTGAATAAGTAAGAATGGTTCGTTCCGTATCCTCTGCCCCGTTCGATAGGGAATAAAACAATAAGGGGGCAGAAGGACGGAGGCAAATTGTTACTCTTCTCAAATAGTTTCTTATGTCCCGAGCGCTGTACATATTGATTTTTTCGGTATTATTATTATATTTCTTAGTATTGTCGCTTTATTGCTCGGCGCAAAACCAGATGGACTCTATCGGCCAGGCAGATTCCATCTACTGGGAGAAGACATTGGGCGAAGTGGTGGTAAAAGTTGAGCGGATTCGCAACAAGATGAATGGTTATGTGGCCAATCTACAAGGCGACAACATTGTGAAAGGAAAGAACGCAGAAGATGTGCTGAAGTTTCTCCCACGAGTGGAATACCTTGACGGAGGCTTCAAGATAGACGGACAGGCTGTTACGAAGATTTACTTGAACGGCATACGGCTCGACGACCTCTCGCAACTGCAAAACATCATGGGCGAAAACCTCACCACCGTGGAGGTGGAATACATAGGCGGAGTGAACCAAAAGAGTGCGGAAATGGGAGGAGTGATACGCATCAATATGAAGAAACCTCAAAATGGTGGCTACTATGGCAATGTATCGGCCCATCACAGCAGTACTCCAAGCGATCTGTGGGGCAGCAACGGCCTTGGAGGAATGGCCTACTGGGGCAACAAAAAATGGGGATTGTATGCGAACGGGAACTTAGGTCGAGGCTCGTATGTGGACAAAGGAACCGACCAGGTGGGCCAATCGGCCGACGATATTCAGTCGCTCACCGCCACATGGCAGAAAAACAAAAGCCTGTATGCGAGCGGAAACTTGCAAATGATGTATCAGCCGAATGCTCGCCACACCCTTACAACAAAGATTTATGCCAGCAGAAACATCAGCGACGGCAACACACGGCTGGCCAATCTGCTCACGCCAACACCCTCCATTGACAACAATCATTGGGACGGAAACACTACCCAGGCCGACTTCTTGGCGCAATACACCTGCAAGATTGACTCCATGGGAGGCCTTCTCACCGCATCGGCCGAGTATTACCATGCCTACTCGAACAATGGAAATGTGTTTGATACATTCCTATATGGCAGTAATATCGAGAATACCTATAATATTGGAAAGATAAAAATAGACCTGAGCCAGCCGCTGAACCGCTATCTCCAACTGCAAGTGGGCGGTTCTTTCGACTATGACGGCCTTGCTTACCGCGACAAAACCCTTGCAGCGCGGCGACATGCATCCGTTCGCGGCGATGCAGATATAAGGATCAGTGCCCCATTGCTCTACATCACGCTGTCGGACAGCACGACAGATGGATGTACTCTGTGGGCACAAACTTTCAATCACACGCTATCCACTATAACGATTTAACTTCGCAGCAAGTAAGTAAAAGCCATCATCGCAGTCTCAATCCTCAGGGAATGTTAGCCTATGCGCTCAATTCCCAAAAAGGAATCATGCTGCGTTTTGATTATGCGCACCAGACTGGCGATGTGCCCTACGGCAATATCAATGCCAGCACGGAGTGGCAAACCGACCATCTCTATCTCACAGGTAACCCCAACCTGCGCCCATGGAAGCAAGACAGACTGATGCTCGCCCTCTCAATGTTCAACAATAAACTCACACTTATCAGTGGATACAACAATGGAAAGGGTTTCTCTACATATATTACAGAAGAAGGTGCATTTCAGCCAGGCATCTATGTCACCCATCCGGTGAACACCGAAAACCACGATGTAACGCTGCTGTTGGGTGCATCGCTCAATCTGAATCCGCTGAAGTTCTGGAGAGTAAACTTGTCTACTTCTGTTTCGTGGGACAAACTCAACAATGCGGTGGGCGGAATCTACTACGAGGGATGGAAAAACCGCTGGCAAGTCAGTACAAGCCAAAACTTTGTCACACTCACCTACAACTTCTCTCGCGGAAAGAGCGTGTCGCACCAACAGGCCAACTCAATCATCAGCGTCAACAGCGACACTCGCAACCGCTGATAAATGAAAGAAGCACCGCTTTGGGACTCTCAAAGCGGTGCTTCTTTAAATCAGGCGGTATCTTTTGTAATTCACTGTGTATCAAAGGTGTGGCAACATGGAGGTTCCGGGTTCTCTATGGTTTGGTTTCGCCTTCCACATACTGCTCCATGTAGAGGTGTTCGCCGTCGAACACGGCATAGGAGAAGTGGGTAATCCAGTCGCCGAGAATGAGAACGCGCGATTTGTCTCCCAGCGGATGGTCCAATTGTATGTGGCGGTGGCCGAAGATGAAGAAGTCGATGTCGGGATGATTCTCCTTGTATTGTTTCGCGAACTGCACGAGAAATTCGTTTTCCTCGCCGTAGAACTTGCTGCCGCCTTTCTTCTTATGCTCCATCATGGAGTGCTTTGCCCAGGTCAGTCCGAACCACATTCCCCATCGGGGGTGCAGCGTGTTGAGCAGAACTTGGCAGGTGCGGTTGTGGAATACCTTCCTGAGGAATCGGAACTTGGGGTCAGGGTCGCCCAGGCCATCGCCGTGTGCGAGGTAGAAAATCTTGTCTCCTATCTCCTGTGTGACGGGCTTGCGGTGTACAATCAGCCCGCATTCGCGCTCCAGGTAGCCGTAGGTCCAGATGTCGTGGTTGCCGATGAAGAAGTGGATTTCGATGCCTTCGTCGGTCATCTCCGACAGTTTGCCCAGGAAACGGGTATATCCTTTTGGCACGACATAGCGGTATTCGTTCCAGAAGTCGAACATGTCGCCCAGGAGGTAGACGGCGCTGGCATGGTGGCGGATGCTGTCCAGGAAGCGCACCAGCCGGCGTTCTTGCTGTCGTTTGTGCTCAATGGCCCATGAGCCGAGGTGGGCATCGGAGAGGAAATATACATTTTTCATATTCAGAATCCAAGTTCCAGTCGTGCTTCTTCACTCATCATGCTCTTGTCCCATTCGGGTTCGAACACCAGGTTGACCGTTGCCGAGACGACACCTTCGACGCTTTCCACCTTCGACTGCACATCGCTGAAGATGAAGTCGGCTAGCGGACATGCCGGGGAAGTGAAGGTCATGTCGATTTCCACGGTTCCATCGTCGTTCACATCAATACGGTAAATCATGCCGAGGTCGTAGATGTTGACCGATATTTCTGGGTCGTAGACCGTCTTGAGCACCTCGACGATGCGTTCTTCTATGCGTGTTTTTTCTTCTTGCGTAATCATTTCTGTGGGCAAAAGTACGATTAAGTGTGCACAAATGAAAGGTTAGCGGTGAATTTTTTCTCAGCCGAGGACTACATCGAGCACCATCATCAGCACGAATCCCAGTGCAAATCCCACGGTACCAAGATTGCTGTGCTTTCCTTCCGAGGCCTCGGGTATGAGTTCTTCAATCACTACATATATCATGGCTCCCGCCGCAAAGGAGAGCAGGTAGGGCATCATGGGCATGAGCAGCGATGCCATATAGACCATGATTGCGCCTCCCAGCGGTTCTACTATGCCGCTGAGGCTGCCCAAGGCGAAGGCTTTCCTCCTGCTGTTGCCTGCTGCACGCATCGGCATGGAGATGATGGCACCCTCGGGGATGTTCTGTATGGCGATGCCGATGGCGGTAGCCATGGCTGCGGCTGCGGAGATGACGGTGTCCTGTTGCATGGCACCTGCCGCCACGATGCCCACCGCCATGCCTTCAGGCAGGTTGTGGAGGGTGACCGCCAGCGACAGCATTGCCGTGCGCGAGAGGTGCGACTGTGGTCCTTCCGGGGTGTTTTTGCCGAGGTGGAGGTGGGGTGTGAGCATGTCGAGGAGCAGGAGAAACCCCATGCCTGCCAGGAATCCGCCGGCGCAGGGCACCACGCTCCGCCAGCCGTCCTGCCCCGTCAGTTCCATCGAGGGGATGAGCAGTGACCACACCGAGGCTGCCACCATCACGCCGGAGGCAAAGCCGAGCAAGCCTTTTTGCAGCAGCAGGTCCATTTCCTTGCGCATGAAGAATACGAAGGCGGCTCCTGCCACGGTGCCGGCGAAGGGGATGAGGAGTATGAGCAGGGTATTGGTGTCCATAGTGTCAGGGCTGAATGGTTTTCACCACCTTGGCGGGATTGCCGGCGGCGATGCTGTTGTCAGGGATGTCCTTCACCACAACGGAGCCCGCACCGATGGTAACATTGTTGCCGATGGTGACTCCCGGCAGGATGGTCACGCTGCCGCCAATCCACACATTGTGCCCGATATTGACGGGGCGGGCCCACTCACGCCGGCTGTTACGCTCGGTGGGGTTGGTCGAATGGCAGGCGGTGTAGATGCTGACATTGGGTCCAATGAAGCAGTCGTCGCCGATGTTGACGGGCGCTTCGTCCAGAATGGTGAGGTTGAAGTTGGCGAAAAAGCGCTTGCCCACGCTGATCTGCTTGCCGTAGTCGCAGTAGAACGGCTGCACGATGAGTATCTCGTTGTCGGCGACATGGCCCAGCAAGCGGTGCAGCATCTGCTTCATCGTGTCCTTGTCGGCAGGGTGCAGCAGGTTGTAGGTGCGCAGTTGCTCTTTCACCACGGTCAGTTCGGCTACGAGGCCGGGGTCGATGGCACTGTAGGTCTCGCCCGAAAGCATTTTGTCTTTTTCTGTTTTCATGGTGTCAAAAGTACGATTTAGTGTGGAGTTGACAAAATTTTTTTGCCATGTAAGGCTTTCTTCCTATATTTGTGGGGTAAGAATGAGCATTATGGACATAACATTGGAATTACTGTTGCGTGTTTTCATTGCAGCGCTTTTCGGCGGATTGATTGGCCTGGAGCGCGAATACCGCAGCAAAATGGCAGGCTTTCGCACCCATTCGCTGGTGGCATTGGGCAGTGCATTGTTCATGGTTGTGAGCATGTACGGCTTCGACGGCGTGGTGATGGGCGAGCTATCGCGCTCGGTGCGCCTAGACCCTTCGCGCGTGGCGGCAGGCATTGTTTCGGGTATCGGCTTCATTGGTGCCGGTGCCATCATCTTCCAGAAGAACAAGGTGTACGGGCTGACCACGGCGGCAGGGCTGTGGGTGACGGCGGCACTGGGCATGGCGTGCGGCGCCGGCCTCTATCTGCTGGCATTGGTGTCGGCCGTGCTTGTGCTGGCTTGCATGGAGATGCCCCACCTTACCAAACGGATGAACAGTCAGATACAACCCATCAACGAAGACGAACAGGATGATGAAGAAACCGGCACTTAGCCTCGTGTTGGCGTTGCTGCCCCTGCTGGCGTGGGGACAGCTGCACCGCTACGATACGGGCTTCAACCTTTCGGGAACCAACTTCTGCGACACAATACCGCTGGAGGTGGCCGACAACCAGTTGCTGCTCACCGTCTATATCGGCGGCAGGCCGGTCAAGGCTTTGCTCGACACGGGTTCTTCGCAGGGAGTGGTCTTCGCCAACCGGCTGCCCGCCACGCTGGCGGACCTCGGGGCAGTGGTGTCGCGCGATGCCAACGGGCAGACCGATACCATCCGCGCCGCACAGATGCCGGTATTCCGGTTGGGGAATATCGGCATAGAGGGCTATGTCGTGTCCATTCACGGTGCCGACCGGCTCAACCGGAAGTATCAGTTCGTCATCGGCTTCGACCTTTTCAACAAGGGGCTTTCCGGCAAGATAGACACCCGTAACCGCCGACTCATCCTGACCGACCGCCGGAAACATTTCGAGGGCGAGGCCGGCCAGCGGCTGAAATACAAGTTGAAATGGTTCGTGCCCTACCTGATTGTCAGCCCGTTCATACGCCATGCCGACGAGGTTCTGTTCGACACGGGCTTCCGCGGGCTCTACACCATGAACAAGCAGAGTTTCGACAAGCATGCATACAAGAGCAAGAATGTGGGCTCGCAGGTGGAAGCGGTGGTTGAGGGGCAGAGCCAGATAGGCCTGCATGGTGCAGAACAGCTGGCGGAAGTGGCTTTCCTTCACCTCGACCGCCTGCAGGTGGGCAACTTCGAACTGCAGGATGTGCGTGCCAAAACCACTAGCGGGTCGTCGAAGATAGGTGCGGAACTGCTGCAGTACGGTTCCGTCGTCTTGCTGCCTCACCGGCGAACGATTCTCTTCCAGCCCTATGGCGGTGGCGAGTCGGTGCGCGTGGGCAACACCGTTCAGCAGATGGCGTTCGTCCCGAAGGGTGATGCCGTGTGCGTGGGGCTGGTCAATCCCATGTCCGACGCCTACCGTGCTGGATTCCGCCAGGGCGATGTGGTGCTCGAAATCGACGGCCGTCCCATAGCGTCCTTTACCCAGTTCCTGGTCTTCCCCTTTGTAAAGGGGCAACAGCACACCTTCAAACTGCTGGGCACTGACGGACAGACGCGCACCGTGCAGAGTGTGCGGTGAAGGCATTGGCCCGTGAGGCGGTCTGCGGAAATGTTAAAAAGGTAAATTATCAGGACAAATCCCGTCGTCCGACTGGGGCTCACTTGGGAAACAATAGACGCTTTTTTTGTGCCATTTCATCGGGAAATCTGCCCGTTTAAGCCCCACTTTCACATTTCGTTTCCTATCCACTTGTTTTGCGTTTGGGCCTCAAACGCCGGCCGTTTGGGCTCCAAATGGAATGCAGATGGGGCGCAAATGCAATTTTTACAAGGCTTAATCGTCTGACATCCAATACTTCCTGATAATCGGAACTTTTACAGCCGCACCTTCAAGATGCTCCACCAGTTTCATGAACGGCTCGTAGAAATGTTAACAAATTGCCGATTTCCTCCAAAATCTTTACAAAATCGGAAGCCCGACAGCGTGAGGAAACAAAAAGAAAGGCGCTCTCTGCCGATGCAGGGAGCGCCTTTGCGTATCATAATAAAAATGTGATGCTACATTCTGACAGCTGCTTCCAGGGCCAGCTGCAGCATTTCCATGAACGATTTCTGACGGTCTTCGGCATTCAGTGCCTCGCCGGTTACGAACGAGTCGGAAATGGTGAGCAGGCAGGCAGCGCCCTTGCCCAGCACATTGGCATTGTGGAACAGGGCGAAACTTTCCATCTCAACGCAGTCGCTGCCGGTTTGCTTGCGCAGTTCCTGCCATACGGGAGCGTTGGGACCGCCGTAGAACACATCGGACGAGTGGACACGGCCCAAGTGGCAGGCCACTCCTGTTTCCTCAGCGGCTTTCAAGATGACCTCGTTCAGGTGTGGGGTGGGATAGAGTATGTTGGAGGTCTCGCCGTTGTGGACGCTCGCATAGGACGATTCGCTGAATGCAGAGTCGGCCAGGACGATGTCTTTCACATGGAGGTCGGGCGAATAGCTGCCGGCAGAACCGATGCGGATGATGTTCTCAACGCCGTAGCAGGTGTAGAGCTCGTGGCTGTAGATGCCGATGCTCGGCATGCCCATGCCGCTGGCCATGACCGAAACAGGCTTGCCCTTGTAGGTGCCTGTGTAGCCGAAGACATTGCGGACGGAGGTTACAAGTTCAACATTCTCGAGAAAAGTGTCGGCAAGAAGTTTTGCGCGCAGGGGGTCGCCTGGCATCAATACTGTCTTTGCAAATGCACCGTCGGGTGCGGAAATGTGAGGAGTTGGCATAATGGTAATGTTTTAAGGTTTGGTTGCGAAGTTAGGAAAAAAATCCAAACAGACAAAATTTTAGTGCAGATAACATCAGTTTTGAAATATTTATTACCTTTGTTTATCGTAAAGACTACCATGGGAAAGGATTTTTTCAAGCGTTTTGTGCGCATTCCCCGCAGTCGGGGATTCGGTGTTCAGTCGCCCTGGGCCTACCGTTTTGTCCGGTCGGTGGTGAGCGAACGCCTGCCCTTCTATGGGTATGTAGACCTCGCAGGGGAATTGGATGCCATGTCGGCTGCCGACAGGAGAAGAGCCAAATTCCTGCTGCGTCTGGCCAACTTCCTGCAGACCGGGAAGTGGATGTTAGTGGGCAGGGACATGCCTCGTTTCAGTAAGTTCATCAAGGCTGGCAAGCAAGCCGCGGAGATAACCCTTGCCGACAATCTGACCGCACTGGAAACAACCTCCATACCCGATGTGCTGATGGTGGACCTGCCTGTTGAGGAAACTTCATTTTTATCCTATTTCATCGGAAAATATAGCACAGAACAGACGATAATTCTCAATCATATACACGACAGCCGTGAGGCAACCAGGCAGTGGAGGCAACTCTGCCGGCATGAGCATGTCAGCATGGCATTCGATTTGTACGACTGTGGCATCCTCTTCTTCCATCCCACGCAGACCCCGCAGAACTATGTCTTGCGACTGCCCTGAAGCACCCTTGGACAGGGAAATAATCCATGCAATGAAAGATTGGGATAAAAAATATATTATATTTCTTGCAGGTATATGAAAAAATATTACTTTTGCGCAAGAAATAAACCCTTAAACATCTAATATATATGTATTGGACACTCGAACTTGCATCAAAACTGGAAGATGCGCCCTGGCCTGCAACAAAAGAGGAACTCATTGACTATGCCATCCGTTCCGGCGCACCTTTGGAGGTTTTAGAGAACCTGCAGGAAATAGAAGACGAAGGCGATGTCTACGACAGTATAGAAGACATCTGGCCCGACTACCCGACAAAAGAGGACTTCCTCTTCAACGAGGACGAGTATTAAGTCGGAAGGCTATAGCATATTCACTTGTGAACAACGAGGAGATGAGGGACAATTGTGTCCTTCTTCTCCTTTTCTCTTTTTAAGGTGGGCTCCCTTCAGAAGATGACAACCCATGCCGTAGGGCAGGGGTGGCGGACAAAGAAAAAAGCGATGTCGTGCAGACATCGCTTTTCTAATGGGCATTTGTTCTATCGGACGCCTCCGCCCGAGCCTCCACCGGAGAAGCCTCCTCCGCCACCCCACGACGAAGAGCCTCCTCCGCCGGCTGCAGCTGCTTCGGCAGCCAGTCGTGACGACACTCTGTCGGTGCCGTGGTGCATCGTGGCATAAATCATTGGCAGTGTCACGTCGTCGGCCATCTGGTTGGCAATGGCATCCATGTTGAAGTATTCTGGGTTGATCTTCTTCATGTCTTTAATCACCTGGTCGGCTATGCCGAACAGTGTTGCCCACACCATGTAGTCCTTCCACAGGGCGACTTCCTGCACATGGCGCTCGTTGAGCAGGGAGAATTCTTCGAGAAACTTCTTCAGTCCATACATGTCCCGCAACTCATTGAGGCGGTATTTGTAGTAAGAGGCAGGATGGCCTTGGTGCAGTGTCTCCACAAAGTCCTCCGTCTCGCTCTCACGGGCGGTGCTGTCCATGTAATGGCGCAACTCGCTTGGTTCCAGAACGGTGTCGCTGCCGGCTGCTTCTTTGAATATCTGGTGCAGCTTTCGGAGCAGTTCGGTCACTTCCTTGCTTTCAGGCAGCTCGTGAATGACGAAGTTGCTGCGCAGTTTTCCTTTCTGGTCGTATTGCTTTTCAATGCTGATGGCACCCAGGTTGATGAGTTTCAGAATGCTTGCCGAGAGTAAGTTGTTGTAGTCGTTGCCCACATACTTCAGCGCATTCATGGCCTTGTTGGCCTCGTGCAGGTCGCCGTTCATGGGTATGTCACGGTACCACATGAGATTTTTGTTGACCTTCTTGCGCAGACTTCGCTTGGTTAAGTAAGACGGGATGAAAGGCAGTGCCGCCCCAACGGCCATGAACCATGCGGTGAGCAAGCCTGCTAGAAAATCGAGTGAATCGTCGTCGGCCGACTCGTAGTCGCTGCCTTCAAAGGCACGGGCCTTCAACTGCTCGAAAGTTCCGCTTCCCTGGACAGCCGGTGAGAACATCCCCTTCTGGAACCGGCACATGACTATCATGGCACTGCCGCTTTCAAAGGGTTGCGATGTCTCTGCCACGATGATGCTGTCACCCTCGAAGAGTACGGAACCGCGGTAGCGAAATCCCCAGATTCCGCTGTTTCCCTGATGGAAGCGGAGGGTGTCGGACGATTCAATGGTGAGCCTTACATAGGCGGGAGCCGGCTTGAGGTCCTTTGCCACGAACATATAGTTGAACCCATCGGCATCGGGATAGCCCTTCAGAAGGTTCGTAACAGTATAATTTGTGGTGTAAGTCCGGTTGCCGGGCTGTCCTAGTCCCCAGCAGAGTTCATAGCCGTTGCTCTTGGTTACGATGCCACACTTGCCCGTCTTCCAGCTGCGTGACTTGTCGATGTCCCACGAACCCGTGTTGAAATAGTTCAGGTTCGTTTCGTCTGTCACCTGCAAATCGGTTACCTCGCTGTCGGTCAGGTTGCCGATGACAATGTAGCATTCCGTTCCTTCGTCATCGACCCGCATCTGTCGGGTTTCTGTAATCCTGGCATCGCCGTTGGATTCCAGCACAACCCGAATCTTCAGGCTGTCCAGTTTGGGAGAAGCCGCAGCGCAAAGGGGCAGCAGCAGGAACAATAACGGAAGCAACCTACTTCTTGAATGCATCATCTAAGTTTGGATATGATTTCTTTTGTTCCTCGTCGACCTTAAGATATGCTTTTTCAACAAAGTGCAAAAGCGAGGCAACAATGGACGAAGGCCACTGGCGTACCATGCGGTTCATCTTGGTGGCGGTGTCGTTGTAGATCATACGGGACATGCGCACATTCTCCTCATACTGCTTTACGCCGTCCATGGTCTCCTTGTACAGGTCGGCGGCTTTCAGGTCGGGATAGGCCTCGCCGATGGCAATCAGGCGCCCCATCACCTGGTTCAGCGCACTCGATTGGTCGTTGATGGCTTCCGGGGTGTTGATTTGCTCGCCACGACGCTGCTGGATTACCTCAACGAGCGTTTCCGACTCGTGTTTTGCATATTGGGCAGCCGTCTTGGCCAAAGCCAGCACAGCGTCCCAACGGGAATTCAGCTGAACTTCTATCTGACTGAGCGCATTCTTGCACAACTCGTCCAGACTGACTAAACTACGCTGGGTAGCAACGAAATATCCTCCGATAACTACCACTAAACCGATAAGAATAATTAATGCCATAATGTAAAATTTGATTAGTTATCGTGGTAAAAGTACAAACTTTTTCCTATTCGATGCACTTTTTTACGGAAAAATCGTCTGCCCGTTTCTGCTCAGCGCCAAAACGGCAGCGGGCGAAACAATCTTCCGGTTGCCTCACCCGCCATGTCTATGGGGTAAAAAACTACTTCTTTGGTAC
Organism: uncultured Prevotellaceae bacterium; assembly: GCA_937877605.1. Taxonomy (GTDB): domain Bacteria; phylum Bacteroidota; class Bacteroidia; order Bacteroidales; family Bacteroidaceae; genus Prevotella. Next base: position 13,239 of record CALFJA010000124.1, on the reverse strand, counting down.
GCGTTTCGTCACGCCGATGGCCTGAGCCGGGCATACCAGTCGGCAGAGGTGGCATCCCACGCAACGGCTTCCGAGCAGCCGGGGAACTCTTTTCTCCGTGTCGAACTCGATGGCTTGATGGCCACCATCCATACACGAGACATAACAGCGTCCGCAACCGACGCACTTCTCGTGGTCGAACTTAGGATAGACCATGGTGCTACGGTCAAGGTCATGGGGCGTTACGAAGTTCGGAAGTTCCTCACCCACAAGTTCGTCGAGCGACTTCACACCGCGTTCCAGCATGTATCCCTGCAGGCCATCAACCAAGTCGTCGATGATGCGGTAGCCATACTGCATCACGGAAGTGCACACCTGTACATTCCTACAGCCCAGTTGGATGAATTCCAGGGCGTCGCGCCAGGTCTCAATGCCGCCTATTCCGCTCAGTTGGATGTTCTTCATGACGGGATTCTGTGCCATTTCAAGGATGAAACGCAGGGCTATTGGCTTCACGGCGCGTCCCGAATAGCCCGAGACGGTCTTCTTCTCAGAAACGGCCGCACGGCTGCCCATGGTCACGCTCTTAATAGTGTTGATGGCGGAGATGGCATCTGCACCTGCGAAATAGGCTCCCGTGGCCGGGCGGGACATAAGAGTGATGTTGGGAGTCATTTTCGGAATGACCGGAATGGAGACATTTCTCTTCACATAGGCGGTGTAGAATGTAACCAGCTCGGGATTCTGTCCCACATCGCTGCCCATGCCCGTGAGACGCATTTGGGGACAGGAGAAGTTCAGCTCGATGGCATCCACACCGGCACGCTCGGCCATCTTCGCAAGGATAATCCACTGCCGCTCGGTCTGTCCCATGATAGATGCCACGACAATCTTGGACGGATAGTCCTTCTTCAGACGCTTCAGAATGTCGAAGTCCATGCGGGTCGGGTTCTCGCTGAGTTGCTCCATGTTGCGGAATCCGAAGAAATCGGAGTCACCCTCGTTGCTTACCGCATCGAATCTGGGCGACACCTCATGGATGTCCTGCATGCAGATGGTCTTATAGAAGACACCAGCCCAGCCTGCATCGAAGGCACGAGCCACCATTTCGTAGTTCGTGCACACGGCCGAAGAGGCCAGAAAGAAAGGATTCTCGCACCTTATGCCGCAGAAATCGATGGCCAGACTCGGCAATTCTGCCGGCTGGCTGTACTTTTCCGACACTTGTTTTGCCAGTTCGCCGATGCGAATCGGCCGGTCATAATGAATACAGGCTTTCTCGGCTTCGGCAAGTTCTGCATCGCTACATTCGGCAAAGAGTTTTGCAGCAAGAATGTCGTTGTTAAAGCGAAGGGCGCGAATGGCTCTTCCGGGATTGCCTTTTTGGCAGACTTTACTGCAGGGAGCGTCATGGCACAAGAGGCATCTGGCAGCCTCTTCGTGCAGGTGAAGCTTGCTCATGATGGAATAGTTAGGTTTTAATTGTCGCAAAAATAACACCTTTTTGAAAAATATCAATACGATTCTCAGTTTTTTTTCAGTCTGACGGGGAGCAATATTTTGGGTTATTTTCAGAATTCCCATTTCTAAATAATATAATGTTCCTGCGCGTTGAAATCTTTTTATGCAGCGGGAAAAATACCGTTGATTTGCAATAAAGCAGACAAATCTGCGTTATAAAAGCGTGATAAAACCTAAAATTCTCATCATAGGCTTGCTCATGCTGGGCTGTTTGTCGGTTCATGCACAGTATGATGTGGCGTTTGCCCACTACTTTGACATGGAACCTTCGTTCAACCCTGCAGCAGCAGGCAAGCAGGACAAGCTGAACCTGACGGGTGCCTATGCACTGGACCTGGCCGGTTTCGAGCACAATCCCCGTACGATGTACCTTGCGGGCGACATGGCTTTGATGCTTTTCAATCAGCGTCATGGTGTGGGTGCACAGCTCATGAACGACCAAATCGGTCTGTTCACCCATCAGAAACTCGCCCTTCAGTATGCTTACAAGCAAAAGCTGTTGGGCGGAACCATCAGTGCCGGCGTGCAGCTGGGATTGCTCAGCGAGCAGTTCGACGGCAGTAAGGCCGATGTTGAGGACACCAGCGACCCCGTTTTCTCCAAAACCGATGTCGACGGTTCCGGGTTCGACCTCTCTTTCGGACTTTACTACCAGCGAGGACCGTGGTATCTCGGCATCTCTGGACAGCATCTCAATGCCCCGACCATTTCCCTCGGTGAGACCAATGAACTCAAGATTGACGCAACATATTATTTGACCGGCGGATACAATATACGCCTGAGAAATCCGTTCTTAACAATACAACCCTCCTTTCTGGTCCGTTATGACGGCGTGGATTACAGGGGAGACATCACTAGCAGGCTGGTCTACAGGCACGAGGAGAAGATGCTCTACGGCGGACTTTCCTACAGTCCGACCAATTCCATCACCTTCCTCGTGGGCGGAAATTACCACGGGGTCGTCGTGGGATACAGTTATGAGTATTACACCTCGTCGCTTAATCCCGGCAACGGGAGCCACGAATTGTTCGTCGGTTACCAGATAGACCTCAACCTGGCAAAGAAAGGCAAAAACAAACACCAGAGCGTAAGACTCCTCTAAGCAATAAATACACAAAGAAACTATATGAAAAAAGCAATTCAACTACTCAGCCTCGCACTCCTGTCGGTGGCACTGACCGGCTGTTTTGGCAGCAAGCAGATGTCGGCGGCAGGGCGCGGAGGCGAAGTAATCGGCGTTGGGGGAACCAAAACCTTCAGCGAGCCGACACCGTTCGGCATGACACGCATTGACCGGGGCTATGTACGCATGGGCATTGCGCAGCAAGACAGCCTATGGGGCAAGGAGATGCCGGTGAAGGATATCTCGGTGGAGGGATTCTGGATGGACGAGACCGAAGTGACCAACTCGAAGTACCGCCAGTTCGTCATGTGGGTTCGCGACAGCATCCTCCGCACACGCCTTGCCGACCCGCAGTATGCCGGCGACGAGACCTACATGATAACGGAAGACAAATACGGTAATCCCGTTGAGCCGCGCGTAAACTGGAAGAAGTCGCTACCCCGCAAGCCGAACGAAGACGAGCAGAGAGCCATCGAAAGCCTCTATGTCATCAATCCGGTGACCGGCGAGCGCCTGCTCGACTATCGCCAGCTTAACTACAGGTATGAAATCTACGACTACACCGCAGCAGCACTGCGCCGGAACCGTATCATACCGCAGGAGCGTAACCTCAACACCGACATCGTGGTCAATCCGGACGAGGTCGTGATGATTTCCAAGGACACGGCATACATCGACGATGAGGGACGCATCGTGCAGGAGACCATCAACCGCCCGCTTTCCGGGCCGTGGGATTTCCTCAACACCTACATCGTGAATGTCTATCCCGACACCACCTGCTGGGTGAACGACTTCCGCAACTCGGAGAACGAGACCTACCTGCGCAACTATTTCAGCAATGCCGCCTACAATGAGTATCCCGTTGTCGGTGTGACCTGGGAGCAGGCTAATGCTTTCTGCGCCTGGCGTACCGACTACCTGCTCAAGGGACTCGGTGCCGAGGCCCGATATGTGCAGCGCTACCGTCTGCCGACCGAGGCCGAATGGGAGTATGCTGCCCGTGGCAAACAGCAGAACGAGTTCCCCTGGGAGAACAAGGATGTAAAGAACGGCGACGGCTGTTTCTATGCAAACTTCAAGCCCGACCGCGGCAACTACACTGAAGACGGCAACCTCATTACCAGCAAGGTGGGCATCTATGCCTCCAACAGCAACGGCCTGTACGACATGGCGGGCAATGTGGCGGAGTGGACTTCCACCATCTATACCGAGTCGGGAGTGGACGCTATGAACGACCTTAACCCAACGCTGGTGTACAACGCAGCGAAGGAGGACCCCTACCGGCTGAAAAAGAAGAGCGTGCGCGGTGGCTCATGGAAGGACCCTGAGTCTTACATACGCTCTGCGTGGAGAACATGGGAGTACCAGAACCAGCCTAGGTCCTACATAGGTTTCCGCTGTGTGAGGAGCCTCGCAACAACTGCAAGTAACAAACAGAAAAAGAGCAAGAAGAAATGACACAATACAGTAAGATAAATTTCATCTATCGTCTGCAGAAGTGGATGGATAGTGTGCCAGGTCAGACATTCCTCAACTACGCCTACAGCTGGGGTGCTTCAATCGTGATCCTGGGTACCTTGTTTAAGCTGACACACTTGCCGGGTGCCAATTTCATGCTCTTCCTGGGTATGGGCACCGAGGTTATCGTGTTCTTCATCTCTGCTTTCGACCGTCCGTTCGACAAGACAACCATCGGCATGGACTTGCCTACCAGCCTGTCGGAAAGAGGTGAGGAGGAAGATGTGGACGAGGACTACGAGCCTGGCGACGAGGAGCCGACGGCAGTTGAACCTGTTCACACTGGCGGTCATACCGCTCCTGCCGTTGTGGGCGGTGGAACCATCATTATCGGCGGCCAGCCGGCCACCGGCAATGTTGCCGCAGCCGTGGGTACGCCCGTCGAGGGTGATGCCGCAGCACCGCAAGTAATCGGCGGCGGTCCTGCCATTGTGGGACAGTCGGCAGAGAATACTCCGGAACTGGTGGTGGCACAGGGCAACTATGTCGAGGCGCTCAACTCGCTCACGGAGACCCTGAAGAAGGTGTCGGAGCAGTCGGCACGCCTCACCACCGACAGCGAAGAGATGGAAAACCTCAACCGCACCCTCACAGGTATCTGCAAGGTCTACGAGTTGCAGCTTAAGAGTGCATCGCAGCAGATAGGCACCATCGACCAGATTAACGACCAGACCCGTCGCATGGCCGAGCAGATTGAGCAGTTGAACCAGATATACGCCCGCATGATACAGGCCATGACGGCAAATTTGAATAATCAATAAGCAATGGCAATAAAGAAAAGACCCGTCAGCCCTCGTCAGAAGATGATCAATCTGATGTATGTGGTGCTCATGGCAATGCTTGCGTTGAACATCTCCACGGAGGTGCTCAATGGCTTTTCCATTGTGGAAGAGAGCCTGAGCCGCACCACGGCCAGCTCGACCAAGGAGAACGCCTCGCTCTTTGAGGACTTCTCGGCGCAGATGAAATCCAATCCCGAGAAGGTGCGCCAGTGGTTTGAGAAGGCTTCCGAGGTGAAGCGGATGAGCGACTCTCTCTACAACTTCGCACAGGAACTGAAAGAGGCCATCGTGCGTGAGGCCGACGGAAAGAAAGCCGACATCCACAACATCGAGAACAAGGACAACCTGGAAGCCGCCAGCCATGTCATGCTGGCCCCTGGAACCGGCAAGGGACAACAGCTCTACGATGCCATCAACACCTACCGCGAGAAGATTCTCAAGATGGTGAGCGACGACCACCAGAAGCAGATGATCAGGGCGAACCTCACCACCGAGCTTCCCAAAGGTGCCGTCACCATGGGCAAGAACTGGCAGGAATACATGTTTGAGAACATGCCTGTGGCTGCAGCCGTGACCCTTCTGTCGAAAATCCAGAGCGATGTGCGCTACGCCGAGGGTGAAGTGCTCCACACGCTGATATCGAATGTCGATGTGAAGGACCTGCGCGTGAACAAGCTCACGGCCTTTGTCATCCCCGAGTCGCGCACCGTCATCAGCGGCGACCAGTTCTCCGCAAAGATTGTCATGGCGGCCGTGGACACCACCCAGGTGCCTGAAGTGTATGTGGGCGGCCAGCGCATTGCCGGCGAAGACTACCGCTTCACGGCGGGAAGCGTCGGCGAACATCAGTTCAGCGGCTACATAACGATGATGAACGGCAGCGGAGAGACCATCCGCCGCGACTTCACACAGAAATACACCGTAGTAGGCCCGAGCGCCACGGTCAGTGCAGACCTGATGAATGTGCTCTATGCCGGCTACGACAACCCCATCTCCATCAGCATCCCCGGTGTGCCGTTGAATGCCGTCTCGGCCTCGATGAGTGCAGGAGGGTTCCGCTCGGTGGGGATGGGCAAGTACATTGCACGCCCCACGGCAGTGGGACAGGATGTCACCATCAGCGTGTCCAGCAACCAGAACGGCAAGAGCCGGCAGATGGGCAAGTACACCTTCCATGTGCGTAAGCTGCCCGACCCGACAGCCTATATCCTGCTCGGCACCGACCGCTTCCGCGGAGGCGGACTGGCAAAGGCGAGCCTCATGGGTGCTACCGGCATAAAGGCTGCCATCGACGACGGCATTCTCGATGTGCCGTTCAAGGTGGTAAGCTTCGAGACAGTCTTCTTCGACAACATGGGAAATGCCGTGCCGATGACCTCGGCAGGCGCCAACTTCTCCGACAGGCAGAAGGAAACCTTCCGCAAACTCTCGCGTAACCGCCGCTTCTACATTAGTCGCATCACGGCGATAGGACCCGACGGAGTGACGCGAACGCTGCCCTCGGCCATGGAAATCGTGGTGAAATAGACAAGGCTGTCTTGCACCCGGATTCCAACTGCCGCCCAAACGCATTGCAAACGGGCCCCAAACGGGAGCTAACTGGAGCCCAAACGGAAGTTAATTGGGGCTCAAATGCAAACCGTTGGAAACCAGTGAGTTGCAAAGACGATAGAAAAAGAAAACAAAAACATACAGAAATGAAACGCATTTTAATCCTTTTGATAGTCATTTTCACGGCACAGTGCCTGATGGCTCAGCCTGCCGCACGGCGCCAGCAGCAACAGCAGGCTCCCAAGTCGAACGCCGACAACATGACCACCCGTGCACAAATATCGTTCCCAACCGCTCCGACCATGTCGGAAGATGTGGTATGGCGCCGCGATATCTACCGCGAACTGGACCTTACGCAGGATGCCAATGCCGGACTCTACTACCCCGTTGAGCCCATCGGCACCCAGATGAACCTGTTCACCTACATATTCAAACTGATGATGACGGGCAATATCAAAGTGTACGAATACCGCCTCGACGGCAACGAGAGTTTCACCGACTCGGCACGCGTTAAGCCCATGGCCTTCCTCGACAACTACCACATCTTCTACGAGCGCATCAACGGAAGGGTGCGCATCGACAACAGCGACATCCCGTCGCGGGAGGTAACGGCCTACTACATCAAGGAAAGTGCCTACTACGACCAGGCTACGGCCACCTTCCATACCAAGGTGCTGGCACTCTGTCCGATTATGAAGCGCGAGGACGACTTCGGCGACGGCACCACCGCCTACCCCCTCTTCTGGGTGAAGTACGACGACCTGGCTCCCTATCTTACCAAGCAGACCATCATGACCAGCAACCTGAACAATGCCGCCGTGATGAGCATTGACGACTATTTCACACGCAACCAGTACCGCGGTCCCATCTACAAGGCCAACAACATGCTCGGACGCACGCTGGCACAGTACTGCACCAACGAGGAAGCACTCACTGCCGAGCAGCGCAGGATAGAGGCGGAAATAGTGGCTTTCGAGAAGAATATGTGGGGCGACCAGGCACGCAAGGACTCCCTGGCACAGGCACAGGCAGAAGAGAAGACCTCGAAGAAGGGAAAAGGCTCCAAGTCAAACCGAAGGAACAGTGCCTCAAAGTCGGTGAAATCGGCAAAATCGAAGCAGTCGTCATCGTCCGGCTCTGGCAACGCACGCATCAGCGTAAGACGCGAGAGACACTGATTTTTCACCTATAGGCAATATCCCGGCAAGCAAGACAAACACGCTTGCCGGGATTTTTTTTGCCAAGACAGACGCGAAATCATAAAAAAAACAATATCTTTGTAGGTGCATGTATAACCTAAAACAAACACAATTATGAACAAAACGACTCGACAACTATTAATTGTTCTGCTTGTTCTCTTCAGTCAGGCAGTCAATGCGCAAATCAAATTCGGTGCCAAGGCTGGCTTGAATGTCATCGACATGAAATTCAAAAGCGATGTGGTAAAGGCCGACAACAGGGCCGGATTCTTTGTTGGACCAACCGTGAAGTACACCCTGCCGGTGCTGGGACTGGGCGTAGACGCCTCTGCTCTCTACAACAGAAGGAATGTAAAAATCACTGATACGGATTCGCATGCTGAGAAGAGCACCAACTTGCAGACCATCGACATCCCCATCAATGTGCGCTATTCCATAGGATTGGGCTCGCTTGCCAGTGCCTTTATCTTTGCCGGACCGCAGTATTCTTTCAATGTGGGGAAAAAGAACGAGGCATTCAACGATAACGAGGAAAGCCATAGATGGAAATGGAAAGATGCCACGAAGAGTGCCAATGTCGGACTTGGCGTTACCCTTATCGACCACATCCAGATAAGTGCCAACTATAATTTCCAGTTCGACAAGTCTGCAAAATACTACGGAATAAAAGACGGAAAGGCCAACTCTTGGCAAATAGGAGCCGCCTATTTCTTCTAGAAACGCTCCATGCTGTTCGCCGACATCATTCTTCCCGTACCACTGGAAGGGACTTTCACCTACTCAATACCTGCCGGACTGCAAGACAAAGTGCAGCCCGGCAGTAGAGTAGTGGTGCCCTTCGGTAAGTCGAAAGACCATGTGGGAATAGTTCGCCGGCTGCATGACATCAAGCCGGATTTCGCCACCAAGCCCATCGCAAAGTTGCTCGATGAGCAGCCCTTAGTCCTTGACCTTCAGTTGAATTTGTGGGATTGGATTGCCGGCTACTACATGTCGGCGGTCGGCGATGTCATGGTGGCGGCACTGCCGGCTGGTTTTAAGGAGGAAGACCGGTACCACGCCCGTACCGAACAGTGCGTGACGCTGGGAAAGAACTGCCAGACACCGCGCGATGTACAGGTGGCAAGGGATACGCTCCGGAGGGCTACGCTACAGCAGAAGGCCTTCAACACCTATCTGAAACTCTCGGGCAGAATTGACGCCGACGGACAACTGTCCGATAAGAACCTCGTGGAGATAACACGCGAGGAACTCCTCAACGAGAGCGGTGTGTCTGCCGCTGTCGTCCGTTCGCTCATCGACAGGCAACTGCTGGCTCTCTATGAACGCGAGATTGGCCGTTTGAACCTCGGTAAACCGGGACAGACAGTTCCGCTGAAAGCACTGAGCGAGGCTCAGCAGCAGGCATTCTGCGAAATCAACGCTCAACACCGGGAACACGATGTGGTGCTGCTCCACGGTGTGACATCATCCGGAAAGACAGAGATTTACACCCACCTGATTGAACAAACCCTGCAGTCGGGGTGCCAGGTTCTCTATCTCGTTCCCGAAATTGCCCTCACCGTGCAGTTGATGACGCGCCTTCAGAGAGTGTTTGCCAACCGCCTGGGCATCTACCATTCCCGATACAGCGATGAGGAGCGGGTGGAAATCTGGCAGAAACAACTCTCCGACAACCCCTATGAGGTCATCCTGGGGGCAAGGAGCGCCGTTTTCCTCCCATTTCATCGGCTTGGACTGATTATTGTCGACGAAGAGCACGAGAGCAGTTTCAAACAACAGGACCCGGCACCGCGCTACCACGCACGCTCGGTTGCCATCATGCTGGCAAGGCAATATGGCGCAAAGGTTTTGCTCGGAACGGCCACTCCGTCGGCAGAAACCTACTATAATGCCACTGTTGCCGGCAAATACGGACTGGCGACGCTCCCCACACGCTATAAGGACATACAGCTGCCGCGCATCGAAGTGGTGGATGTGAAGGACCTCCGCCGCCGGAAAATAATGAAAGGCTCATTGTCGCCGGACTTGCAGGCGGCCATCCGCAATGCACTTTCCAGCGGCAAGCAGGCCATCCTCTTCCAAAACCGCCGGGGCTTTGCACCTATGATTGAGTGCGGAACCTGCGGCTGGGTGCCACGCTGCAAGAATTGCGATGTGCCGCTGACCTACCATAAACGCCTGAATCTGCTCACCTGCCACTACTGCGGCTATGCGTATCCCATTCCGGCGCAATGCCCCAACTGCGAGGAACACGACCTGCGAAGCCGTGGCATCGGCACGGAAAAACTGGAAGAGCAGGTGCGCGAACTCTTCCCGGAGGCCCGCGTGGCCCGTATGGACCTCGATACCACGCGGACAAAGAATGCCTATGAGCGCATTATAGGCGATTTCTCGGCAGGCAAGACCAACCTGCTCATCGGCACGCAGATGGTCACAAAGGGATTGGATTTCGACCATGTGAGCGTCGTGGGCATAGTCGATGCAGACGGTATGTTGAACTATCCCGATTTCCGTGCTTATGAACATGCTTTCAACATGATGGCACAGGTGGCGGGAAGGGCTGGAAGAAAGGGTGACCAAGGGTTGGTCCTCTTACAGACAAAGAACAAGGATTTGCCTGTTGTCCAACTCTTGCAGAAGAACGATTACAAGGCTTTCTTCCAGTCAATGATGGACGAACGGCGAATGTTCAAATATCCGCCATTCCATCGGCTTATTTATATCTATCTGCGGCACAGCCGCGAACCGCTTGTGGAGCGTGCTGCCGATGTCATGGCCTCCTACCTCCGGCAGCAGTTCGGCAACCGTTTGCTGGGGCCGGACCGCCCTGCCATCAGTCGAATCAAGCAGCAGCATATCCGCAAAATAGTACTGAAAATGGAGAAACGGCTGTCGCATCAGCATGTGTGCGATACCATCCGGCAGGCTGAACGGCGACTCTATGACGACAAGGGCTATACTGCCGTGAAGGTGTATTGCGATGTCGACCCTGAATGAACAGGCAAAACGGATGCTATATGCAGAAAAGGCATAAAAAGAGCCTCGGCTGAATGGATTTCGGCCGAGGCTCTTTCGTTATGCAGTTTGCTGAGAAGCGTGTTAGAAGTCAATGTCGCAACCCAGGCCAAACACGCGGTTTGTGCGGGTATAGGCGTTCTTCACGATACCTTCGTTGCTGGTTACATTCTTCGTGTCGTAGTTGGTTTGGAAGTAGGCAGCGTTAATCTTAACCTTCGGCGACACCTTAATGCCGGCACCAAAGCCGAAGGTGTAGCTGCTCACATTGAAGGAAATGTCACTCATGAAGTCGTCTTCCATGTCGTACATGGTCTTCTGCAGACCGGCGCTGACTTGGAGTTTGTCGGTAATATCATACTCCGTGCCGATGTTAACCTCCTGAGAGTCACCCAGTGTGCTTCCATAATACTGCTTGGTGTCCACATCGAAGAAGTGGTGATAGCCTGCCATGATGCGCCATTTGTCGGTAATCTCGTACTGGGCGCCGATGGTCAGGAGGGCAGGGGAGTCCTCTGCCACCTTGTTCCCGTCTTCGTATTTGAGCAAAGTGTTGCTACCGGATTGGACCAGGATGTTGGCTATAGTGGAGAAACGCTGGTCGTGGTTGGTGTTTTTCAGTCGCATGCGGGTCTTGAAGTCGAACTTGGCGGCCAGGTTCAACTTGCCAATCTTGTAGTCAACGCCAATGAACGGCGCAATGCCGATGCCCTTCTGGTCGCAATCGAGGTAGATGCCCTTCGTCACCTCCTCGAGACCGCCCATGCGCTGTGCATTCGCCATGTCGCCGGCGGCAATGTATTGTTCCTTCAGCATGCGGAAAACATCGGTAGCGGGAACATCCTGATTCATGGTAAGCGGCCCTCGCAGCGTAATGTTGTCAACGAAGCCTTCATATTTTGCCATTCCGTAGAGCATACGGGCTCCACCAAACACTGCGAGGTTGTCTGTCACCTTGTAGGCGGCACCCAGTGAGAAACCGAAGTAGTACTGCTTGCCACGCATGAAGTTGTTGACCGAGTAGCCAGTCATGCCCAACTGTTGCGCAATGGAGGCAACAACGCCCTCGAACGAGCCCAGTCCGTTGTCGAACTCGCACTTACCGCCACCACCACTGACGGCAATTCCGCCTTGGAAACTCCAGCGCCCTTTGTTGTAGGCAGCCTGAATGGAAGGAATGACGGGTGCGTCTGCCACACCTTTAAACTTACGGTAGGCATACCCGTCGGATGAAATGGGAGCAGGATTGGTTGTGTTCAGCGAGAACAGAGGACCGTAGGCCGTGTTGATGGTACGGGTCTGGTGTGCCCACTGCCAGTTGATCGAGAGGTGCCAGCCTTCCGAAAGGAATGCCACGCCGGCAGGGTTGGTGTAGATACCGTCGATACCGATGGCGGCATCGCGGGCCGGATTACGAAGGAATGCAATGTTCTGATTAGTGTTGGTGAGTAAACCACCAGCGTGAATGTTAATGCCTGAAAAAGCAATAGCAATTGCCAATGAAAACAATCTAATTTTGTTCATTTCAAAAAAATATTTAAAATAATTGGTTGCAAAGTTACTAAGATTGTTCTATTTTTCCGTAACGACTAATCATTCTTTAAGAAAAATTAACACTATAGTTTGCCGTTTGTATACAAAAAGGCAGGCAGTAGTGCCGTTCCATTGCCTGTCTTATATAATAAAAAGGTATGGTTGTTTTTCTTATTGGGAGTCTTCTGCTGTTTGCAGGGTGGGATAGTCGATGCGGGTGTGGTAGATGGAGTTCAGGCGTTTAATGAGAACCTTCTTCGCATCGTCGATATCCTTGAAACTGATGGGGCAGTTCTTGAACATACCTTCGGCCACCTGCTGGTCAATCAGCCGGTTGACATGTTCGGCGATGCCCTCTTCGGACACATCTTTCAGTGAGCGGGAGGCGGCCTCGACGGTGTCGGCCATCATGAGAATGGCCTGTTCCTTGGTCTTGGGATTGGGACCCGGGTACATGAACAGGCGTTTGTCCACCTCCTCGTCGGGGTGTTCGTTCTGCTGGTTTATATAGAAGTATTTTGTCAGTCCCTTTCCGTGGTGGGTAAGGATGAACTCGCGGATGACGCTGGGCAGCCCTTCCTTGTCGGCTAGTCGGACCCCTTCGGTGACATGTCCGATGATGATGCGTGCACTTTCGGTGTTGGTCAGGTGGTCGTGCGGATTCACATTTTTCTGGTTTTCGGTGAAAAATGCCGGGTTTTTCATTTTCCCGATGTCGTGATAGAGCGCTCCCGTCCTTACCAGCGTGCTGTTGGCGCCGATCTTGTTGGCTATGGCGGCCGCCAGGTTGCTGACCGTTATGCTGTGCTGGAAGGTTCCCGGGGCCACCTCGCTCAGACTGCGCAGCAATCCCCTGTTGGTGTTGAGCAGTTCGATAAGGCTCACATTCGAGGTGAAGCCGAATATTTTCTCAAAGAGGAACATCAGCGGATAGGACAGCAGCAGGAGCATTCCGTTGACCAGGAAGTGGAAGTAAATCCTGGAGTCCAGTTCCTGGAGCCCGTTGCCCAGGACG
>CALFJA010000123.1 GCA_937877605.1 uncultured Prevotellaceae bacterium | reverse complement strand
CTTCGATGACGCTGGTGATGGCCAGGAAGAAGAAGATCATCCAGATGACCTTGTCACCCTTGAACAGGTTGCCGAGTTTCAGGTTTATCATGTTTCAGTGTGCTTGCGAGGGTGTTTTCTTATACCTTATTAATATATATATAGTGTCAGATGTTTCTTGCCCAGGCCTTGAACTGTTCGCCGCGGTCCTCCATGTTCTTGAAGAGGTCGAACGAGGCGCAGCAAGGACTGAGCAGAACGGTCTGTCCGGGTTGAGCCAGTTCCTGACAGGCTTTCATGCAGTCGGTCATGGCGTGGGTGTCGGCGATGGTTATTCCCAGTCCGTCGAAGTTGTCGTGGAGTTTCCGGTTGTCCACGCCGAGGAACACCAGCGCCACGCATTTTTCCCTGACGAGCGGCAGGATGGTGCTGTAGTCGTTGCCCTTGTCCAGCCCTCCCAGGATGAGAATGGTCGGACGGGTCATGCTTTCCAGCGCATACCAGCATGCGTCGACATTGGTGGCTTTCGAGTCGTTGATGTATTCCACGCCGTTCTTGGTGCAGACATATTCCAGCCGGTGCTCCACTCCTTCGAACGAGCTGAGGCTCTTCCTGATGGTTTCGTTGCTGATGCCTGCCACCTTGGCTGCCAGTCCGGCTGCCAGCGAGTTGTAGATGTTGTGCTTGCCGCGCAGTGAGAGTTCGCCCTGCGGCATGGTGAAGGGGCTTGGCCGCTCAATGGTGTACTGCCCGTTGTCGATGTAGGCTATGGTGCCGGTCTTCTTCAGTTCGCTGAAGGGATAGGCTATGGCCTGTATGTTGTGCCGCTTCAGCTGTTCCTGGATGACGGGGTCGTCGGCCCAGTATATGAAAGCGTCGCCCTCGGCCTGGTTCTGGGTGATGCGCATCTTTGAGGCGGCATAGTTTTCCATCTTGCCTTCGTAGCGGTCGAGATGGTCGGGGGTGATGTTCAGCAGCACGGCAATGTCTGCCTTGAAGCGGTATATGTCGTCAAGTTGGAACGATGAGAGCTCAATCACATAGATGGGATGCGGGTCCTCGGCCACCTGAAGTGCCAGCGAGTGTCCGATGTTGCCTGCCAGTCCCACATCGTATCCGGCATTGCGGAAGATGTGGTAGATGAGCGATGTGGTGGTAGTCTTGCCGTTCGAGCCTGTGATGCAGACCATCTTCGACTGGGTGTAGCGTCCGGCAAACTCTATTTCGCTGATGACGGGGATGCCCTTTTCGGCGATTTTCCTGACGATGGGTGCCTCTTTGGGTATGCCGGGGCTCTTCACCACCTCGTCGGCCGTGAGTATTTCACTTTCCGTGTGCTGCTGTTCTTCCCAGCGGATGTGGTGGGAGTCGAGCATCTGCTTGTAGTTTTCGCGGATGGAGGAGCGGTCGGAGACAAACACTTCGAATCCTTGTTTCTGTGCCAGGATGGCTGCTCCGACACCGCTTTCGGCGGCTCCTAATACTACTATCTTCTTCATTCGTCTTATGCTTTCTTTTCAGTGCTTTTTCAACTGAGGCTCAGTCGCGTTGCGTTTGGGCTCCAAACGGCGGGCGTTTTGGCCCCGGTTGTGCCGCGTTTGAGCCTCTTTTGGAAAATGGGTGTTATCTTATCTTTAAAGTGATGATAGTCAGCGCAGCCAGAATGATGGTCACAATCCAGAATCGGATGGTGATTTTCGACTCATGGAACTGGCGGTGCGGCCATTTTTTCAGGATATACCGGCTCGACGGGTCAAGCTGCGAGTCGAGTTTGCGGAAATTGTCGTGGATGGGCGTAGAGCGGAAGAAGCGTACCCGCTGCCCGCGGTGCTTGTAGAACTTGAACAACTGTGTCTGGATGATCACGCTGAGGCTTTCCACCAGGAAAATTCCGCAGAGGATGGGCACAAGCAGCTCCTTGTGTATGATGATGGCCGAAACACCGATGATGCCGCCGATGGTGAGCGAGCCGGTGTCGCCCATGAATACCTGTGCAGGATAGGCGTTGTACCACAGGAATCCAATCATGGCACCCACAAAGGCACACATGAACACCACCAGTTCCTGCGAACCGGGGATGTACATGATGTTAAGGTAGGAGGCATACTCCAAGTGACTCGACACATAAGCCAGGATGCCGAGCGCCACGCCGATGATAGCCGAGTTGCCGGCGCACATCCCGTCCATGCCGTCGTTAAGGTTGGCACCGTTCGACACGGCCGTAACCACGATGATGGTCATCAGCACAAAGAGTATCCAACCTGCCGCCGTCTTGTACTTGCCGAAGCAACCCATCAGTTCGGAGTAGTCCAGGTTATGGTTCTTTACAAACGGAATGGTGGTCTTGAGCGACTTGACGGGCTCAGACTTGTGGGTGACCACCAGTTCCTTCCCCTGTGGCTGGGCCGACACATTCTCGCGTATGATGGCATCGGGAGCCGCCCAAAGCACCAAGCCTACAATCAGGCCGATGCTGAACTGCCCGAAAATCTTGTACTTGCCTTTAAGCCCCTCTTTGTCCTTGCGGAAAATTTTGATGTAGTCGTCGAGGAAACCGAGGAAGGCAAGCCATACCGTCGTTATGATCATCAGGATGAGGTAGATGTTCCGCATGCGGCCGAACAGCAACACGGGGACGAGGATTGACACGATGATGATGATGCCGCCCATGGTCGGAACGCCCTTTTTCTTCTCGCCGAAGGGGTCGATGGAATTGTCGCGCTGGGTCTCGCCGATGTTCCGGCGGCGCATGAACTTGATGAACTTCTCGCCGAACCATGCGGAGATGATGAGCGAGAGAATCAGCGTCAGCAGCGAGCGGAACGAAATGTACGACCACAGGTGCGAGCCAGGGATGTTATACTGCTCCAGGAAACGGAAGATATAGTAAAGCATGTCTTAACTTTTTGTCAGTTCTTCAATTGGTTAATGTATTTTCTTCAGGCTTCTCCGGCAAAACATTCAAGCAAGACCTCCTTGTCGTCGAAGTGGTGCTTCACGCCCTTTACCTCCTGATAGTCCTCGTGTCCCTTGCCTGCCACGAGCACCACATCGCCCTTCTGTGCCAGTGCACAGGCCGTGCGGATGGCCTCCCGGCGGTCGGCAATGGCCAGCACTTTCTTCTTCTGGGCAGGCGTCAGCCCCCCGAGCATGTCGTCGATGATGTCCTGCGGCTCCTCAAAGCGGGGATTGTCGCTGGTGATAATCACGCGGTCGCTCTGCCGTACAGCCTCCTGTGCCATCAGCGGGCGCTTCCCCTTATCGCGGTTGCCGCCGGCTCCGCACACGGTTATCACGCTCCCCTTGCCGTTGAGCACCTCGTGGATGGCGTTGAGCACATTCTCCAGCGCATCGGGAGTGTGGGCATAGTCCACGATGGCAGTGAATCCTGCAGGCGAGTGGATGGGCTCCAGCCTGCCACGGACGCTCTTCAGCGTGGAGAGCACCAGCAAAATGTCGTCTGTCGGCTTGCCAAGCATCCTGGCAGCACCGTACACTGCCAGCAGGTTACTCACATTGAACTTTCCTATGAACTGCACACCCACTTCCTTTCCGTCCAGTTCCAGATACATGCCTTCGAAGTGGCACTCCAGCAGGCGAGCCTTGAAATCGGCCGGTTGACGGGTGCTGTAGGTGCGCACTTTGGCCTTCGTGTTCTGCACCATGAACATTCCGTTCTTGTCGTCGGCATTAACTACGGCAAAAGCAGACTTCGGCAGCATGTCGAAGAAGGCCTTCTTGGCATCGCGGTAGTTCTCGAAAGTCTTGTGATAGTCCAGATGGTCGCGTGTCAGATTACTGAAGATGCCTCCGGCAAAGTGCAGTCCACCGATGCGCTTCTGTGCAATGGCGTGGCTGGAACACTCCATGAAGGCATAACTGCAGCCCTCGTCCACCATGCGCGCCAGCAACTTGTTCAGCTCGACGGCATCGGGAGTGGTGTGACTGGCGGGAACAGCCTCGTCTTCAATGTAGTTGCAAACGGTTGAAATCAGTCCGCAGCGGTGTCCGAACTTGCGGAACATGTTGTACAGCAGCGTGGCAATGGTGGTCTTTCCGTTGGTGCCTGTGACACCCACCAGCGTCAGGTGCTTGCTCGGCTCGCCGAAGAATGCCGAGGCAACCTTGCCCACGCAATCCTCGGTCGAAGCCACCTGCACATACGCTACACGGCTGTCCGGCATCTCGGGCACTTCCTCGCAGAGAATGGCATGAGCCCCTTGCTCCACGGCTTTGCCAATGTACCGGTGGCCGTCGGACTGCGTTCCGCGCATGGCTACGAAGAGGGTGCCCTCCACCACACGCCTGGAATCCAACTCGATGCCGCTTACTTCAACATCTGACGGCCCCACAACCTGCAAGACTTTGATGTCTTTGATTAGTTCGCAAAGAATCATATTTATTATGTTTTTTTCGTGTTATTTATTTTTCTTATTGCAAAGTGAGGATGCAAATTTCCCCCTTCTTGATGCTATGTCCTGGCGGCAGGCTTTGCTTAACCACCTTGCCACGCCCCTGCAGCTTGGTACGCACGCCGCGTTTCTCAAGCATATAGACAGCATCGCGGGCTCCCATGCCTGCCACACTCGGCACCTGGCCTTGTTTGTACAGTTGACTCTTCTTCAAATCTATTTGCTTGTTTCCCTCTTTCTGGGCATACCCCCAGACGCGCTGGGCATCATTCCTTTGCGAAGACCACTCGGTCGTGTATTTGTAACCCAGGTACGAGAGGGCATTGTCGGCGGCAGTCATATTACCGTCCTTGACATCCGGGAGCAGTGCCGACAGGGAGTCGCGTGCCGACTGCACCCGAAGATGGATGTTCTTTGCCATTATTCCCTCGGCAATGTCCTTGAAGACTTTTGCGCAGAAGCCGCCGCTGGCTGGGCTTCCGACCTTCTGTATGCACACAATGCAGCTATATTGCGGCGCATCGGCGGGGAAATAGCCTGCGAATGAGAGCAGGTGGGCGCTGGTTTTTCCGGCACTGGTCCAGATTTGGGCCGTTCCCGTCTTCCCGGCCGACTTGAATGTCTTTGAAGCAGCCTTCTTTCCAGTCCCCACGGAGACCACTCCTTCGAGCATGGCTCTTATCTTTCCCAGAGTCGACGGGTGCTTGACGATGCTTTCGCGCATCACTTCAGGAGGATATTCCATGATAACCTGTCCGTCTTTCACCACTTCCTTGACAAACCGCGGGCGCATCATTTTGCCGTTGTTGGCAATAGCATTGTAGAAGGTCAGGGTGGAAATGGGCGGCACCTGTGTCTCATAGCCGATGCTCATCCATGGCAATGCCGTGTTGCTCCAGTTCACCCACTGCTTTCCGCGGGCGTCTTTCTTGGGCATCCTGATTCTCGCTGGCGAAGCACCATTCAGGGGAATGCCCAGGTCGTCGGCAATACCTGTTCGATAGATGCCTTCCACGAATTTTTCGGGATGGTTGTGGTAGTTGTCGTCGATGATTCTGCTCGTGCCAATGTTCGAACTTTTGTGGAGTACGCTTGGCACTTTCAAGGTGCCGCAGCCGCCGGAAGCCCAGTTGTGATCTTTCATTTTCCGGCCATACATATTCCAGATTCCGCCTCCCGTTTCGATGTAGGCAGTGGTGTCAATCACACCATCGTCGAGTGCGACAAGCAGGCTGGCGGTCTTGAACACGGAGCCTGGTTCGAGCAGGTCGCTGACCGCATGGTTCTTGATTTCGGCGTACTGGTTTTCCCCTACCTTCTCCATGTTGACGATAGCCTTGACATCTCCGGTGGCAACTTCCATGACGATGGCCACTCCCACGCTGGCATCTATTTCGCGGAGTTCGTCGATAACGGCACGCTCTGCAAGGTCCTGAATGTTCACATCGATGGTGGTGACGATGTCTGCACCGTCAACTGGAGGTACGATGGTCAGCTCCAGGTATTTGTTCAGCACCTTCCTGCGGTTGATGATGCCGTTTTTTCCGCGCAGGATGGAGTCGTAGGAAAGTTCCAGTCCGAAGCGTGCGGAGTCCTTTGCACCATAGAGTGCACCGAGTGTACGGCTGGCCAGTCCGCCGAATTGTTTCTTGCGGGCATTGAACTCGGTCTCGTTCAGTCCGCCCTTGTACTTGTGCAGGCAGAGGACAGGCAGTCGCTTTACTTGTGTAAAGGTGTTGTAGTTGACACGTTTTGGCCAGATGGCATAGTTTTGTTCCTGCCTGCTTCTGGCAGCTTCCAGGTCAGACTTGAATTTTGCGGCCGACTTTTCCGGGAAGATTTCGTTCAGTCCGATGCAGATGGAGTCGAGATTGGCTTCCCAGAGAGAGTCGTTCTTGGCATTGTGCAGGGCTTTGAAGTCGATGTGGAGCGTGTATTCCGGGATGCTGCTTGCCATGAGCTGCCCGTCGCAACTCAGAATATTACCCCTCACGGGGGGCTTGGGAATGCTGTCTTGGCTGGTCCTTTCGGCCACCTCCATCCAGAAGCCGCGTTTCACATACATGGTATAGGCGGCCTTTACAACCACCGAACAAGCGATGCATCCCATCACAATGACGAGGAAGACATATCGGGGGAGTGTCTTTTTATTATTGAATTTCGTGCTCATTGCGGTATGTTTATGATGTAGGGCGGCTGGTTGGGGTGGTGGAGAACGCTGTCCTTGTTGTTCTTCAGCATTTCAAGTACATTGCTTTCGCGGCATTTCTCCGTCAGTTGGCTACTGCTGGTGAGTGCCCGGAACTTGGCGTCGGTGAGTTCCTTCTGCAGCTTGTCGATCTTCAATGTGCTCTGCTGGCATTTGTACCGGCAGGTGATGGAGGCGATGACGAAGGCGGTAATGAGCAGCAGGAGCCATATCTGCTTCTTGACAATGCCCGTGTTGAGAATGTCGCCCAGCAGAATCTTCCGCAGGGAAAAGGTTGTCGACTGCGGTGCTTCGTCTTCGTGGGCAAGGTCCTTGATGGCTTCCTCGAGTGAGATGGTACTCTCTTCTTCTTTTACCGGTTCTTCTTGGGGTGCTTCTTCCTCCACGAACGGTTCTTCTATGATGATGTTTTCTTCTGGGTTCATGCTTTTTCTGCTATTCTGAGTTTCGCGCTTCGGCTTCTGGGATTGTTTGTTTGTTCGTCTGCTTTTGGAACGATGGGTTTTGTGTTGACAGCCTGGAGTGGTTTCTGCGCTCTCCCGAAGAAGTCCTGTTCCACCTTTCCTTCGCAGTTGCCCGCCTTTATCATGTTCTTCACCAGGCGGTCTTCGAGCGAATGGTAGGTGATGACCGCGAGCCGTCCGCCCGGCTTCAGGAGTTCGGTTGCCGCCTGGAGCATTTCCTTGAGTGCCTCCATCTCCTGGTTGACTTCAATGCGCAGGGCCTGGAATGCCTTTGCCAACTCCTTTTTCTCGCGCTCTTTGGGTATGAGTCTGGCGATGGCTCCGATGAAGTCCTGCGTGGTCTTGAAGGGTTGCTTCTTCCGTCTTTCAACGGCGGCTCTGGCCAGTTGTCGGGCATTCTTGAGCTCTCCGTAGAGATAGAAGACGTCGGAGAGTTGTTCTTCGGTGTATTTGTTCAGCACATCTGCCGCCGTCGACTGCGCCTGCTTGTTCATCCTCATGTCGAGCGGGGCGTCGAATCGGAAGGAGAACCCGCGCTCTTCGTCGTCGAAGTGGTGCGAGCTGACGCCGAGGTCGGCCAGTATTCCGTCAAGGGCTTCCACTCCGTAGTAGCGCATCCAGTTCTTCAGGTAGCGGAAGTTTGACCGCACAAAGGTGAACTGTTTCTGCCGCAGGAGTTCCCCGTGGGTCTCCATGAGGTTCTGCAGGGCGTCGGCATCCTGGTCGAAAGCAAAGAGTTTTCCCTGCTTCCCGAGCCGTTTCACGATGGCCGAGGCATGTCCTCCGCCGCCAAAGGTCATGTCTGCGTAGATGCCGTCGGGCCGGATGTCCAGCCCGTTGATGCTCTCTTGCAGGAGCACTGGTGTGTGGTAGCCTGTTGCGGTGATAGTCATCGTGTACTGGTCTTATTACTGTTCTTTGTCCTGGGCCTTGGGCTCTTCGTCCATGAGCCTTTCCAGTGCCTCGCCGAATTCCTCCAGGTCGACGAATGGCTGGTCTGACTTGTCGTCGTTGCTCCACAGTTCGATGCAGTCGCCCATGCCGATGAACTTCACCGACTGGTGGATGTCGGCCATCTTCAAGTATCGCTTGGGAACCAGGAACCGGCCGTTTGCGTCAAGGTTGAACTCTTCCAGGTCGCTCACGAACTGCCGGTAGATGGCCTGTTGGTCCTTCTTCCACCTGGATAGGCGGCTCCTGACCAGATCCATCTGCTCGTTCCATGTGGATTTGGGGAACAGCACCAGACAGGGCTGGAAGACATCTTTGCGCAACACCAGGTCCTCTTCGCCGGCCTGTTGCAGTATCTTGCGGAAGGTTGCCGGCAGGAAAAGGCGGCCTTTGGCATCGATTTTTGCTTCTATGTTACCTAAAAAGCGCATGTGTACTTCTTTAAAAAATATTAGTGAGGCAAAATTAAACAAAATCCCCCACAATTCCCCACAATTCTCCACAAAAATATTTTTGCAGGCCGATTTTTTTTGAAAAACAGTGGATTTTGCGCCTTTTTGTGGGGTATTTTGCGAATTGGCAAGTTACATTTTCAGCCAAAATTCGCTTTTTATGCCGCCTTTTTCTATCAGGCAATATGGTGCTTGTCCGGCAGGTTTCCCACGCCGTTTCTTCCATAACTGAGAATTTTACCTTCCGCAGAATCGATTTTTCGCTACTGAAGAGCCTCTGAGCGCAAAATATCGCCGATTTTCTGCGTTCTACGCAAGTACTTGGTGCTCAGTTAGTTATAAAATTTCCCAAAGCAACTGTTTGACATCTACTTTCCGATTGGGGCTTAAACACTTTTCGTATAGGCCCCACTCACACTGCGAAAGGGTGGGAAACAGGGGACAAAAGGACAGGTTCTGGTGGGACTTTTTTCCATATTTTCGCCCATTTTTGCATGTGTGCCTTTTGTGTTTTCCGTGCTCTTCACTCTTAATTCTTCACTTTTCGCATCTGGATTGCGAAAGATCCATGCGCTTTTTCAAAACGGTTATACCGTTTCGCTAGAGTGAATTCTATCTGTTACCCCCTATGTGGCTGCCGGACGGAAAGTTATGAATATGCTGTTACGGGAAGATAGCTGGGCGACAGGCTGAAACGGAGTGCCGGGCGAATGGTTGGACAATTCAAAAAATCACCCAATTTTTTCTTGAATATTTTTGCAAAAAGTGATTTGTTTATAAAAAGTTATGTTATTTTTGCAGAATATTAACCGACTTTTCCATGAGTTCAACAGAGTTGAAACTGTTAGATATTGATCAGGTTTTGAAGACGAAGATGGGCGCAAAGTCAAAGTATGTGCCGCGGTTTGTCGTGTCATGGCTGAAGCGTCTCATCCATCAGGACGAACTGAACGACTTCATTGCCTCGGCAGCCGACAAGGAGGGCAGCGACTGGTTGCAGGCCTGCCTCGACTATCTGGGCATGACCATCAAGGTGAACGGATTGGAAAACCTCCCTCCGAACGAGGAAGGCAAGTTCTATACATTCGTGTCCAACCACCCGCTGGGAGGCATCGACGGCGTGGCTGTCGGTGCATTGGTGGGCAAGCACTACGACGACAAGTTCCGCTATCTGGTGAACGACCTGCTGATGTACATCCCCAACCTTGCCCCCCTCTGCATTCCCATCAACAAGACGGGCAAGAACAGCAGGAACTTCCCCGCCATGGTGGAGGCCGGATTCAGGGGAGACAACCACATTGTGATGTTCCCTGCCGGCATCTGCTCACGCCGCCGGAAGGGCAAAGTGCACGACCTGGACTGGAAGAAAACCTTTATCAGCAAGAGCGTGCAAACCCACCGCGACATCGTGCCCATCCATTTCAGCGGGCAGAACTCCAATTTCTTCTATCGTCTGGCCAACTTCAGCGACCGCTATGTCAAGAAATTCAACATCGCGATGCTCTTCCTGTCCGACGAGATGTTCAAGAACCGAGGCAAGACTTTCGAGATTACCATTGGCAACCCCATGCCGTGGGAAACCTTTGACAAGTCGAAAATGCCGATGGAATGGGCGAAAATTGTAGAAGAAAAAGTTTACGAATTACCCAAATAACCCTTCAAAATCTTTCTGTGGAGTAATCACACATACATTATGGAGCAACCAATCATACCCCCAGTAGACAAGCAACTTCTCGAGCAAGAACTGACTCCGGAACGCCTGTTGCGCCGTACCAACAAGATTCACAACGAAATCTACATCGTCACCGGCGACGAAGCCCCCAATGTGATGCGCGAAATCGGACGCCTGCGGGAAATCGCTTTCCGTACAGCCGGCGGCGGAACGGGAAAGGAATGCGACATCGACGAGTTCGACCTGGGCGACAACTGCTACAAGCAACTCATCGTCTGGAATCCGGAAGAAGAGGAAATCATAGGTGGCTACCGCTATCAGTATGGTACCGACTGGCGCATTGACGAAAAGGGGCAGCCCGTCCTGGCCACCAGCCACATGTTCCATTTCTCCGAGAAGTTCCTGAAGGAATACGCTCCGTACACAGTTGAACTCGGACGCTCGTTCGTCTCGCTGCCCTATCAGAGCTCGAAGATGGGCGCAAAGAGCCTCTTTGCCCTCGACAACCTGTGGGATGGACTCGGTGCGCTCACCCTTATCCGCCCCAATGTGCGCTACTTCTTCGGGAAAATGACCATGTATCCGTCCTATGTACGCAAGGGACGCGACATGATACTCTACTTCCTCAAGAAGTATTTCGACGACAAAGACCGCCTCATCATTCCCTTCCACCCCTTGGAACTTGAGACAGACGAGGGCGAACTGAAAGCCATCTTCACAGAGAACAGCTTCAAGGGTGACTACAAGATCCTGAATGGTGAGATACGCAAGCTGGGCTACAACATCCCGCCACTGGTCAATGCCTACATGAGCCTCAGCCCGACCATGAAACTCTTCGGCACCGCCATCAACAACGGTTTCGGCGAAGTGGAGGAAACGGGCATCCTGATTACCATCGACGAGATACTCGAACAGAAGCGCATCCGGCACATAGAAACCTTCCTGCGCGACTGTCCCGACCCGTTGAGGCTGACCAAGCCCTCAGCAACTGAAAAGAAGGAATAAAACGGATACCTTATAAATAACAAACGGCAGAAAGTTCGCTTTCTGCCGTTTGTCTTTTTATGGGATTTGCTTCCCCCTTGTGGCGTGGTGTGAATTGCTGCAAACAACTATACCACAGGCAGGGAGATGCCTCCGATTTTCTGGTAAAGGTCGAGCGCATAGACATCGGTCATGCCCGAAATGAAGTCGATGATGGCCATGATGCGGGTCTCCAGGTCGGGAGCGTCAATCTCATACTGGTTGCTCACGCGGTTCAGCAACTGGCGCGAATAGAACTTGTCGGGATGCAGCACAGCCTCGATGAAGGTTTCCATGAGCGTTTCCATAATCTTGTAGCCGCTCAGTTCCACATCCAGCACAATCTTGCTGCCGTAGATTCGCATCTTCGAGAGTTTCTTGCAGGCTTCGTAGGCCGCCCTGGCGGGCTCACCGATGTGGTCGATCAGGCTTCCGCTGAAAGTTCCTGCCAGGATTTCTTCCTCGTGTTCGACAAACACCTTCACGCATTCGTGCTCCAGCACGCCTATCACACAGGCACGGATGTAGTTTATCTGTTCGTTCCTGTCGTCTATCTGCTCCTCCCTTATCCGTTCTAAGATGCGATTTTGCCCCATTTCATCGATAAATCTCAACAATAGCGACTTGGTTTCCTCAAACGAAAGAAGTTTCAGTTTGTGGGCATCTTCAATGTCCATGACCTCGTAGCAGATGTCGTCGGCAGCCTCGACCAAGTATACTAGCGGATGGCGTGCCCAGCGTTCATGTCCATTCCCCAAGGAAAGTTGTGGAATACCAAGCTCCTCCGCAATTTTCAAATAGTCGTTGTATTCAGATGTGAAGAATCCGAACTTGCATTTGGCGGCATGGTAGGAAGGGAAAGGATACTTCACAATGCTTGCCAGCATGGCGTAGGTCATGGCGAAACCGCCGTTACGGCGCCCCTTGAACTTGTGCGACAGCAGTCGGAAAGCATTGGCGTTGCCGTCGAAGCGGCAGATGTCCGACCAGAAGAAGCCGTTCACATGCTCTTTCAGCGGTCTTCCCTTGCCCTCGGAAAAGAAGGCACGGATGGCACTCTCGCCACTGTGTCCGAACGGGGGATTGCCCATGTCGTGAGCCAGACAGGCGGCGCTCACGATGGCTCCGATTTCCTCAAACAGCGTACCTGTCAGTTCCGGATGTCGCTCCTTCAGTTCGTGGGCTACATCGTCGCCGAGCGATTTCCCAACGGAAGCCACCTCGAGCGAATGAGTAAGGCGATTGTGCACAAAGATGCTACCCGGTAGGGGGAATACTTGTGTCTTGTTCTGCAACCGGCGAAAGGGTGCGGAGAATATCAGACGGTCGTAGTCGCGCTTGAATTCCGACCGGTCGTCGTGGCGCTCACTATGGCGGATTTCCTGCCCCAGGCGCTTGTTCGAAATTAGTTGTTGCCATTTCATGACCACAAAAGTAGCATTTTTTATTCATTTTTTAATTACTTTTTCATGCAGATTTTCCATTTTATGGAAAGAATTGACTATTTTTGCATATTGTTTTATAAAATCAGCCGCCAAATGGTAAAGATACAAATCGTGAACAAGGGCCGTCAGCCCCTCCCCCAATATGCCACTGCAGGGAGTGCCGGCATGGACCTCCGGGCCAATATCGACGCGCCAATCGTACTTAAACCCCTTGCCCGCTGTTTGGTACCTACTGGGCTGTTCATCGCCCTGCCCGAAGGATATGAGGCGCAGGTGCGGCCTCGCAGCGGACTGGCTTACAAGAAGGGAATCACCGTACTGAACGCACCCGGTACCATTGATGCCGACTATCGTGGCGAGGTAGGTGTACTCTTGGTGAATCTCTCGGATGAGGACTTTGTGGTGAACGACGGCGAACGCATCGCACAGATGGTCATTGCACGCCACGAACAGGGAGTGTTTGAACAAGTGGAAGTGCTTGAGGAAAGCGAGCGCGGAGCCGGCGGATTCGGGCATACAGGTGTAAAATGACGCTAAGACAGGCTCATGGACAGTACGGGACATAAACATACTTACCTTGTATATATAGTGTTGGCACTCTTCCTTTCGGGTGTCATCCTGCCGGGTTTTGCCCGCAAGAAGCCCAAAGGCAAGCCACAGACGGCAGAAAGGGCGCATTCCCGGCTCCCGTATGCCGACCAGCAACGCTTCGACTATTTCTTTCTCGAGGCCGTGAAACACTACAATGCAGGGCGACATGCTGCCGCCATCGACCTGTTCCGCCACTGCGAGCAAATCGACTCCAACGCTTCGGCACCTGACTATTACCTCGCCCGTTACTACACGGCCATGAAGCAAGACTCCCTCCTCTTCCTGTACGGCAACCGTGCCCTGCGTAAGGAGCCTGACAACAAGACCTATCTGCAACTCATGGCAGACGCATACCTGGGGGCTAAAGACATCGACAAGGCTACGGAACTGTATGAGCGGTTGTACAGCCTCGACAAAGCCAACGACGAAGTGATAGGCTTGCTGGCTAATATTTACCAGCATCAGGCGAACTACACCATGATGCTCGATGCGCTGAATCGGCAGGAACTCGTTGAGGGTCCTTCCGAGGAGATCACCCTCAGCAAGATGTATGCATACGATCAGCTTAAACAACCGAAGAAGGCTCTGGCAGAATTGCGGAACCTCTCGGCGGCATATCCTTACGACTACCGATACAAAGTGATGACGGCCAACTGGCTTTTTCAGAACCACCGGCAGGCAGAGGCACTGAAACTTCTGGATGAGGTACTGCGAGAGGAACCCAACAACCTGGACGCACTGGCCAGTTACTACGACTACTACCGCGATGTGAAAGACGAAGAGCATGCCCGTGAGAAGATGATGCGACTCCTCCTCCATCCCGATACCGACGCCGACCAGCGCGTCAGGCTCTTTCAGGCAGCCTATCAGTGGTATGAAGTGGAGGCAAAAGACAGCGTGATGATGCTTAAGCTCCTGAACGATGTGCTACAGGCGGCTCCCCGAAATGTGGATATTGCCGAGATGAAGGAAAGCTACTTCTTGGTGAAGGGCATGCCGCAGGACAGCATCGATGCCATGAGACGCTATATCCTGGACATCGAGCCGGACAATATGGGGGCACGCTACCGCTACATTACCAGTTTGGCCGACCAGGAACGGCACGATGAGGTGCTCACAGTGGCACAGGCAGGCATAGACTATTACCCTACCGATCCCATGTTCTATTACTTTAAAATAGCGACGCTCTTTATACTGAAGGATTACAAGCAGGCGGTGGAAGTTACGGAAAACGCCATGCCGAAGCTGGACTTTACCGACAGGGACGGACTCCGCTCGCAGTTTTACGAAATGCTGGGTGATGCCTACAACAAACTGGACGATACTGAGAAAATGTTCGAGGCGTATGAGCAGAGCCTGAAGTACGATCCGGAAAACATAGGCTGTTTGAACAACTATGCCTACAACCTCAGCCTGGAGCGGCGCGAACTTGACAAGGCAGAGCAGATGAGCAGGAAGACCATCGAGAAGGAGCCCGAGAACGGTAACTATGAAGACACCTATGCCTGGATTCAGTTCATGAAGGAAAACTACCCCGAGGCCAAGGTGCATATTGACAAGGCGCTGGTGCTGTTCGGCCTACTGGCCGGCGACTCGGACAGCGTCGCTGTGGCGGTGGTGGATACTTTGACGCTGGCAGCCGATACCTTGGCGACGGATACTGTGGCAGTGGCAGACGAGCAGTCCCTGCATGCCGACATTCTCGACCATGCCGGCGACATTTATCTTATGGTTGAGGAGGCAGAAAAGGCCCTCGAGTTTTGGAAGATGGCCCAGGAAAGAGGATGTGAGAATGCCATGCTCCCCGAGAAAATAGAACTTTTGATAAAACAATTGAAGAAAGAGAAATGAAAAGACTATCCAACATAGGCATCGTTTTCCTGTCAGTGCTGTTCCTTGCGGGCTGTGCCGCAAAGAAGCCCGTGGCCGATCCGTCCGTGAGCGGCCCCTCGCAGGCCGACAACGGGCAGGACGAGGCAAAGCGACAGCTGCAGTTCGTGCAGAAGGTTTACGACCAGCAACTCTATCAGAAGAACATTGTTGCGGATTGTACCTTCACCGCACAGACCCGAGGCAAGGAGATGTCGCTGCCCGGCTCGCTCCATATGCGGAAGGATCAGGTAGTCAGGCTGCAGCTGTTCATCCCGCTGATTGGCACCGAGGTGGGCCGGCTGGAATTCACCCCCGACCATGTCCTCGTCATCGACAGAATGCACAAGGAGTATATCAAGGCCGACTATTCCGAGCTGAACTTTCTCAAAGAGAACGGATTAACCTTCTACAGCCTTCAGTCCCTTTTCTGGAATCAACTCTTCGTGCCTGACAAACAGCGGCTTACAGAGTCGGAACTCCCTCTCTTCAAGGTTGACTGGAACACCTCGCAGAATGCCAACGCCCTTTCGCTGGAGCACGGCAAGATGGTCTACAACTGGCAGGTGCAGCAGGATAAGGGACTGATAGAGGAAATACATGTCGACTATCAGAGCCAGTCTCACGGCGCAACATCGCTCGAGTGGCTCTATGGCGACTTCCGTCCGTTCGGCTCCCGCCAGTATCCTCTCTCCCACCGCATCTCATTCAACACGGCAGCCACCGCCCAACCGCAGAAAGCCGCAATCCGTATCCAACTGGCACAGCCCACGGCCGCCGCCGACTGGGAGCCGGAGTCCGCTGTCTCGGCGAAATACAAGAAGGTGGAAGCCAAAGACATACTCGGAAAATTACTCAGTCTCTAACATGAAACATTTCATCGCTATTGTCCTTTCTCTGTTCCTGGTGATGCCCGTGGCAGCGCAAAAGAAAGCTGTGCCTCAGAAAAAGAAGGCCCAGACCACGAAGACTGCCCCGAAGAAGACCAGCAAGGGCAAGCCGGTGAAGAAGCAGGCGACTCCCACCATCAGCGGCCTGAAGCAGGAGCGTGAGAAAATTCAGAAGAAAATCCAGCAGCAGGAGCAGGCTCTCAAGGCCAACAAGGCCAATGTGGAGCAGCGGCTGAAGCAACTCCTGGAGTTGAACAGCGAGATAAAGGAACGGCAGAAGAGCATAGACGGCATCCAGTACGACATCAACAAACTCGACGGAGACATCAATATACTCCAGACACAGTTGGAAACGCTGGAGAAACAACTATCCGAGCGCAAGCGCAACTATGTCAAGTCCATGCGCTACATGTCCCGTCACCGCTCTGTGCAAGATAAGCTGATGTTCATCTTCTCGGCCGATAACCTGACGAAGATGTACCGCCGGCTGCGCTTCATCCGCCAGTACGCCTCCTATCAGCGTGCCCAGGGTGAGCAACTCAAGGTGAAACAGGCGCAGATAGAGGAAAAGAAGCAACAACTGGAGTCGGCAAAGACGGAGAAATCCACCCTCCTCCGGAAAGGGCAGCGCGAGCGGAACGAACTTCAGGCCAAGCAAGGCGAGCAGCAGACCATGGTCAACACCCTTCAGAAACAGCAGAAGACCATTCAGGGCATCATAGCGCAGCAGAAGCAGAAGGATGCCGCCTTGAACGCGCAGATTGACCGGATGATAGCCGCCGAGGTGGCGCGTGCCAAGGCAAAGGCCGAGGCCGATGCCAAGCGTAAGGCCCAGCAAGAGGCTGAAGCCAGGCGGCGTGCGGAGGAACTGGCGCA
The DNA here is from genome assembly GCA_937877605.1 of uncultured Prevotellaceae bacterium. GTDB lineage: Bacteria > Bacteroidota > Bacteroidia > Bacteroidales > Bacteroidaceae > Prevotella. The sequence goes on along the minus strand of CALFJA010000123.1, from coordinate 11,709 downwards.
AAAGAAGGCAAAGGCCGAGGCCGAAGCCAAGGAAAATGCCCGCCGGCTGGAGGAGGCAAAGCGCATAGAACGGGAGAAAATAGCCCAGGCAAAATCGGCCGAGTCGAAGTCGGCTGCCGAGCGCGAGAAAGCCAACCAGGCCGCAAAGGAGGCCACCGCCAACCGTGAGGCCATAGAACGCAAGGGGCAGGCGCAGGCCGAACGCAGCAAGAAAGAGATTGCCGAGGCGAAGAAGGAAGCCACCGAGACAAACTGGATGACCAGCAACGACCGCAAACTCAGCGGCGCCTTCGAATCGAACAAAGGCCGTCTGCCAATGCCCATCACGGGCAGTTACCGCATTGTCAGCCACTTCGGACAGTACAATGTGGAAGGACTGAAAAATGTAACGCTCGACAACAAGGGCATCAACATACAGGGCAAGCAAGGCTGTCAGGCCCGGAGCATCTTCGACGGAGAGGTCAGCGCCGTGTTCGGATTCGGCGGGACGAATGTCGTCATGGTGCGGCACGGTGCCTATATCTCCGTCTACTGCAACCTGCGCTCCGTCAATGTGAGCCGCGGGCAGAAAGTGTCGGCACGGCAGGTGCTGGGCACCGTCGGACAGGACAACATCCTGCAATTCCAGCTCCGGAAAGAAACAGCCAAACTCAACCCTGAGTCGTGGCTCGGAAGATGACCCCGCAGAAAATGCTTCCAACCTCCGATGGGAACGGCGATTCCGTGCAGTGTAGAAACTACTGTCAGGAAGGCGTTTTCCATTTGGAGCCCAAACGCAACGCAACCGGAGCCCAAACGGACGGCGAATGAGCCCCAAACGCAACGCAACTGGAGCCCAAACGGAACGCAATCGCAAAATGCTTGATATCAAACAGTTACGAAAACGAAATTTTAAAACATCATAAAAGTATGCAGAACAATCTCCACTTATCCATCCTCATCCATGAGCAGGCAAAGCGCTATGGCAATCGCGATGTGCTTACCTACCGCGATTTTGGCAGCCTGAAATGGAAAACCATCGGCTGGAACCAGTTCTCCAAGCGTGTGAAGCAGGTGAGCAATGCCATGCTCCAGTTCGGCATCAAGCCCAAGGAGAACATTGCCGTGTTCGCACAGAACTGTGTGCAGTATCTCTTCACCGACTTCGGAGCCTATGGCATCAGAGTAACTTCCATTCCCTTTTATGCCACCAGCAGCGAACAGCAGATACAGTTCATGATAAACGACGCCCAGGTGCGTGTCCTCTTCGTGGGTGAGCAAGACCAATACGACAAGGCCCACCGCGTGTTCCAACTGTGTCCGACGCTGGAACGGGTGGTGGTGTTCGACAGCAGCGTGCGCATCTCCTCCCACGACCCCAACGCCATCTATTTCGACGACTTCCTCCGCCTGGGCGAAGGGCTGCCGCAGCAGGAACAGGTGGAGAAGCTCTGGGCCGAAGCCAGCTTCGACGACATCTGCAACATCCTCTATACCAGCGGCACAACAGGCGACTCCAAGGGCGTTGTCCTTACCTACGGGCAATACCATGCCGCCTTTTCGGCCAACGACAAGTGCGTGCCGGTGGGAGAAAAGGACCGCGTCATCAACTTCCTGCCGCTGACACACATCTTCGAACGCGGATGGGCTTACCTCTGCCTCACCGAAGGAGCGCAACTCATTGTCAACACCTATCCGCAGGAAATACAACAGTCCATGCGCGAAACACACCCCACCTGCATGTCGTCCGTGCCCCGTTTCTGGGAAAAGGTCTACATAGCCGTGAACGAGAAGATAAAGAATTCTAATCCCATTCAGCAGAAGATATTCCGCCATGCCTTGAAAGTAGGCCACAAGCACAACATCGAATATATTGCCAGCGGCAAGCGCCCACCATTGGCATTGGCCTTGGAATACAAGATGCTGGACAAGTCGCTGCTCAGCCTTGTACGCAAGCAACTGGGACTGACCAACCCCAATCTTTTCCCGACGGCCGGCGCCACCGTGTCGCCCGAAGTGGAGGAATTTGTCCATTCCATCGGCCTTGAAATGATTGTGGGCTACGGGCTGACCGAGAGTCTTGCCACCGTATCGTGCAACCATAAGGGCAAGGCCTTCACAGTGGGCTCTGTCGGCTATCCGGTGGAAGGCATTGAAATCAAGATCGGCGAGAACAACGAAATCCTGCTCAAGGGTCCGACCATCACGCAGGGCTACTACAAGCGCGACAATGCCAATGCCGCCGCCTTCGACAAGGACGGATTCTTCCACACGGGTGACGCCGGCTACATGAAGAACGGCGAACTCTTCCTCACCGAGCGCATCAAGGATCTTTTCAAGACAAGCAACGGCAAGTACATCGCTCCACAGATGATTGAGGCCATGCTGCTCGTTGACAAGTACATAGAGCAAATCGTTGTCATTGCCGACCAGCGCAAGTTCGTCTCGGCGCTGATTGTTCCCGACTTCAGTCTATTGGAGGAATATGCCCGTGAGCACGGTATCGCCTTTACCGACAGAGAGGAACTCTGCGCCAAACCCGAAATCGTCAAGATGGTATCCGAGCGCATAGAGACCCTCCAGCAGGGACTGGCACACTACGAGCAGATAAAACGCATCACGCTCATGCCGCACCATTTCAGCATGGAATCGGGCGAACTCACCAACACCCTCAAGCTGAAGCGCGGTGCCATCTATAAGAACTACAAGGAAACCATCGACAAGATGTATGAGGAATAAGCCATGATAACCGCCGATCAACTGAAGGATGTGCAAGAGCGCACCGAGGCCCTGCACCGCTATCTCAACATTGAGAAGATGCAGGTGGAGTACGAAGAGGAGGAACTTCGCACGCAGGCTCCCGATTTCTGGGACGATGTGGCACGCGCTCAGGAACAGATGAAAAAGGTGAAAGGGCTGGAAAAATGGCTCAAGGGCTACCACGAAGTGCGCTGGCTGGCCGACGAACTGCAACTGGCCTTCGAGTTCTACCACGACGACATGGTGACTGAAGAGGAAGTGGATGCCGACTATAAAAAGGTGACCGAGGCCCTCGAGAAGCTGGAACTGAAGAACATGCTCCGCCAGAAAGAAGACCCCATGGACTGTGTGCTGAAAATCAACAGCGGTGCCGGAGGGACGGAGAGTCAGGACTGGGCCGCCATGCTGATGCGAATGTACATGCGCTGGGCCGACGCCCACGGACACAAGGTGACCGTCTCCAACCTGCAGGAAGGCGACGAGGCCGGCATCAAGAGCGTCACAATGGAAATAGAGGGCGGCGAATATGCCTATGGCTACCTCAAGAGCGAGAGCGGCGTGCACCGATTGGTACGCGTTTCTCCGTTCAATGCCCAGGGGAAGCGCATGACCTCCTTTGCCAGCGTGTTCGTTTCGCCGCTCGTCGACGATACCATCGAAGTGTTCGTCGACCCGTCTAAGGTCAGTTGGGACACCTTCCGCTCAAGCGGTGCAGGCGGACAGAATGTCAACAAGGTGGAAACCGGCGTACGACTGCGCTATCAGTATGTCGATCCCGACACCGGAGAGGAAGAGGAAATCCTTATCGAAAACACCGAAAGCCGCAAGCAGTTGGAGAACCGGAACAACGCAATGAGGCTGCTGAAGAGCCAATTGTACGACCGTGCCATGAAGAAACGCCTCGAGGCACAGGCCAAGATTGAGGCGGGAAAGAAAAAAATAGAGTGGGGAAGCCAGATCCGCAGCTATGTCTTTGACGACCGTCGGGTGAAAGACCACCGCACAAACTACCAGACCACCGATGTGGATGGTGTGATGGACGGCAAGATCGATGGCTTCATCAAGGCATACCTCATGGAGTTTCCCATCGTGGATGAAGACAATAACTAACCAATAAAAACAGAAAACAATGAGTTCGAAAAGTAAAGTACGCCGCCGTCAGCGCGAGCAAAAACAAGAAAAACTGGCCAACCGCGTAATGTTTGGCATATTTTGCGTCCTGATTATCCTGGGATTGATATTCTGCGCATTCGCCTTTCAGAATTAGGAATGAGCGGCTTAGAGATTGAACGCAAGTACCTGATATGCCCAGGCAGCACTGCCTATCGTGCCGAAGCCTTTGCCTGTCGGCACATCCTTCAGGGATACATTCCCGCAGAGGGTGCTACGGTGCGCGTCCGTATGGTGGACCAAGAGGCTTTCCTCACCATAAAGAGCCATTCGGAGGATGGCGGACTGAGCCGATATGAGTTCGAACATGCCATTACCGGCGACGAAGCGCGTCACCTGCTAGGACTGTGCAAGGGTGGATTTATCGACAAGGACCGCTACCTCATCCGTCTGGGCAAACACCTGTTGGAGGTGGATGAGTTTCACGGAAGGAACGAAGGGCTTGTGGTTGCGGAGGTGGAGTATGACACGCTGGACGAATCGGTGAAATTACCCGATTTCATCGGCAAAGAAGTTACTTTCGACCGGCGCTACTCCAATGCTTCTTTGCTGCTGCATCCCTATTGCGAGTGGTAAACAGCCATAGGCTGCCCAAAGCGCAGGAAATGGCAACTCCGATGTCGTTGGCAATGAAATCAAGCCAGTCGCCGTTGCGATTACCGCCCGTACAAGTGGCTTGTGCAATCTCTATGAGCCCTCCCATCAGGATGGGGGCGATGAAACCGAACAGCATCAGGCGCTTCCAAGAGTAGCTTCGGTGCTTGACTGCATATTCTGTCCAGACAATTCCGACAAATACCAGGTACATCAGTGCATGTGCCCACTTGTCAGAAAGGTTCTCAATGGCCTCGGGAACTTCGACGCGCGGAATGAGGCAGACCACCCAGATGGCAACGGCCGTCAGGCAGGAGAGAGGATACTTTCTAATGTATTTCATCGTTTCGGCTTGCTGTCGGGAGGCACTCGCTCCACATCTGATGGACTGTCAGGCGAGGCAAGTCCCTTTCCGTGGCAAAAATAGGTATTTAATTTCTTATAAGGTACAAAATATTTGAAATAAGTTTAGGATGTCAACCGAACGCGTAAATTTTGGTAGCAAGTTGGGAATAATACTTGCTACGGCCGGTTCTGCAGTGGGGCTGGGCAATGTATGGTGCTTCCCCTATATGACAGGGGAGAACGGTGGTGCCGCATTTATCTTCATCTACTTGCTGTGTGTGCTGTTCCTGGGCATCCCCTGTATGCTGGCCGAGTTCATCATAGGCCGCAGGGGTGCGGCAAATACTGCCCGTTCCTATAGCCGGCTGGCCAATGGCACACCATGGAAGTACATCGGACTGCTGGGTGTCTTGACTGGTTTCCTCATCACGAGCTACTATGCTGTGGTGTCGGGATGGTGCCTTCAATATATATTCGCTACGCTTGTGGGAGAACTGAAGGGCGATTCCGCCTATGTAAACCAGTATTTTCAGGAATTCTCTACCAGTACTTTCCGGCCTGTCTTGTGGACGGTCATCATCCTGTTACTGACCCACTATGTCGTACAGCATGGTGTTCGCCGTGGCATTGAGCGGGCCTCGAAGTTGCTCATGCCTACACTCTTCATCCTGCTGCTCGTCATTGTCGTCGCTGCCTGTATGCTTCCGAATGCCGATGCTGGCCTGCGGTTCCTCTTCCAACCCGATTTTACCCATCTGAACAGGAATGTTTTCCTTGGTGCCCTGGGGCAGTCGTTCTACTCGCTGAGCATTGCCATGGGCTGTATCTGTACCTATGCTTCCTATTTTACCCGCGAAACCAACCTGCTGCGGTCGGCAGTCCAGGTATCGGTGGTGGACACGCTCGTTGCCATTCTGGCTGGAATGATGATTTTCCCCATCGCATTCTCAGTGGGCGTGAACCCCGACAGCGGTCCGTCACTCATCTTCATAACCCTTCCCAATGTCTTTAATACAGCCTTTTCTGGCATGCCCGTCATGGGTTTCCTCGTGTCTCTGGCATTCTATGCCTTGCTGTCGCTGGCTGCCTTGACTTCACTCATTTCCCTCCACGAGGTAAGCACGGCATTCCTGCACGAGGAACTGCACACCACCCGGCAGCGTGGAGCACTTGTGGTTACGGTTTGTACCGTCGTGTTGGGCATTTTTTGCTCGCTCTCTTTGGGCGCGATGGGCGGCCTGCAGTGGGCTGGAAAGACGCTGTTCGACTGGTTCGACTTTGTCACGGGACAGATTTTCCTTCCCTTGGGAGGTTTCTTGACTTGCATTTTCCTGGGCTGGTATGTCAATCGCGAAGTCGTCTTCGATGAATTTACCAATCAAGGCATGCATTCGTTGAAGTTCTTCCGTCTGTTCCTCTTCCTGATCCGATATGTCTGTCCCGTCTGCATACTCATCATATTCCTGCATCAGTTCGGACTGATTTAACCCCGTTTCATCGTAATTTTCATCAAATTAGACTCTCTATGCATTCATCTCGAAGCAACTTCGGCAGCAAAATGGGCATCGTCCTGGCCACAGTGGGTTCTGCGGTAGGCTTGGGCAATGTCTGGCGTTTCCCCTATATGGTCGGTGAGAACGGCGGTGCGGCCTTCCTGCTCATCTATATCGGTTGCATATTGCTGCTCGGAATTCCCGGCATGCTGGCCGAATTCATAGTCGGGCGCCATGGAAAGGCAAATGCAGTGCGATCCTATTATGCCATATCGAAGTCGAAACGCTGGTCGTTGGTCGGGCTGCTGGGTGTTATCACCTCCATTATCATTCTCGGTTTCTACGCCGTCGTGGCAGGCTGGTGCCTCCAATATATGTATGCTTCGATAGCAGGCGAACTCTCGGGTGATGCCAGTGCCATCCAGTCATACTTCACCCGAATGACCACCCACCCGTTCCTGTCCGTTTTCTGGGCTTTGGTTATTCTGTTGCTGACCCATGGCATCATCCGCAATGGGGTGCGGCGAGGCATTGAGCGGGCATCGAAGGTGTTCATGCCGGTGCTGTTCGTCTTACTGGTGGTGCTCGTAGTGTCCGCATGTTCCCTGCCGGGGGCAGTCAAAGGCGTCGATTTCCTGATTCGTCCGGACTTCTCCTCCGTGCATCAGGATACTTTTCTGGAGGCGTTAGGGCAAGCCTTCTTCTCCCTCTCGCTGGGAACGGCGTGCCTGTGTACCTATGCTTCCTACTTCAAACCCTCTACCAATCTTTGGAAGACATCGCTTCAGATAGCCTTCCTCGACACTTTCATCGCCCTGCTGGCAGGTTTTGTCATCTTCCCCGCAGCCTTCTCGGTGGGCGTGAGCCCTGACAGTGGGCCGGCGTTGGTGTTCATCACCATTCCGAATGTGTTTCAGCAGGCGTTTGTCTCCCTGCCGCAGCTCGGGCGGATGATGGGCATACTGTTCTATGCCCTGCTGGTATTGGCAGCCCTGACCTCCACCATCTCCATGCATGAGATAGGCACAGCCTTCTTCCATGAGGAACTCCGGTGGAGCAGGAAGAACGGAGCCTGGGTGGAAACGGCAGTGTGCAGCGTCATAGCCGTGGTCTGCGCGCTGTCGGTTGGACCCTGTCCGAACTTGCAGCTGATAGGATTCTCGGCAATGGACTTCTGCGATCATCTTACGGCTCAGTACCTGTTGCCTCTTGGTGCCCTGCTCACATGCATCTTGGTGGGCTGGCGTGTTGACAGGGTGCTTGCCGAACGTGAGTTCGTCGAGGGGAGTACTGTTGGGAAGAAGATATTCCCTGTGTTCATCTGGACGGTCCGCTATGTATGTCCCATAGCCATCTTGTCCATCTTTCTCCACCAGTTGAATATCTTGTAGGATGTTACGCGCGTATATATAAATAGGTAAAAGAAATGAATTTTGACAATAACTTCTATTTTCCCAAGTCCGACCGAATAGTGGTTGCGTTTCTCTTGCTGTTCATCTTGTTGGCAGCCGTGTTGCTATGGTTGGCCGGTGGCAGCAAGGAAGTTACCAGCATGACGATGGAAGACAGCCTTTCCATGCAGCAGCAAGGTTATATCGGCAGAAAGGGTGGCTATCGTCCACGATCGGAATACTATGGACAGTATGCGCAGCCACATGCCGAGCGCTTTGATTTCGACCCCAATACAGCCGACAGTACCCAGTTGCTGCGGTTGGGACTCCGCCCTTGGATGGTTCGTAACATCTACAAGTATCGCAGCCGCGGTGGCGTTTTTCGCCAGCCGGAGGACTTCGCCCGTGTCTACGGGCTGACAAAAAGTGAGTTTGACGAGTTGCGCCCCCACATTAAGATAACCAAGAACTATGCCCCTGCCGCCGACTATTATGCCGAGAAAGAGGCTTACCAGCGCGACACCGTCCTGTATCCCGTCAAGTTGCAGCCCACGGAAAGCATCCCGCTCTCCACCGCCGACACCACCACTTGGAAGCGCGTGCCCGGAATTGGCACATATTTTGCCCGTCAGATAGTGAACTACCAACAGCGGCTGGGTGGCTTCTATCGTAAGGAGCAGTTGCTCGAGATTGACGGATTTCCTGAAGAGGCACTCCAATATGTCGGGACGGCATCCGCAGAAACGCAGAGGATGAATATCAATCAGCTCTCGCTGAACCAGCTGAAGCGCCATCCTTATATCAATTTCTACCAAGCGCGTGCCATTCTTGACTACCGCCGGCTGCACGGGAAGATAGGTTCGCTCGACGACCTGCGCCTGCTGAAAGAGTTCTCCGCCGCCGATATCGACCGCTTGCGGCACTATGTGGCATTCTGAAAATGTCTGCCTTCACTGGCATATGTTGTAGAAAAGATGCATTGCATTCAATGTTTTTAACCAAAATTTCATACAGAAATTCCCGATTTTGTTTTATTTTCGCAAACACATCAGTCACAAATGCATTAAACAGCAGAAACTATGGATTATAAAGAATTTGACAACTATGTTGAAAGTCGGGGCTCCCATACGGCCATCTCCTTTCCATCCTTGATGCGCAAGGTGTATGTCTGGATGACATTTGCCTTGGCCATCACGGCTGTCAGTGCCTATGGCATAGCCCATTCGCCGCGGTTGCAGGAAGTGATTTTCTCTTCTCCCGTCGTTTTCTGGGGAATGATTATCGGTGAATTGGGATTGGTCGTCGGTATCAATGCGGCCATCAACCGCCTGTCGTTGCAGGCTGCCACGCTACTCTTCCTGCTCTATTCGGTGGTGAACGGCGTGACCTTCTCAACAATTTTCATGGCTTACTCACCGGCAGTCATCACCAAGGTGTTCTTCATTACAGCCGGCACATTCGGCGTGATGGCCTTCTTCGGATCCACCACTCGTAGGAACCTATCCGTGATGGGGCGCTTTGGAATCATGGCACTCGTCGGCGTGATCATAGCCTCGGTGGTGAACATCTTCTTCAAGAGCACCATGTTCGACTTTATCCTGTCTTACCTGGGCGTTGCTGTCTTTGTAGGCTTGACGGCTTACGACGCGCAACGGATAAAGAACATGCTCTACGATGTGGAGTATATGGACGAGAGCGCACAGAAGATAGCCCTCATCGGCGCCCTGACACTCTACCTCGACTTTATCAATCTCTTCCTTTACCTGCTCCGCATCTTCGGTCGTGAGCGTTAAATAACCACAGCAATGAAACACATCAAGAAAAGAATTCTTCAGTTATCGCTCCTTATGGCAGCCCCCGTTTTTGCCCTGCTGACCGCTTGCGGCCCTATGGGTGCGGGCACCTCAGGGAACAACGGCGGTGTGCTCGGCGAGGTGCTGGGTGCCATGACTGACGGACAGACGCTGGGAAACATCCTCAAGAGCGTCATCGGATTGGACAAACCGACCCAACAGCAACTGGTAGGCGCATGGCAGTATCGCCAACCGGGAGTGGCGTTCACTTCCGACAATCTGCTGGCCAAGGCCGGTGGTGAGGTCGCTGCAACCAAAGCCAAGGAAAAACTGCTGACCTACTACCAGTCGTTGGGAATCTCATCGGCCAACACGCAGATTACAATCGGTGCCGACAACAACTTCAGTGCCAAGATAGCCGGCAAGTCCTTCAGCGGCACCTATGCCTACGATGCCTCACAGTGCAAGCTCACCCTGAGTACCATGCTCTTTACCATACCTTGCTATGTCAAAGGAACCACAGTCGGGATGAGCTACCTCTTCGAGTCGAAAAAACTGCTCACGCTGCTCCAGACCCTTGCGGCACTGAGCGGAAACAAGGACTTGAACACGCTGGGTGACCTGAGCAAGAACTACGACGGCATCCGAATGGGGTTCGACATGAGCAAATAAGACAGTACTTTCCCATCCGCCGCAGAAAGAGTAAAAGGCAGAAAATGTGTCTTTTACTCTTTTTTCTTTGAATAAAAATGCACGATTATGCTTGTGCTTCCCTGAAAATGATTATATTTGCAGAAATAAATGCATAATTAAAGAATAGATGAAGCAACGCAATAAACGCCTGGAGACTATCAAAATGCTTATCTCCCGTCAGGATTTCAGCAGTCACGACGACATTGTGAAGGCACTTTCCGCAACAGGTTTCGAAATCACGCAGGCCACATTGAGCCGCGACTTGAAGATGCTGAAGGTGGCAAAGGCGGCACGTCCCGACGGCAGGTATGTCTATGTCCTGCCCAACGAGGCCATGTACCGCCGTGTGTCGGAAAGCGAACAGCCCGTTTCGCTCGGCGGGGAAGGGCAGGGCATACTCTCGCTGCGCTTCTCGCAGAACCTCGGGGTCATCAAGACACGCAACGGCTATGCCAGTGCCTTGGCCTACGATATTGATCAGGCGGAGATACCGGAGGTGCTCGGCACCATTGCAGGCGGCGACACCATCTTCCTCGTCCTGGCCGAAAGGGCTTCCTATGTGAAGGTTACCGACGAACTGAAGCGCCTCTTCGACCCAGGTGGAATCATTCTCGGCAACGCCGGAATAGGCGGTCTCTAATGTTCTTCTCGCCTAAATGAGACTTGCAATGGAAGGAAACAGACGATTAGTACGTATCAGCGACAGTTGGATCGCCGGCATCTGCGGAGGAATAGCCGATTATTTCGGATGGGAGCGGGACATGGTTCGCATTGTCTACCTCATCCTGACAATTTTCTCGGCAGCCTTCCCCGGACTGCTCATCTATCTCTGTCTCTGGCTGGTGATGCCTAAAGACAAGTAGGCTTGCACTTTGAAAAATCCCCCGTAGGACACGAACGGTCTTACGGGGGATTTGCTTTGAGTGCCTTTCCGGGCCATGCTTATTTCAGCACACCGAGTTCCTTGCCCACCTTGATGAAGGCTGCGATGCACTTGTCGAGCTGCTCGCGGGTGTGCCCTGCCGAGAGCTGGACGCGGATGCGGGCCTGTTCCTTCGGCACGACGGGGTAGTAGAAGCCCGTCACATAGATGCCTTCGTCCTGCATGCGGGCGGCATATACCTGCGACAGTTTGGCATCGTAGAGCATCACGGCGCAGATGGCGCTCTGGGTGGGCTTGATGTCGAAGCCGGCGGCCATCATTTTGTCGCGGAAGTAATTTACATTCTCCACCAGGCGGTCGTGCAGTTCGTTGCTTTCCCTGAGCATCTTGAACACCTCGAGCGATGCGCCGATGATGCAGGGTGCCAGCGAGTTGGAGAAGAGATAGGGACGGGAGCGCTGGCGCAGCAGGTCGATTATTTCCTTTCTGCCGGTGGTGAAACCTCCGAGTGCGCCTCCGAAGGCTTTGCCCAGGGTGCCAGTGTAGATGTCTACGCGGCCGTAGGTGTTGAAGAACTCGCTCACGCCGTGGCCAGTCTCGCCCACAAC
>CALFJA010000122.1 GCA_937877605.1 uncultured Prevotellaceae bacterium | reverse complement strand
GCTGCGAATGAGGCCCTTTTGAAAATCAGGTGCGACACAGGTTTTCCCGGATGTGTCACTCATGCCCGGAAATGAGACATAACTCCCCTGTGTCTTCTTAAGACTCGTAAACTCGTATAAGCGTCCCTTGGGGCCGAGCGAAGAGGGGGCTTTGGCGAGCGAAGGAAGGGAGGGAACGGTGATTAGTAAGCATGTTTGAGAAACATTGGGCTATGTCCGCCGAATGCTTGAAAAATGTTAATTGTCGGCAGGTTTTGATGTTTTCAAAAACTTTGTTTATATTTGCATCGTTATATAAGCAAACAGGATTACATGCAACGACGAAGATTATATATATCGATATTCCTTCTTTTTATTTTTATCTCCCTGCCGGCACAGAAACTGACCTTGGGCAGTTGCATGACGCGCGACGGTGGGGCCTATCAGGGCGAGATGCTCAACGGGAAGCCCCACGGAAAGGGCAAGGCCGTATTTCCTGACGGTGGTGTCTACGAGGGAGAATATGTCAAGGGCCAGCGTCAGGGCTATGGCGTTTTCCTCTATGCCGACGGTCGCCGCTACGAGGGCAGTTGGTTCAAGGACCAGCAACATGGCCAGGGTACGGTCTATTTCCCGAATAACAACAAATATGTAGGCCTGTGGTACCGCGACCGGCAGCAGGGCAACGGCACCATGCACTATTTCAACGGCGACAAGTATGTGGGTGAATGGTTCATGGACAAGCGCCAGGGCAAGGGCAAGTATACCTTTGCGAAGGGCGGAGCGTACTACGATGGCTCGTGGCTGCAGGACAAGAAGAACGGCCACGGTGTGTACAACTGGGGTGACGGTACCATCTACGAGGGCGACTGGAAGGATAATAAGCGCACGGGCAAGGGTGTCCACCACTATGCTGGCGGCGACACCTACAACGGTGACTGGCGTGACGACATGCGTCATGGCCGGGGTGTGTATGTCACTTCCGACGGTGACAAATACGAAGGAGGCTACATAGAGGACAAACGCAACGGCGAGGGCATCCTGCGCTATGCCAACGGCGATACCTATACCGGCCATTTTTCCGACGGAATGCCCAATGGCATGGGTGTGCTCCGCTGGAGCAACGGCGATGTGTACCAGGGCAACTGGAAGGACGGGAAGTGCGATGGCAAGGGAAAACTGACCAAGCGCAACAAGGACGAGTACGACGGCAATTTCGTACAGGGCAAGCTGCACGGCGAGGTGGTTATCCACTATGCCGACGGTTCCAAGTTCCGCGGCGAATACAAGGATAACCAGCGCGACGGGAAGGCCATTGAGGTGGACACGGAAGGGAAACGCTTTGAGGGTGCCTACAAGAACAATGTGCGCGACGGCGCCTTTGTGGAGAAAGACGCTAACGGAAAAATCACCGCACAGGGCACCTATAGCCGTGGCAAGCGAAATGAAAAGAAATAATGAACCCACCCCTGCTCCCTCTTGAAGGGTGGGGTGAAATGTATAATGTAACCATTAACTGTTAACCAATATCTGTATTTATGAAGAAGCAGTCCCGCACCCCCAAGCCCCAATTGGGACTTATTCAGCACGATGGCTACCTGGCCCCGTTTGAACAGGCGATAGAAGGCCGGCACAACCATGCCATCGACAAGGAACTAGAGCTGACCAACGGCGGAAAGACCAGCCTGAAAGACTTTGCCAACGGCCATGAATACTTTGGCTTGCACCAGACAGCCCGAGGCTGGGTCTACCGCGAATGGGCCCCGAATGCCACCGAAATCTATCTGGTTGGTGACTTCAACGACTGGAAACCGTCGGCAGAATATGCCGCCCAGCCCATCGGCAACGGCAACTGGGAACTGAAACTGAGGAAAAAGGCCCTACAGCACGGACAGCACTACAAGGTGCTCATCAAATGGAACGGTGGCTCAGGCGAACGCTTGCCAGCCTATGCACGCAGGGTGGTGCAGGATGATGCTACAAAGATATTCTCCGGTCAGGTGTGGGCTTCGGAAAAGTTCAACTGGACCGACGGCAGTTTCCGCATCAAGAAGAGTCCGCTGCTCATCTACGAGAGCCACATCGGCATGGCACAGGATGCCGAGCGTGTGGGAACTTTCAACGAGTTCAGGGACGAAATCCTGCCTCGTGTGAAGCGTGCCGGCTACAACTGCATACAGTTGATGGCCATTCAGGAGCATCCCTACTACGGTTCGTTCGGCTATCATGTGAGCAATTTCTTTGCTGTTTCGTCGCGCTTCGGCACTCCCGAAGAACTGAAGTCGCTCATCGACACAGCACATAAGATGGGAATAGCCGTCATCATGGACATTGTCCATTCCCATGCCGTGAAGAACGAGAACGAAGGCCTGGGGAACTTTGCCGGCGACCCGAACCAATATTTCTATCCCGGCGACCGCCGGAACCATCCTGCATGGGACTCGCTCTGCTTCGACTACGGCAAGAACGAGGTGCTGCATTTCCTGCTCTCCAACTGCAAGTATTGGCTCGACGAGTTCCATTTCGACGGATTCCGCTTCGACGGTGTCACCTCCATGCTCTACTACAGCCACGGCCTGGGCGAAGCCTTCACCAACTATGGCGACTACTATAACGGACACCAGGACGACAATGCCATATGCTACCTCACCCTCGCCAACAAGCTGATTCACCAGGTGAAGCCCGATGCCGTCACGATAGCCGAGGAGGTGAGTGGCATGCCCGGGCTGGCAGCCTCGTTCGAAGACGGCGGCATGGGCTTCGACTACCGCATGGCAATGAACATTCCGGACTACTGGATAAAGACCATCAAGCACCTCAAGGACGAGGACTGGAAACCGAGCAGCATCTTCTGGGAGATAAAGAACCGCCGCGCCGACGAGAAAACCATCTCCTACTGCGAGAGTCACGATCAGGCGCTGGTAGGCGACAAGACCATCATCTTCCGCCTTATCGATGCCGATATGTACTGGCACTTCCGCATCGGCGACGAAAACGACATGGCACACCGTGGCATCGCCCTGCACAAGATGATTCGTCTGGCAACGCTTGCCACCATCAACGGGGGCTACCTCTGCTTCATGGGCAATGAATTCGGCCACCCGGAGTGGATAGACTTCCCCCGCGAAGGAAACGGATGGAGCCATAAATACGCCCGCAGGCAGTGGCACCTTGCCGACGACCCGACCCTGTGCTACCATTATCTCGGTGATTTTGACCGCGAGATGATAAAGGTGGTAAAGTCGCAGCGTAATTTCATCCGCACGAATGTGACGGAAATATGGCATAACGACGGCGATCAGGTGCTGGCATTCATGCGCGGCAAATTGCTGTTTGTGTTCAATTTCTCGCCCAACCGTTCCTTTACCGACTACGGCCTGCTTGTTCCGGAAGGCTCGTACACAACCGTGCTCGACACCGATGCGCCAGCCTTTGGCGGTAACGGCCTGGTGGACGACGAGATGGTGCACTTCACTCAGGAAGATGCCCTCTACCATCCACAGCATAAGGGCTGGCTGAAACTCTACATCCCGGCACGGTCGGCATTAGTGCTTAAGTTACAGTAGCGGAAAATGACATGCAAAATAAAAGCGAGAGGCAACAGCCTCTCGCTTTGTTTTGGAATCCATCCTTTCGGACTTCATCCAGCTCTCTCGTTTTCTTACATCTTTTTCAAGGATGTATCCTTTCAATCTTTTTACCTAACCTATTGAAGATTTGGTATTGCAAATGTAAATATTTTTCGGCCTTTCAATTTGGAAATTAAAGATAAAAGGCAAAAAATCTTTGTATTTTTGATTTATATCAATTCGTTTGCGTAAAATCAGATAGTAGAGATGCTTTTGTCGAAAGACGCGGATTGTGAAGAAATGAAAAAAAACGGATATTTTTTTGTCGGTTTGCAAAAAAGCATTATTTTTGCAACGCATTTGGCGAAATGCTCAGTTTAATAAGTCTGAAAATGCGGAAATAGCTCAGTTGGTAGAGCACAACCTTGCCAAGGTTGGGGTCGC
>CALFJA010000121.1 GCA_937877605.1 uncultured Prevotellaceae bacterium | reverse complement strand
ACACCCGACAACGAGAAGAACAGCGAACGCTACCTGCGCAACGAATACATCGAAGACCTCATCGGAGCCATGCTCAACGACCGCTACGCCGAACTGCGGCAGCAACCTGGTTCGCCCATACAGAGTGCCTCGGGACGCGCAGGCACCTTCTTCCTGAGCCGTACCAAAGGAGCATTCACACTCTCCATCTCCTGCAAACAGGAAAACATCCTCGGCGGCATAATCGCTGCCGTAGGTGTGGCAGAGCGGGCACGGCAACACGGATTCACGCAATCGGAACTCCAACGGGCCAAGAAACTCTACCTCAACGCTGCCGAACGCCGCTACAACATGCGGAACGACTACCGCAACTCACACTATGTGAACCGCTGCGTCAGCCATTTCCTCACCGGAGAGCCGCTCGTTTCCGTGGAGTATGAATGGCAACTGGCACAGCAACTCTCCGCCCAGGTAACCCTTGAGGATGTGAATAATGCCGTCAGAAAGCTCATCAGCGACCGCAACCAGGTGGCTGTCATGTATGCACCCGACAAGGAAAGCGTGCCCCTGCCCAGCGCCGGACAGATTGAACAGGTCATACTCGCGGCACAGCAACTGCAGTACGCCCCCTACCAGGAGGACGACCTCGCCGAGAATCTCATCCAGTCGCTGCCACAGCCGGGCACCATCGTCAGCGAAAAGCCCTACCGACACGGATTCACAGAGTTCATCCTCTCAAACGGCATGAAAGTATATGCCCGCAAGACCGACTTCAGTGCCGACGAGGTTACACTGCGCATGCAGGCCGACGGAGGCACATCGCTCTATCCCGACGAGGACATTCCCAACTTCAATATCATCTCCAGTGCCGTCACCGAAGGGGGTGTCGGACAGTTCGACCTGCTCACTCTCCGGAAGATACTCACAGGAAAGAGCGTCCGTGTAAACCCGTCCGTCGGAAGCAAGGGGCAGAGCATCAGCGGTTCCGCGTCGGTAAAGGACATGAAAACCATGTTCGAACTGGCCTACCTCTACTTCACACAACCACGGAAAGACACCCTCGCATTCCGCGAACTCATCAGCCGCAACCGCTCGTTCCTCTCCAACCGCAACGCATCGCCCAAGGTAGACTACAACGACTCCATACGATCCATCCTCTACGGCAAGCACCCACGGCTCGCACCCGTCACACAACAGACACTCGACAAGGTGGACTATGAACGCATCTTCCAAATCTATCAGGAGCGATTTGCCGATGCCGCGAACTTCAAGACCGTCATCATCGGCAACTACGATGAACAGACGCTCCGGCAGTATCTCTGCCAGTACCTCGCCATCCTGCCCGCAACACACGAGCAAGAGCAGACCAACCACGAGAACATCCCACAGGTTGTCCCCGGCGAGTCCGTCCATATATTCCGCAAGCAAATGGCTACGCCCCTGGCAAATGTCACCATCTGCTACACCGCAGATGTGCCGTTCGGTGCCAAGAGTGACCTCGAACTCGACTTCCTCAAGCGCTGCCTGTCCATTGCCTATACCGACTCGGTACGCGAAGAGAAGGGAGGTACCTACGGTGTGGGCGTCAACTTCGAAATGGACAAGGACGACCGGCCCAACACCACATTCAACATCACCTACAATGCCGACCCGCAACGATACGAGGAGCTTAATCCCATCGTCTACCGGCAACTGGAGAACATTGCCCAGAACGGGCCGCTGCAGACCAGCATGGACAAAGTCAGGAAATACCTCCTCAAGCAATACGACCAAATGGCCATCACAAACGACTACTGGAGCTATATCATCTGGCACCAGTTGGACGACGACACCGACTTCGACGCCGACTACTGCAAGATGGTCGAGGCCGTCACAGCCGAAGATGTACGCCAAATGGCACGACAACTGCTCAATGCCAAACGACGGATTGAGGTCACCATGCTCTCACAATAAAACACCTTCAAAATCACGCCTTATTACATACATTTTCATTTGGGGCCCAAATGCCTTCCGTTTGAGCCCCGAATACAACACGAAAGAGCCCCAAACGCACGCCGTTTGGGGCTCTTTCGTAACGCATCTGCAACAAATTGATTTACAGTAAGTTGCAAACTCGGCTTGCGGACAGCTATGTGACTCCCGTTATTTGTACTTGAGCCGCAGGCTGTTCAGCACCACACTCACGCTGGAGAAAGCCATCAGCGCACTCGCCCACATGGGGGTTATCTGCCACTGACTGCCAAACGCATGAGGCAAGCCTGCCGCCAACGGTATGCATACCACATTGTAGACAAACGCCCAGAAGAGATTCTGCCGGATGGTGGACACCGTCTGACGGGAAAGCGTCATGGCTTCGGGCAACAAGAGCAGGTCGGCGTGCATCAGCGTAACCTGCGCTACATTCATGGCTACATCGGTCCCCTTGCCCATGGCTATGCTAACATCGGCCACGGCAAGAGCCTCTGCGTCGTTCACTCCGTCGCCGACCATGCCCACCACCCTGTCGGCAGCCTGCAGTTCCCGTACCTTATTATATTTATCCTGAGGGAGAACGGCTGCCTGGAAATCGGCAATGCCGGCCCTACCGGTCCAATAGGCCACACTGTCCTGCTTGTCTCCGCTCATGAGGTGCGCCTCCACGCCCTGCCGGGACAACTGCTCCACGGCCTCGGCAGCATGGAGGCTGAGTTCCTCACGCTCCTCGGGTTTCAGGTGGTTGGCGCGTGTGACATCGATACCACCACGCGGACGCGTCAGCGTACCGGTCTTGTCCAACACCAAGTCGGTCAGGGCTTTCATTCCTTCCAGTGCCGTGGCATCCCTGACGAGGATACCCCGCTGGGCAGCCTTTCCCATACCCACCATGAGTGCGGTGGGCGTGGCCAACCCAAGTGCACAGGGACAGGCTATGACAAGCACGGAAACGGCCGACATCAGTGCCTGAGGCAACATCCCGAGGGCATCGTGTCCGTGCATCATCGGAAGAATAAGCCACAAGAGAAAAGTGAGCAATGAAATGAGCATGACCGTCGGCACGAAAACAAGTGCCACACGGTCGACCAGCCGCTGCACCGGAGCCTTGCTGCCCTGAGCCTCTTCAACGGTGCGTATCATCGCTGCCAATTGTGTCTGCGCACCCACTTTCTCGCTCCTGATCACCACCGTGCCGTGCTGAAGCATGGTACCACTGACCACGCGCGAACCTTCTGAAACTTCAACAGGTACAGCCTCGCCAGTCATGGTCGACTCGTCGATGACACCGCTGCCGCCGATGACAGTGCCGTCGACGGGAATCCGCTCACCGGGACGCACCTCAATGCAATCGCCCCGCTGCAGAGATGCCAAGGGAATGTCGGTGTATCCTTCGCCTGAATGCAGCCGGGCGGTCTTGGGCTGCAACTGCATGAGGCTCCTGATGGCGGCAGATGTACCGTGGGCGGCACGCTGTTCCAGCCAGCGTTCCAAGAGCACGAACGCCGTAATCATGACTGAGGCATCGAAATAGGTGTAGTATTGCAATCCGAGGGGAGTCCAGAAAGCCTCGCCCCACAGAGTATTGAACGCACTGAAAAGGAAAGAGATGCCCGTGGAGAGTGCCACAAGCGTATCCATCGAGGCTGAGCGATGACGGAGCTGACGGATGGTATTGACAAAGAAGTCCCTTCCACAGTAGAGAAGGCTCACCACCGAGAGGATGAGCATGGTCTGGCGGTTGACCGTCAGCCCTCCGAGGTCGACCCAGTGCATGGAGAGGGCCATCACGGCGAGTGCCAACAACCATGCAACTATCATGCGGCCACGCAGTCGCTGCACGGCACGCTGTTCCAGAAGTTCCACACTGCGGTCACTTTCCACCACCAGCTCATATCCCTGTGCATCGACCGCCTGCTTCAACTGTTCGGGAGTGACCACCCGCTCGTCGTATTCCACCAATGCAGTGCGCCCCGCAAGGTTCACGCTGGCCTGACTGACACCGTCCTGTTCGTTCAGACAACGCTCGACGCGGGCGGAACAACTGGCGCACATCATGCCTATAACGGGGAATACAGCTTTCTTCATGGCGGACAATTATTTAAGACGGATGGGCAGGCTGACGACGAGTTCGGTATAGTCGGCCTTGGTCAAGTGGGCCTTTACATTGGCACCCACAGTCAGACTCCGTAGCCGTGGAAATGTGTAATGAAGGCCGATGGTTTCGTAGTAAGGCTTTTCCACCTCTTTGGCGTTGCTCCCCATGTGACGATAGAGATAGGCTCCGACAGCAACCCGGAGGGAAAGATTGCCGTAATAGGTCTGATGCCGTGCGGAAATACCGAACGACCAGGGGCTGTGCCGGTCGTTCAAGCCGTTCTGCCGGTCCATATCCTCCACATGAGAGGCGTAGGTCCCGTAATTGACATCGGCAGCGATGCCGCTCGCCCAGCGCCGGGCATAGCGGTACATGAGCGACAGCGAAGCATTGTAGGAGGTGTAGACACGGAAGTGCTTGCGCCGATAATCGGGATGGCCGGGAGGTGTGTTGAACTGTGTCTGCTGCCAGTCTTCGTTCAGGGTCTTGGCTCCTATGCCGATTTGCGGCTCAAGGTAAAGGCTTTTTTCAAATGAAGGAGGAAGGTGGAAGGTGGAAGGTGGAAGGTGGGAGGTGGATGAAGGTTGGTAGACCAGCGTCAGCGTGGATCCAAGATAGTTGGCTCCCTTGTTGGGACGGCTGAGTGCTCCGTTGCTGTGGTGGAAGAAGTCTACTCCTGCCTGTAATGCCCATTCGGGAAGAAAACGGTAGGAAAGGTGAAAACCTAAGCCGAAATAGATGTTCAGGCGGGTTCCGATCATTTCGTTGTCAAGGTTGTCGTGGTCGTAAGGACTGAACGCATAAGCCAGTCCTGCACTCAAGGTGTAGTCGAACATCCACTGTCGGTGGCGCCAGACAGGCCGCTGGAACGATGCATAGAGGCTGACGACATCGCCCAACTTCGATTCGTAGTCCACGGGCTGGAGCAGTCCCCATGCCGGATCGGCCTCCCGATGCAGGCGTACTTCGTTGTGGGTATACTTCAGGTGGGCACTGAACAGGGGATAGTTGTAGTCGGCGGCAAAGGCACTGCTGTC
>CALFJA010000120.1 GCA_937877605.1 uncultured Prevotellaceae bacterium | reverse complement strand
CTGAAATGAAGGAGCGAGACATAAGAGACATCAAGACAGGCAATGCCAATGGTGGCCGACTTCATTTCTGGGGAACGCCTTATCACTGGGGCACAATCCTATTCTCCACTGCGTTGTTCGCATTGTTGCTGTCTGTTTTCCGCAAGCGGGCTCAGAGCAATGCTGATATCGTAGCTCTGCGCAACCGGAAAGCAAACCGAATAGCCGAGAAGCGTATGCGGAAGGCAAATAAACTAATGCATGAAGGGAAAGACAGTGAATGCTGCGAAGAAGTGCAGCGTATCCTCTGGGGATATGTTGCTTACAAACTGAACATTGCACCGGAGCATCTTTCACGTGAAAACATTCAGGGGGAATTGACAAAAGCCGGCATCGCACCAGAAATAACGGAACAGTTCATCCATTCGATAGACGAATGCGAATACATGCGGTATGCCCCCAGCCACAATACAGCCGATATGCAGCAAATACTCGACAATGCCCGACGCAGCATCGTTGGCATAGAGGAGGCAATCAGGGTAAGGGGCAAAAACACTATAAATACCAAGATGCTTCTGACAATATTGCTCCTCTGTGTCACCACAGTCATGCAGGCAACCACCAAGCAGGATGCCGATGTACAGTACCAGAAAGGCAACTATAAGATTGCTGCCGATCAATACGAGTATCTGCTCAAGGAAGAACCCGATGCAAAACTCTATTACAATCTGGGAAACGCCTACTATCGGCTGAACAACTTCCCACTGGCAGTTCTTAATTTTGAACGAGCCTATCGCATCGATCCAAGCGACGGCGATGTTCTTTTCAACCTGCAACTGTCGAAAAGTAAGACGATTGATAAAATACAGCCGAAGTCACAAATGCTCATCCAGCGATGGTTCCTGAGCATTATCCATCTTATGCCGGCCGACGCTTGGGCCATTCTGGGCGTAAGTGTACTTGTGCTCGCCTTCATTCTGTTCTTCTTCTATCTTTTTGCCGACCCGCTGTGGCTGCGCAAGGTAGGATTCTACGGCGCACTGCTGGCATTCCTTCTCTTCCTATTTTCCCATCTCTTTGCCTACACACAACAACGGATAATCCAATCCGAGGAGGCCGGCATCGTTATGGACGCCACACAAGTTTACAAATCAGCTTCCACATCCAGCGAGCAGATAATTCTCCTCCATGCAGGGACAAAAGTTATCATCACCGACAAGGGTGTTAAAGGCTGGTATGAGATAGAATTGGAAGACGGTAATACAGGTTGGATGGAGACAAAGAACCTCGAAATAATATGACCTCAACCGCAAGCCTTACACCTGAAACCTCACAACCTATATGAAAATAGCCGACTACGACTATCCGCTGCCTGACCATCGGATTGCAAAATTTCCGCTGAAAGAGCGCGACAGTTCCAAACTGCTTGTCTATTGTGGCGGAGAACTTTCCACCGATGTGTTCCGCAACCTGGGCGACCATCTGCCTTCCAACTCACTGATGGTGTTCAACAACACTCGCGTCATTCAGGCACGACTGCATTTCAACAAAATTTCCGGGGCACTCATAGAAGTGTTTCTGCTTGAACCTTTCCTCCCCGCCGACTATGAACAGGTGTTTCAGGCCAAGGGGAAATGCTCCTGGCTATGCCTCATCGGCAACCAAAAGAAGTGGAAGGAAGGGACGCTCGAGGCCACAATTAATGGCAACAATAGCCCGACCGCCATACAGGCACGGCGCGAAGGAACGCACGGGAACAGCCAGATAGTGGAATTCACATGGGACAATTCCGCCATCTCCTTTGCCGACATACTCGATGCCATGGGCGAACTGCCCATTCCGCCATACCTGAACCGCAAGACTGAAGAAAGCGACAAGACCACCTATCAGACGGTCTACTCTAAGATAAAAGGCAGTGTAGCGGCCCCCACCGCAGGATTGCATTTCACAGAAAGAGTCATCGATGACTTACAGCAACGAGGCATCGCACGGACGGAACTCACCCTCCATGTGGGAGCAGGAACCTTCCGTCCCGTCAAAAGTGAAGAAATTGCCGACCATGACATGCATGCAGAATTCTTCGTTGTAAAACGGCAGACACTGGAATCGTTACTGCAACACCTGGGTTCCATTGTCGCAGTGGGTACGACAAGCGTCCGCACGCTGGAAAGTCTGTACTATATCGGCAGCCAACTCCTGAGAAAGAAAGAACCAAATCATCGTTTATTCCATGTAGCCCAATGGGAACCATACGGCGATAATGCACCAACCATACCGGCAGAAGATGCCATCAAGGCAATCCTGAGACACATGGACGACAGCCACTTGACAGAAATCTGTGCCTCCACACAAATTATCATCGTGCCGGGCTACCAGTTCAAACTCGTCAACATGCTCGTCACCAACTTCCATCAGCCCAAAAGTACCTTGCTGCTCCTCGTCAGCGCTTTCGTTAACGGGAACTGGAAGGAAATATACGACTATGCGCTCCACAACAACTACCGATTTCTCAGTTACGGCGACAGCAGTCTGCTCATCCCCTAATTGTCAGAAAACAGCATAAATTTTGCGCTAATGGCTTTTTTGCGTAACTTTGCTAGCACGACCAACTGTAATCCCCAAGGATAGAAAATGAAAATAGGCGACAAAGTACGATTTTTACACGAGAAAGGTGGTGGAGTGGTGGCCGGCTTCCGCGGCAACCAAGTGCTGGTTGAGGACGAGGACGGGTTCCAGATACCGATGCTTACCCAGGAGGTGGTTGTCGTTGAGGATCAGCAGACACTGCCCGGACTTTCCAAACAGCATGCCGTTGCCGCTCCGGTAAGTGACAAGGCCATCCAGAAAGAAAAATCTGATCTACCTGCAGATACCGACACAGTGGTTGAAAGAGAGGGCGGCGACAAGCTCTCGCTCTTCCTCGGCATCACTCCCATAGAACGCGGCAACTTCTTCCAGACCAATTTTGAACTTTACCTTGTCAACGACAGCAACTATTTTCTCCAGTTTACCTATCTCACTTCCGAAGGAAACAACTGGCATCTGCGCTATCATGGCGAAGTGGAGCCAAACACCCAACTGTTGCTTGACGAAATTGCCAGGGAGGACATCAGTGACTTTGGCAAGATTGTCGTACAGGCACTGGCCTACAAGCAACAAAAGACATTCATGCTAAAGCAGCCTGTCGATGTGCAGCTGCACATCGACACAAACAAGTTTTTCAAATTGCATGACTTCAAG
Source organism: uncultured Prevotellaceae bacterium (assembly GCA_937877605.1). GTDB lineage: Bacteria > Bacteroidota > Bacteroidia > Bacteroidales > Bacteroidaceae > Prevotella. The sequence continues at coordinate 46,622 of CALFJA010000120.1, read as the reverse complement.
GAGAATCCTTTCTTCGAGACAGCGGCGCTCATCTATGCCATAGTGGAGGCCGATCGGCCGAACAATCCTCTCCAGATTGATGCCAGACAGCTTAAAGAGAGCATGTACAAAAATGCGGAGGAGCAACCGAAGAAAGTTGTTAAGCGCAAGGAAGAACACGATGCATTGGTCGTTGACTTGCATGCAAACCAATTACTCGACAACCCCGAAGGAGTACCATCGACTGACTTGCACAGTTTGTTGAGGGCCACCCCAGAAAAGATACTGGCCTACCAAATGGAGAAGTTCCGTTCCGTACTGAAAGAAAATGCTAAGCGCAAGGGACTGAAAATCATCTTTATCCACGGAAAAGGGGAGGGCGTTCTCCGCCACGCCATCATCAACGAACTGCAGCATAAGTACAAACAGTACCAATATCAGGATGCCTCATTCCTGGAATACGGCTACGGCGCAACGCAAGTAACCATTAGATAAAACCTACCACCTCAAAAAACCGAAACCTCAAAACCTATAACCTCCAATCACATGAAACACGGATTTGTCACCATCGCGGCAGCCATTCCCAGTTTGAAAGTTGCCGATGTACAATTCAACCGGAAACAAATCGAGAACTGTATCATTCAAGCCGAGAGCAGCGGTGCAGAGATCATCACCTTTCCTGAACTCTCACTCACGGGCTACACCTGCCAGGATCTGTTCACGCAGCAGCTCCTCTTGAACGAGGTGGAACGGGCAGTGCTGCAGATTATCGACTGCACACGGAAACTGAATATCATCTCCATAGTCGGCATCCCCATCGAAGTTGGCAACCTCTTGCTCAACTGCGCCATCGTGCTGCAGGGCGGTAACATTCTGGGCATCGTCCCCAAGATCTACCTGCCGAACTACAATGAATTCTACGAGAAGCGCTGGTTTGCCTCGGCACAGGACCTCAAACCGACTGAAATTCATTACGCCGGCAACAAACTCACCGTGACAGCCGAGCATCAGGTGTTCAAGACCGAGGAGGGTGTCACTTTTGGCATCGAAATCTGCGAGGATGTGTGGGCACCTGTACCGCCCAGCAACCATCTGACGCTGGCTGGTGCCGATCTCATCTTCAACCTCTCGGCCAGCAACGAGACCACAGGCAAGCACGAATACCTGAAAAGCCTGCTGGCACAGCAGAGCGCACGCACCATCTGCGGCTACATCTATGCCGGTAGCGGGTTCGGTGAAAGTACCCAGGACCTTGTCTATGGTGGAAATGTGCTCATCTACGAGAACGGAAAACTACTGCACGAAGGCAAGCGTTTCAGCCTGCAGCCGCAACTCATCCTCGGCGAAATTGACATCGAACTGTTGCGCTCTGACCGACGGAAAAACACAACCTTCATCAATGCCCAGCGCAACGAAACGGCCATTGTCGTCCATACGCATTCAACCGTCAATAATTCACTTTCGTCAGTTAATGATAATCTTCTGAAATACAGAAATATAAACAAGCACCCGTTTATTCCTATAGAGAGCCGGATGCAGCCTTCCTGTGAGGAAATATTCAGTATTCAGACCCTGGCACTGGCCAAGCGACTGGTACACATCAACACAAAGAATGTGGTGCTGGGCATCTCCGGTGGGCTGGATAGCACACTGGCATTGCTGGTTTGTGTCAAGGCTTTCGACTTGCTGGGCTACGACCGCAAGGGCATCCTCGGTGTTACAATGCCCGGATTTGGCACTTCCGACCGCACCTACCACAATGCTCAGAAACTGATGCAGGCCTTTGGCATTTCCATGCGCGAAATCAGCATTACGAAGGCCGTTCAGCAGCATTTCCAGGACATCGGACACGATCCGTCGGTGAAGGACATCACCTACGAAAACAGCCAGGCGCGTGAACGCACACAGATTCTCATGGACCTTAGCAATCAGGTGGGTGGAGTAGTGGTCGGCACGGGCGACTTGAGCGAACTGGCCCTCGGATGGGCCACCTATAACGGCGACCACATGTCGATGTACGGCGTCAATGCCGGCGTTCCCAAGACGCTTGTGAAATACCTCGTCCGCTATGTTGCACAACAACTTGACGACGAAGCCACGAAACAACTCCTCATCGACATCGTCGAAACGCCAATCAGCCCGGAACTGGTGGAAACAGAAGGCAATGGAAAGATTTCGCAGGTGACGGAAGATATTGTGGGACCGTACGAACTTCACGACTTTTTCATCTACAATGTCATGCGCTACGGATTCCGTCCGGCCAAAGTTTTCCTGTTGGCATGCCACGCTTTCAAGGATGAATACGATGCAGAGACCATCAAGAAATGGCTGAAGACATTCTATAGGAGATTTTTCTCGCAGCAGTTCAAACGCTCATGTCTGCCAGACGGTCCCAAGGTCGGCAGCGTTTCGTTGAGTCCGCGCGGCGATTGGCGCATGCCCAGCGATGCACAGAGCAGCCTCTGGCTGGAAGAATGCGATGGATTGTAAGCAAAATTAATTCAGCACACGCATTTCCCTCACCAACCGGTGGGGGATTTTTGTTTATCCTTACATTTGATAACCAAAAACTCTATTTATCATAATGTGCATTATTTGCACAAACAGGCATCTTTCTGGTTATCAGCAAATTGCAATGTGATTCCGTCTGGGGCCTAAACGCAACCTGAAAGAGCCTCATTCGCATGCCATTTGAGCCCCAAACGGAATGCGAATAGGTTCAAAACGGAAAACGATTTGGGAACGGCAGGAAATTATTTTCAATATGCTTATTGTCCTTCCAAATCGTAAGAATTTATCTAAATAATTGATTTTGGAAGGTTTGTAGCTTATTTTTTATATTAAAAAATTGCAGGTCTGAATTTTATGCTTAACTTTGCATACCCTTAAATGACAATTAGAAACTTAAATAACCCAAATCAATGAAAAACAGATTACATCTATTTTGCATGGCTGTATTGCTGTGTTTCGGATTCATTCCGACCCAGGCAGCCGATGTCACCGATGTGCTGACCTACACGATCCATGATGTAGGCCTCAACAAATCTTATGCGGATTTTTCCGGTGTAACCCTTACTTCCGATGCTGTTTACGCTGGTAATAATGCGTCTGGAGTGACGGCATCCGGTGCGACCATTCAATTGCGTAACACAAACAATGCCGGTATTGTTACAACGACCTCAGGCGGAACTGTAAAAAGCGTAAAAATCACATGGAACTCCAATACCAACACAGCCCGTGTCCTGAAGGTATATGGTAAAAACAGCGCCTACACTGCCGCAAGCGACCTTTACGGCAATGATAAAGGCACGGAAATAGCAAGTTTTACATGCTCCGACGGAGATCAAACCATCACAATAACAGGAAGTTACCAATATATTGGTATTCGTTCCAACAACGGAGCCCTCTATGTAGACCAGATTGAGATAACCTGGACGACTGGAGGAACCACCACGACGGTCAATCCACCGACCATTTCAGGTACTACCCCATTTGAAACCAGTTCGTCTATCTCCATTACTGCCGACTCGGGCGCAAGTATCTATTACACCACTGACGGTACTACCCCAACCACAAGCAGCAACCTCTACTCCACTGCTTTCAGCATTACGGCCACTACTACCGTCAAGGCCATTGCCGTGAAAAACAGCGTTATAAGTACTGTTGCAACGGAAACATTCTACAAGAAACCGTCCACTCCTGTCATTTCAGGTACGGACAATTTCACCACAAGCAGTTCAATTTCCATCACTGCCGATGTCGGTGCAAGCATCTACTACACTACCGACGGCACTACCCCATCGTCTGGCAGTACAGCCTATACAGGCGCATTCAGCATCTCGGCCACGACCACCGTCAAAGCCATTGCCTACGATACGGCCAACAATGCCAGCGATGTGGCCACCCAGACTTTCACCAAGTCGTCTGCTCCTGTAGAAGGGGGTTCTGCCACCTATATATTTAATACACAGGCAGGTTTGGAACAACTTGGTCTGGACGTACCAGGTGCCAGTTCCGGTACAAATTTGGAAACCACCGCATACACCGTTAGCCCTGTTTCCATGACTGCGACAAGCGGTTCCACTCCCACGCGCATATGGAATACAAGTGGCAAATATGACCTTCGCGTATATACCAATGGCTCTCTTACTTTTTCTGTGCCAGAGGGTTACTATCTGACTGGTATCACTTTCACGCAGGGAACCAAAACTGATTTCAATTTTACGGCTGACAGTGGTACGCTTTCAGGTTATGTATGGACTTCAGCAAACACGACAACAGAATCTGTTACGTTTACTGCAAGTGCAACTTCCAATATAGGAACCGTTACTGTTAACTATGAAATTTTGGGTTCTGCACCTGTTTCTATAACCAATTTCAACGAAATGAAGGCGTTGGAAAGTGGCAAGAATGTCATCTTGACGCTCTCCGAAAGCAATGCAGCAGTCATACAATACGTTGACCCACCATCTGCAGCGCGCACTTCTTCGGCACAAAATGCTTACATACGCGACAATTACAGTGCCGTACAATTTGCCAATGTGGCATCTGCCAGCCGCTCTTGGCACACACAAGCCAGCGGTGCGCTTATTGGAAAAATCTATGGACAGTATGTTGTAGAGAACGGAATGCCAAAGTTTGTGGAAAGCAGCAAGACCGATGCTTGGCAGATGCTCTGCCTGGACAACTACGCAGCCATCTCACCCCGCACCGTAAGCATTGCTGACCTCGTGGCCGACACCTACCGTGCAGACTATCTGCAACTCTCGGAAGTAAGCATGACAAAGTCTGGCGACAACTACTTCCTCAGCGACGGAACCAACACCGTGAGCATAGACAATGGGTTTAACCTCTCTACCATTTCCCTGCCCAGCACCGTAACAGGCAAGCGTTTCACCGTGACAGGCATCTTGGGAACCACCTCCGAAAGTGCTTCGCAACTGCACCTGCTCACCCTGCAGCAAACCATTTCCTCACTGGCGCTCAATGAGAACCAGACCAACTCCACCCTGCTGGCAGCCCACGACGGAGAAAGCGTCAACCTGACGCTGACCCGCGCACTGACTTCCGGCACTTGGAACACCATCTGCCTGCCCTTCGACTTGGCAGAAGCAGCCGATGCCATCGGTGAAGTGAGGATTGCCGCATTGACCGGTTACGACGCAACAGCCAACACGCTCGAGTTTACCACTGTGACGGATATCGAGGCCGGCAAGCCCTACCTCATCTATCCTACGGGAACGACAGCATCCAATATTGTTTTGAACGGAGTCGAGGTGACCAACACTACTGTTCCCGTCACCTACGGCAACTACACCTTCACGCCCGTGTTCGACCCGACCGAATTGCAGAAGGACGACAAGACATCGCTCTTCCTCGGTTCTGGGAATACGCTCTATTATCCCAATGTGACAGCTGAAATGAAAGCCTTCCGCGCCTATTTCAAGACCAACGGAGCCCAGTCGGCACCCGCAAAGGTTCAGGTGGACGGCCAGACTACAGGAATCACTTCCGTTGACCTGAACAACAGCGCAAGCAGTGATATCTACTACGACCTCAGCGGCCGCAGAATTGGTAGTCTCTCCGACATGTTCCAGAAAGGAATATATGTGAAAGAAGGAAGTAAAGTCATCATCAAATAATATTGCCCGACCATGAAAAGAACATATATTTCCCCTGAGACCATTTGCATATCCATTGAACAGACCTTCGCCATCGCTGTCAGCGGCAAGGTGGACGGCGACCCTGCCATCTCCGGAGGCGACGAAGGAGGTAACCCAGGCGGTGCCCTGGCTCCCCGCTTATGGCCAAACGATTATTGGGAACAATCTGACGAGGAAAAAACAAACCTAAACGATTCACAGCTATGAAAAAATATATATTCACATTCTGCTGTCTCATCATGGCAGTACAGACGCAGGCGCAGACCGTCGTGGTCAGCAGTAGCAACAAGACTGCCACCCTCACGCTGCGCAACGGTTCGACGCTGACATATACCAGCGAGCAATACGACTCTATCCGTGTGTTCAACGACCTCACACTGACATCTGGCTACGGTGTGAAAATCTATCTCACAGGCGAAACGAAATCGCACGACTATCTGATTTCTGCCTATGAGTTCACGACCAGCGGAGGTGGAGGTGGCGACACCGATGGCAATGCCAACCGCAACTCGCTGTCCAACTATTACGATGCTTCCAAGCAAATGTACAACCTCGAATGGCCCCGCATTCGCGACAACGCCAACCAGTCATGGCTCATCAGGGAGTGCGACGGCATGACCAGCTATCAGGTTGAGTGGGACAACAGCCTTATAGCCAACCGTTTCACCTGCTACCAGATGTACGATAAGATTGCAACACAGAATGTGTCGCGTACAGATGATTTCAAAGAAGACACCGAGTTGCCTTCAAGTACACGCTCCACGCTTGCCGATTATAAGAGCAGCGGGTTTGACCGAGGCCATCTGTGCCCTTCTGCCGACCGACGCTATTCAACTGACATGAGCAAGCAGACATGCTACCTGAGCAACATTCAGCCGCAGGTGCACTATCACAACGGCGGACAATGGGCAACATTGGAAGAAAAGGTTCGCACATGGACTACCAGTTTCGATACGCTCTATGTGGTGAAAGCCGCCACCATCGAGAATGTAACCATCAACGGCGTAACGGAGTCAGGTGTGAAGAGTGAACTCTGCAACAATCGTTTGCTTGTGCCGAAGTATTTTTACATGGCACTGATGGGCTACACTAAATCGACCGACACCTACACTGCCGTTGGCATCTGGACTTACCACAGCACGCAGGCCAGTGAAAAGACAGAAGAATACATCACCATTGACGAACTGGAACGCCGCACAGGCATAGACTTCTTCTGCAACCTGCCAGATGATGTTGAGGCGACGGTGGAAAGCACATATAATTCCTCCGACTGGCCGTAATGCACAACTAATCGATACTACATTATATAAAACCAGAACAGACACTAAATTCTAAATCCATGATAAAGAAAATCTCCTTGTTGACAGCGTTGCTGTGTTTGCACATGGTTAACACTTCAGCGCAGACAACATTGTTGAATCAGGACTTCACGGCCAGCCAAGGCAATTTCACCATCAGCAATGTTTCGCTCGATCCGGCACTGACCGAGGTTTGGACACAGACCTCCTCCTACGGAATGAAAGCCTCGGGCTATGCCAACTACACGGACTTTGCAGCGGAATCGTGGCTCATCTCACCCCAAATCGACCTGACCATGTATACCGATGCCAAATGTTCTTTCTATCAGGCACTGAACTATTTCAGTTCCGTAGCCACAGCCAAGGACGAAGCCACACTGTGGATTTCAACCGATAAGGCAAACTGGACACAACTTACAGGCTACACCTATCCTACCACAATGAGTTGGACCTTCGTCGAAACAGGCGACATCGATCTTTCAGACTATAGTGGACAGAAGATTTACCTGGGCTTTAAGTACACCAGTACAGCGACTAAAGCCGGCACATGGGAAATCAAGTGGGTAAAGGTAACTGCCACAGAGGGCACCTACCCGACCGTGAATACCATTGGATCCTTGAAGCAACTCACTTCGGGCAGCGTGGCAATGCTGAAGTTGGACAAGTCAAATCCAGCCCATATCACCTATGTCAATCCTGCATCAGCTAGCGGAACGACCAATAGTCAGATGGCATTCATCCGCGACGACAGCGGTGCCGTCAGCCTTGTCGACTTCCTGAACGATGATCCCGGCTGGCATACCGCACAAAACGGGGCGCTCATCGGTTCGGTCGTTGGACAATATTTAGTGGTAAACGGCATGCCGCAATTCATACCGGTAGAAGCCTCTACAGCTGAGAAAATACTCTGTCTGGACAACTACACCGTAGAATCTCCCCGCGAGGTAACCCTCAACAATCTGCTGACAGACACCTACAAGGCCGACTATGTAAAGTTGACCGATGTAACACTCTCACGTTCCGGTTCTGCCTACTACGCCAAGGAGGGCACTGCCAGCCTGCTGGTTGAGAATACTTACGGCCTTTCTTCTGTAACGATGCCCGTCAATGTGACAGGAAACCGCTATGAAATTGAGGGTATACTGACCACCAACAGTGCTTCGCAACCCGTTCTGAGCGTACTCCACATTACTACGACGGCCATGCTTCTGGAGATGTACGACGAAGAGGACAATTCCGGAAACATCACTTACTTCAAGGGACAGGAACTCAATGTAAACATTGTCAGGGAAATACCAGCAGGTTCATGGAATACAATTGTACTCCCCTTCTCGCTTCCCGATGCAGAAGATCTGATTGGCGACATCCAACTGGCTGAGTTCACAGGTTACGACAGTCAGAACAATACCCTTGAATTTACCACCGTCTATGATATTGAAGCAGGACATCCATATCTGATAAAGCCAAAGGAAAACATATATTCAATTTATGCAAACGGAGTGGCAATGACAGATGAACTGACAACCGTCACTAAAGGCGACATTGATATGGTGCCCATTTACGATGCCAAATCGTTGCTGAAGAATGACAATACTGTCCTTTTCCTTGCCAATGACAATATGCTTTATAATCCGACAGAGGATCTTGAGCTCTGCTCGTTCCGCGCCTATTTCCGTTCAGCAAATGCACACAACGGAGCGCAAATAACCATTGACGGACAGCCTACAGGTATTACAGCCATCATTATTGGTAGCGATGAGAACGGGAACTATTTCGATATTGCCGGACGCCCAGTAGCAAAGAAGCCAAACAAGGGTATCTATGTAAGGAAAGGCAACAAACTTATTATTAAATAAGAGGAGAAGACAGACATGAAAAAGATATTATCAACAACCTTCTGCCTGTTCTTCACCCTTGCCCTGCAGGCACAGACCGAGAAAACGGTCATCACACTGACCGACGGTAGTACCGTAACCTATACTTCCGACCAATACGACAAAATTGTAATCATCAACGAATTGGAAACCGGCGTAAAGGTTTATCTCAAGAACCGCAAGTCGAAAGACTATCTTGCAACGAAGATTGAAACCACTACCGAAGGCGGTGGTGACAGCGATGATTCCAACAACAAGAACCGCAACCTCATGACGGCGGCCGATGCTGCTCAGTATCCCTACGCATGGCGGCTGGAGTATCCCCACCTGAAGCGTGGCAACAGTATCGTAAGTGTACACTCGACAGTCGACTACGGCATTACCTACAGTGTGGAATGGGACTGCGACAAGAAGTCACAGCGCTGGTCGGTCTATCAGTTCCACAACGGAATCCCCGACAACAATGTCGGTCGCACCGGCAGTTGGAAGGACGACCCGAACATCCCCTCTGCCTATCAGACACACAGCAGCCAGTATACGGGAAGCGGCTATTCCCGTGGTCATATGTGTATGTCGAACGACCGTCAATCAAGTGATGAACAAAACGGCCAGACTTTCTATATGAGCAATGCCCATCCGCAGAACCAGAACCACAACGAAGGCCTCTGGCTCACCCTCGAGACGAAGGTGAACAACTGGGGAAACAGCAGTAGTTTTCGCGACACACTATATGTGGTGAAGGCCGGAACCATTGACAGCAGTGACAAGATAAAGGGCTACACCTCTTCCGGTCTGCTCATCCCGCAATATTTCTACATGGCAATACTCTGCCTGAAGAACAACAAATACAAAGCCATCGGCTTCTGGACGGAGCACACCACCACGAAGATATCCAATGCCAAGCCGGCCGACTACGCCATCAGCATAAAGGAACTGGAGGAACGCACTGGCATAGATTTCTTCTGCAATCTGCCCGACGACATCGAGGAGGAAGTGGAGGCCTCCTATACCCTCTCCGATTGGGGCTTATAACTATGCCCTTCAAATGTGCAAAGGGGGGAATAACCGTCGGCGGTTATTCCCCCCTTTTATGTTAAATATCATGGAGTTAAGTAAAAAAAATAAGCGTTTTATTCTTCCATTAGAAGAAATTAATTACTTTTGCTTGGTTTACAACCACTGACATTAACTTTACGACTCCAAAAAACTGCAATCTAACAACCTATTGCTTTAGCAATGTATAACTAAAAATCATGTATATGAACAAACGAAATCTATTGGCGGTTGCGCTCTTGTTTTGCCTCGCAACCCCACTGTTAGCCTCCATCCCTTCGGGCTATTACACCTCTGCCAGCGGCAAATATGGCGCAGCCTTGAAAACAGCCTTAGCTTCTATTATTACTTCTGGACATGACGCACAAAGTTATGCCGGCGTATGGACCGCTTACAAAACCACCGACCTTCGTTCTGATGGATATATATGGGACAGATACTCCAGCATTACCAACTATACATATGGCTACCAAGGCGGTCAAGGTAATGCTTGTGGTAACTATACTGCCGAAGGAAGTTGCTACAACCGCGAGCACTCATGGCCAAAGTCTTGGTTCGGATGCTCAAGTCCTAGTGCAGGCACGCCTGCCAGCACCGACCTTCATCAAGTAGTTCCAACCGATGGATATGTCAACAACACTCGTCAAGCTTATATCTTTGGTGAGGTAAAGACAGCTTCGAAGACATATAGCAACGCAAAATTTGGTACCGGTGGTTATGGTTCATATCAATCCTATACGGTTTTCGAACCAGCCGATGAATACAAAGGTGACTTCGCGCGTATCTATTTTTATATGGTAACACGCTATCAGACAAACCTAAGCTCTTGGTATAGCAGTTATAGCAGTACTGATGTGAGCAAGGTTATCGATGGAAGTACCTATCCCGCCTTTCAAACATGGTACTTAGAGATGTTGTTGGCCTGGGCAAAAGCCGACCCAGTTGATAGCAGAGAAACTGCCAGAAACGATGCTGTATATGCAATACAGGCCAATCGCAATCCATTTATTGACTTCCCGGGACTGGAAGATTACATTTGGGGCGACCACAAGACTACAAATGTTGACCTGACCAACTACACAGACCCATACAGCGGCAGTGGTTCAACTACCGTCAGCGCACCAACCATCTCGCCAAACGGAGGTAGCAACACCATTGGAACCAATGTTTCTGTTACCCTGAGTTGCTCTACCAGCGGTGCAACAATCTACTACACCACCAACGGAAGCACTCCAACATCGTCGAGCACGGCTTATTCCTCAGCCTTTAATGTTACTTCTGCATCGGCAGGAACCATCACCGTGAAAGCTATTGCCATCAAAGACGGCACCTCCAGCAGTGTAACATCGGCCAGCTTTGTCTTTTCCGAAAGTGGTTCCAGCGGCGGAGATGGAACAACCTTTACTAAAGTTACTTCAACTTCTCAGTTGGTCAGTGGCAGCAAATATATCTTAGTAAATGCAGATGCCGCCGTAGCTGCTGGTACAACATATACATCTACGAGCAATGCGGGCTACTTAAACAGTACAAGTGTTACCATCAGTGGAAATGATGTAACCATAGACAGCAATGTCGCAGTGTTTACTTTGGGAGTAAGTGGCAGCAACTATTCGCTCTATAATTCCGATCTTGGAGGTTATTTGACTGCTACTGCAGCAAAGAAGCTTTCCTTCAGTACTTCGCAAGTATATGTTTGGACGGCATCAGCAGGTAGTAATAATGGCTATCAGATTGCACATACATCATCCTATGGAACGATGTATTACAATAGCAGTACCCCTCGATTCACTACTTATACTTCCGCACAAGCAGAAGCAGATCTATACGTTGAGAAGACAACAAGCACAACTGTCAATGCTCCGACATTTAGTCCTGCAGCAGGAACATACACCGCGGCACAGACTGTGACAATCAGTTCGACCACAAGCGGTGCTACCATTCGCTACACAACTGACGGTACAACACCAACGGCTACAACAGGAACAACTCTTAGCAATGGTGGCACTGTCAGCATTTCAGAGAGTTGCACACTGAAAGCAGTGGCTGTTTTGAGCGGAACAGCCAGTTCTGTGACTTCCGGAACTTACACGATTAACATTCCGCAAGTGGCTACTCCGACTTTCTCGCCGGCCGCCGGCACTTATACCGCAGCCCAGAGCGTTACCATCAGTTGCTCAACAAGCGGTGCTACCATCTATTACACCACCGACGGGACAACACCAACGACATCTTCGTCAGTATACAGCAGTGCCATTGCAGTTTCTTCAAGCATGACCATCAAGGCAATTGCCGTGAAGTCAGGCATGACCAATAGCGAAGTGGCATCGGCTGCCTACACGATTAACGAGAGTGGTGGTGGCGGCAGCAGTAGCAGCGATGACGAATACGAACTGATTACCTCCACCAGTGATTTAGAAGCCGGAGCAAAATACCTGCTGGTTGCCAATTATAGTGATACATATTATGCATACACTGGCGTATCATCCAATTGGGGCACAACTGTTACAGTAACGCCATCAAGCAATGTCATCAATCTGGGAACTGACACAAACGGAAGCAGTGTGGCTCCATTGACCTTAGGCGGTTCAAGCGGTGCATGGACATTCTATGATGCAACTAATAGTTATTACCTTGCATTGACGAGTAGCTCGAATGCATTACATACCGCAGAAAATACAACTGCGAACACAGCAAAATGGGCAATTTCTGTATCTTCGAACTTATTCCAGATACAAAATGTCGGAACATCAGGTTATTATATACGGTTCAACACAAGCACAAGTAATTTAAAGTTCCGTTGCTACTCGAGCTCCACTGGTGTTTTTGTACAACTGTATAAGCAGAAGGCCTCTACTTCTTCCGCAGTGGAAACTCCGACTTTCTCGCCGGCCGCCGGAACTTACACTTCGGCACAGAGTGTAACCATTAGCAGCACTACCAGTGGTGCAACCATCTACTACACCACCGACGGCAGTACGCCGACTACATCTTCATCGGTCTACAGCAGTGCCATCAGCGTTTCGTCGACGGCCACCATCAAGGCCCTGGCCGTGAAGAGCGGCATGACCAACAGTGAAGTGGCAACGGCCACCTACACCATCAATATTCCGCAGGTAGAGACCCCGACCTTCTCACCGGCAGGCGGTACCTACACCTCGGCGCAGAGCGTGACCATCAGCTGCGCCACCGACGGTGCTACCATCTACTATACAACTAACGGTGACACACCAACTACCGCTTCGTCGGTATATAGCACCGCAATTCCTGTTAGCGCAACAACCACAATCAAAGCCATCGCTGTGCTGTCGGGCTATACCAACAGCGAAGTGGCATCGGCCACCTACACCATCAGTGCCTCCACATCAACCACCAGCGCACGCTATGTGAAGATAACCTCTACCGACGAACTGGTCAGCGGAGAAAAGTATCTGATTGTATATGAAAGCGGCCCCAATGCTTTTGATGGTTCACTGTCAAATCTCGATGTGACAGCCAACTACATTTCTGTTACCATAAATACAGACAAGACGCCAAACTACATCACAGCAACAGATGCTATTGATGCTAGTTCGTTCACCATTACAGAAGGTTCATCAAACTACAACATCAAGAGTGCCTCCGGTTACTGGATTGGAAAAACTTCAGATTCAAACGGCATGGACAAAAACAACGAAAGTACTGGATATGCGAACTCCATTTCATTCGATAGTAGTGGCAATGTAAACATCGTTGGTAGTGGTGGTGCATACCTGCGTTTCAATAGTGCCACAGGAACAACCAATAACAGATATCGTTACTATAGGTCTAGTTCCTACACGAATCAGAAAGCCATCCAGCTCTACAAGCGTGTTGAATACATCACCTCCACCATTTCTGCGGCGCAGTATGGTACGATGTATTACGGCGACCTGAACCTGATTGTGCCTACGAATGTTACGGCCTACACCTACAAGATCAACGACAGCGGCAAGCCTGAGCGTAGCAAGACCTATGCCGCCGAATCGATTATTCCAGCCGGCGAGGCTGTTGTGATTTACTCCGCGACACCTGCCACCTACGAATTCTTTGTAACCAGCACGACAGCCGACCCTGACGGCAACAGCGACATGAGTGGTTCGAACGAGGCAGCCACGACCACAGGCGGTGCCAAGTACTACAAGCTTTCGCTCAACGCCGCCCAGGATGCAGGCACGCTCGGCTGGTACTGGGGTGCAAGCGGCGGTGCTGCCTTCACCAACGGAGCCCACAAGGCCTACCTGGTGGTTCCTAACAACAAGGCGTCGCTCGTACAGGCCAACGGGTTTGCCTTTGCCGATGAGACAACAGGCATCGTAGGACTGGAAACATCTACAGACAACGGACTGGACAATGCTGCCATCTATACCCTCGACGGCCGTCGTGTGAAGAACGGCAACCTCCAGCGCGGAGTCTATATCGTGAACGGAAAGAAAGTGGTGATAAAGTAAAACCGCCACTACTTCACCATAGCAGGAAGGCATCCGAATCGGGTGCCTTCCTTTTTTTTCAGGACTTGTCATAGGAAGGGCATAAACATTAAAAAATATTTTCCCGTTCACAAACTTTTCATTACATTTGCACCCTGAAAGCACAGCATGCCGATATGGCTCAGTTGGTAGAGCAACGCATTCGTAATGCGTAGGTCCCGGGTTCGAGTCCCGGTATCGGCTCCAGGAAAGGCAGTGCGGTAGTAGCTCAGTTGGCAGAGCATCAGCTTCCCAAGCTGAGGGTCGCGAGTTCGAACCTCGTCTACCGCTCACAAAAAGTAAAAGCAGCAGAGGCACACCACCCTGCTGCTTTTACTTTGAAGCGATTTTCCGTTTTGGCCCTAAACGCATTGTAACTGCCGCCCAAACGGCATGCGAAAGAGCCCCAAACGGATTGCATTTGAGCCTTAAACGCAATTCGTTGGAAATCAAGCGGTTGAAAAGACAAATCTCTGACTTTTCAGAACGCTCCCAGCCTCCCTTGTTTCAAGGGAGGAGTCCAGACTTCCCCTCTTTAGCAAAGAGGGGTCAGGGGAGTTATGTCTCTCAGATGTTTCAGAACTCTTTTTCGGAAACAAAAAAAGACTCCCAGCCAACTGGGAGCCTTTGTAGTGGATAGGGGAATCGAACCCCTATGCCAAGATTGAGAATCTTGTATCCTAACCATTAGATGAATCCACCGGATAAGCATTGAAATGCTGCGGAAGCTGGGGGATTCGAACCCCCGGTACGGTTACCCGCACGGCAGTTTAGCAAACTGCTGGTTTCAGCCACTCACCCAAACTTCCATGCAGATTGTCGGATGTACCGAAACATTTAATGCGCTGCAAAGGTAAAAGTATTTTTTTATATTCCAAACTTTTTTGCCGTTTTCTTTTTCCAAAGATGTTTTTTACAGACAAAATAAAAGCGGAGCAAGGGGGAATCCCCCTACTCCGCCGGATCATTTAGTGCAATGCCTTGCCCTGATGCTGCGGACGAAGCAGGTCGTTGACGGTCTTCACGGGATTGAAGGTGCCCAGTGGTACTTCCACAAACACCGTTATCCAGTCGCTCATGGCACCGTTCCACAGGCCAGGCAATTCGAGTGCCTTCAGTTCACGGCCGTTCTTGCTCTTGTAGCTGATGAAGCCCGTCTGGCGGTCGACATAGTCCTTGAGGTTGAAGGGCTGCCCCTTGTAGTCCTTGGTGGCGCAGACCAAATCAACGGGATTGAAGTGCGTGCCCTCGTTGAACATGCGCACATATTCCTCGTTGTTCTTGTCAATCTGGCTCGACTCGAGGATTTGGAGGCTGACGGTACCATCCTGATTATAGGTGAGGAACGGCCCTCCGCCTGGTTCGCCCACATTCTTCACCACGCCGCAGACACGCATCGGGCGATTCAGTCTCTTGTGGAGATAGGCTTTCAGGCCGTCGTCGGAAAGGTTGGCGGCATCGGCTTTGCGGCAGAACAGTTCCGATTCAACGAAATGCAGGATTTCATCCAACTTGCGGCGATCCAAGTCACCCTTGTCAAGCAGCCGCAGATAGTCGAAGACGCGCTTCTGCAGGTGCACCAACAAGCCGGCAATCACATTCTTGTATTCGGTGGTCTCGTCCTTCAGGCGGTCGGGCACCACATTGTCGATGTTCTTGATGAACACCACATCGGCATCAATCTCGTTGAGGTTCTCAATCAACGCCCCGTGTCCGCCCGGTCGGAACAGCAACGAGCCGTCATCGTTGCGGAACGGTGTGTTGTCCATGTTGGCCGCAACCGTGTCGGTGCTGGGTTTCTGCTCGGAGAAGGTGATGTTGTATTGCAGGCCGAACTTCTTACCGTAGCTCTCTGCCTTTTCATTTACCATCTGCTGGAACAGTGCGAGGTGCTCGTGGCTGACGGTGAAATGCACATTGGCCTTCCCGTCGGAGGCAGCATACTGTGCAGCTTCCACCAAGTGTTCTTCCATGGCCGTACGCACACCATCTTCGTATTCATGGAACTGCAGGAGCCCCTTCGGAAGGAAACCGTAGTTCAGCCCTTTGGTTTCGAGCATATTAGCCACGATGGGCTTATAGCTTTCGTCGGCCAGTAGTTCACGAATGTGCTTTCCCTCGTTATCCTGGCATTTCTTGCACAGTGCCTCGCGGAAGGCAAACTTCCGAATGTTGGCAAAGAAGGTCTTTTCAAAGTCGGTAGTGGGAGCATCATAGGGTGCAGATAAGAAGGCGAACATGTCCTTGAACATACGGCTGGCCGCACCAGATGCCGGTACAAACTTAACAATGGACTTGCCTTCTGCCTTGTAGTCGTCCCATTCACGGCACAGTTCGGCACGCTGTTCAACATCGGTGGCAACGATGCCATTGCCGATGCTGGCGGCGGCATCCAGGCGCAGGAAGGGGAAGCCCTGCTCAATCTGTTGCAGTTGCGCATTTAGTTGCTCTTCCGAAATTCCGCGGAGGGCAATCTGTTGTAGGTCTTTCTCTGATAACATATAATTAGAGTTTAGGTTAGGTGTGTTTTTGTAGACTGGTAAACGAGTGAACAAGTCTCGACTTCAAAAGTAAGCAAAACCCCGTGAATGACAAAAAATATTAAAAACAAATGCGCATTTGGGTATCAAGGATGAATTAATTACCTTTGCATAGATTTAACATCAATAGGTATGCCGCTTCATTTTTTACGCTTTTCGGAACAGGAAAAACAGCTGCTGGAAGAACTTTACCAACGGCTTTCAACCAATCCTGTCATAGGAATCACTGCCGATGACCAGGATAAGTTGGACTATTACCTGCTCTGTGCGCAGCGTGAAGGTAAAATTGTGCCCACTCCTCTCGGGCTTAATCCCATCCTGCATGCCCTGCAGACCACCGAGCTTGCCGTTGAAAGCATCGGACTAAAGCGCGACAGCATGATTGCCTTGCTGCTGTTTCATTCCAATGCCTGCCAGCTGTTCAGTGAAAAAGAGATGGAGGACGACTTTGGGAACGATGTCGTAGTGATAGTGCGCGGTCTGATGAAAGTCAAAGACATCATGAACAGGAACCGTGCAACGGAAAGCGAAAACTTCCGCAATCTGCTGCTGACCGTTGCCGAGGATATGCGCGTAGTACTCATCCTGATTGCCGACCGCCTGAACCTGATGCGCCAGATACGCGATCACGAAGACGATGAGACCAAGATGCTCGTCAGCAAGGAAGCCTCCTATCTCTACGCCCCGCTGGCGCATAAGCTGGGACTCTATCAGCTGAAGAGCGAGTTGGAAGACCTCAGCCTAAAATATCTGGAACACGAGGCCTACTACATGATCAGGGAAAAACTGAGTGCGACGAAACGCTCACGCGACAAATATATAGCCGATTTCATCACTCCTATCGAGAAAAACCTGACGGATGCCGGGCTGAAATTCCACATTAAGGGACGCACAAAATCAATCCATTCCATCTGGCAGAAGATGAAGAAGCAACGCTGTGGCTTCGAGGGAATCTACGACCTGTTTGCCATTCGCATCATACTGGATTCGCCCGTGGAAAAGGAAAAGCAACAATGCTGGCAGGTCTATTCCATCGTCACCGACATGTATGTTCCCAATCCGAAACGCCTGCGCGACTGGCTTTCGGTGCCCAAGAGCAATGGCTACGAGAGCCTTCATACCACTGTGCAGGGGCCTGAGGGCAAATGGGTGGAGATACAGATCCGGACTGAACGCATGGACGAGATTGCCGAACACGGGCTCGCCGCCCATTGGCGCTACAAGGGAGTCAAAGGCGAACAAGGCATGGACAAGTGGCTTGCCAATGTGCGGGCTGCGCTGGAAAGCGCCGACGATGCAAATGGGACGGACGACACCTACACCGCACGGAAACTGGACGAAGATGTCTTTGTTTTTACACCGAAGGGGGATTTGATGAAACTCTCCCACGGTGCCACCATCCTTGACTTTGCCTACCACATCCACTCCGGTGTGGGCAACAGATGTATCGGCGGCCGTGTTAACGGGAAGAATGTTCCCATCAAGCAGGAACTGCATTCAGGCGACACCGTGGAAATACTCACCTCGTCGACCCAAAAGCCCAACCAGAGTTGGCTTGGCATTGTGAAATCGCCGCGCGCCAAGTCAAAAATCAAACTGGCCCTGAAGGAAACACAAATAAAGGACGGTCTCTACGCCAAGGAACTGCTGGAGCGCCGGCTGAAAAACAGGAAGATAGAACTGGAAGAAGCCATCATGTCACAACTGGTAAAGAAACTTGGCTTCAAGGAAACTACTGAGTTCTACAAGCAGTTGGCCGACAACAAGCTCAACGCCAGTGATGTAATAGACAAATACCTTGAACTGAAAGAGACCGGCACCCTCGGCCAGAAAGAACAGCCGAAGCCGTCGCTCTCGGCAGAGGAGTTCCTGTACAACAATCCCAACGAGCAGCAACTGAAGGAAAACGACGATGTGCTGGTGATTGATCAGAACCTGAAGGGTGTTGACTACACGCTGGCAAAATGCTGCCAGCCCATCTATGGTGACAAGATTTTCGGATTCGTCACGGTGAACAACGGCATCAAGATACACAGGATGAGTTGTCCTAATGCCCGCGACATGCAACTTCACCACCCCTACCGTGTGGTGAAAGCGCAATGGAGCGGCAAGGGAGCCTCAAAGTACAACATCACCCTGAAAGTCGTAGGCCAGGACGATATCGGCATTATCAACAACATTACGAACATCATTTCCAAAGAGGAGAAACTAACCATCCGCAATATCAATGTCGATTCACACGACGGGCTTTTCAGCGGAACAATCGTCATCATGCTCGACGACACCTCACATCTGGATGCGATTATCAAAAAACTGAAGACGGTCAAAGGCGTCAAGCAAGTCGGCCGCTGGTGACAAACAAAAAAGGTGCCTCAAAATCGAGACACCTTTTGTTTTGCTTGCCTGTGGAGAATTATTCTGCAGGAGTTTCCTCAACGGGTGCTTCCTCAGCAGGTTCTTCGGCAGGAGCGGCTTCTGCAACAGCAGCGGCCTTCTTCTCTGCAATCTTCTTGGCCAGGGCTTCGTTCTTTGCCTTCTCGTCTTTCAGGCGAGCGGCTGCGAGATTGCGCTTGTTGATAATTTCGTTCTCAACAAGGCCTTCCATAGCCTTTACCTTCACTTCTTTCCATTCAGCAAATCTCTTCTGAGCAGTTTCCTCGTCGAATGCGCCCTTGCGAACACCACCGCGGAGGTGCTTCATCAGATAAACACCCTCCTTCTTCAGGATGGTGCGCACAGTATCGGTTGGCTGTGCACCAGTCTCAACCCAATAAAGCGCTCTTTCAAAATTCAAGTCTACAGTTGCGGGAACAGTGTTAGGATTGTATGTTCCCAGTTTCTCAGTGAAGCGACCATCACGTGGTGCGCGAACATCGGCGACTACGATACGATAAACAGCGTATCCTTTGTGGCCACCGCGTTGCAGTCTGATTTTTGTTGCCATTTGTTTTTTGTTGTTAATTGTTTGACTTATTGCTGCTATCTCGTAACAGCGGGTGCAAAATTACTGTTTTTTCCGCACGCAGACAATTTTTTCTTCAGTTTTTTTACATGACTCCATCTTCACGGAGTTTCTTCTGCCATTCCCAGGCCGTACGCAAAACTTCGTCCAATGGAGTTTCGGCTTTCCAGCCCAACACTTTGTTGGCATGGTCTACATTGCCCCAAACTTTTTCGATATCACCTTCGCGGCGCGGAGCATACTCCCAGTTGAGTTTCACTCCCGTAGCTCGTTCAAAGCCTTCCACCACTTCGAGCGTACTGACGCCACGACCAGTCCCGATGTTGAAAAACTCCACGGCATCGCCATCTTCTTCCAGCACGCGGGTCATGGCCACCACATGTGCCTTGGCAAGATCGACCACATAGATGTAGTCGCGGATGCAAGTACCGTCGGGAGTACCATAGTCGTTGCCGAAAATCTTCAGTTGCTTGCGCACACCGATGGCTGTCTGTGTTACGAAGGGAATCAGGTTCATCGGCACACCGAGCGGCAACTCACCGATGTTGGCAGAAGGGTGTGCTCCTATTGGATTGAAATAGCGCAGTATGATTGACTTGATTGGTGCGCCGCTGTGGATGTAATCCTGAATGATTTCCTCGTTTATTTGCTTTGTGTTGCCGTAGGGAGAGAGCGCCTTCTGTATCGGTGCCTGTTCCGTCACGGGAAGGTTTTCGTTACTAGGCTGCCCATACACCGTACAACTGGAAGAGAAGATGATGCCCTTCACATTGTATTGCGGCATCAGTTCCAGCAGATTGATGAGCGAGGTGATGTTGTTGCGATAATAAAGCAAAGGCTTCTCCACACTTTCACCCACAGCCTTGGACGCTGCGAAGTGGATGATACCCTCAATTTCCGGATACTTCTCGAAGACTCCCCTCGTGGCGTTGAAATCCTGAAGGTCGACCTTTTCGAATGCCGGACGGATGCCCGTAATCTTTTCAATACCGTCCAAGACCTCAATCTTGGAATTGGAAAGGTTGTCAATGACCACCACATCGTAACCTGCTTGCTGGAGTTCCACTGTCGTGTGTGAACCAATGAAACCGGTTCCTCCCGTTACGAGAATTGTTTTCTTGCTCATGTCCTAAATCATATATTGTTAATAATCTTATCCTTCATGCACATTACGATTCAATCAACTTCTCCAAGAAGCTGTCAAGTTCCTCATCCAGTCCTTTCATCAAGTCGCCGCCGAGAATAGCAAGTTCATCGTCCGTAATATACAATTCTGCCACTTGCTCGCCATC
The DNA here is from genome assembly GCA_937877605.1 of uncultured Prevotellaceae bacterium. Taxonomy (GTDB): domain Bacteria; phylum Bacteroidota; class Bacteroidia; order Bacteroidales; family Bacteroidaceae; genus Prevotella. Next base: position 25,477 of record CALFJA010000120.1, on the reverse strand, counting down.
TTCGTCTTCAAGTGTATAGCTGTAGGGCTTGCTTAATCCTGGTGCCTCTGCCACATGGGCATTCGCCTGGAGAAGGACACGCAACTCTGCAGCCAATGCCTCCAAAGGAAATCCGGAATCTTGGTTCGCTACATCACTTAGGGAGAGGCGGCCCAATTCTTTATCTTCGTCGTCAAAAGCGACCAAATCGGCTGCTTCGGACAAAAAACGAAGGTGAATATCGGTAAAATGGCTCTCCTCTTCCGACTGGGGATAAAGCTTGGCAATTTGTTCCAACAATGCAAGGAACTTCTGTTCAAGAGATGTTGATAGTAACTTTTTCATATCTGTTTAAAAGTGGAAGAGCTAAGTTTGTTCGCTATCGTCAATTAACCATATTACAATTTTATCTTTTTCGTCACGCCCTTACTTTCATTACTCATACGGTCGAGTGCAGTAACGACATAGGTGTATTTGACATTGCCGTTCTCGTACGGAAGCTTCAAATGTGTGTCGGAGGTAATGGCAACAATTTTCGATGGGTCGTCCAGGTTTATGCGCTCTCCCTTGGCAAAACGATAGACCACATAGCGCACAGTTTCATCACCCCACTTTTTGAACTTTGGTGCTGTCCAGAACAACAGATATCCGTCGCTGGTCCATACAGGCATTACCTTCTTTGGAGCCTTCGGAGCCTTACCGTCAATGAAAGGCATCTGTGGATGCAGGGCCGGATAACGCCAAAAATGGTCCCGAAGCAGTGTCCCGTAGTTGCCGGTATTGTCCACACACGCCTTGGCATACCAGAGGACTGTACCTTGGACATTACGGCTTTGATCGTGAAGCCTGTACTTTGCCGCCATCTGATGTTGCTGAGGATTGCTTGGATCAGCATGCTTCACAGTGCGTTCAATGTCTTCCCCAATGAACAGCGGACGGGTCGATGCATAGCGGTTCCACCATCCTATCAACTTCTCGTAGTCGGCCGCCTTGTTGCCAATCTCCCAGTAGATTTGCGGTACACAATAATCCACCCAGCCATTGTTTACCCATAGGAGTACATCAGCGTAAAGGTCATCATAGTTCTGTAAGCCATTCGTATCGCTGCCTATATCCGGTGCATTGCGCTTGTTGCGATAGATACCGAAAGGGCTCACGCCAAACTTCACCCATGGTTTGCGCTGGTGGATGGTCTGACCGAGTTGCTCAATAAACAAATTAACATTGTATCGGCGCCAGTCGCCACGATCAGCAATGCCATTGCTATAATTAATATAGGTATTGTCATCGGGGATGGAGATTCCTGCCACGGGGTAAGGATAGAAATAGTCGTCAATGTGAAGTCCGTCGATGTCGTAGCGTGCCACTATATCGTCAACCACCTTGCAGATGTATTCCCTGTTCTGCGGAAGCCCTGGGTCAAGGATGAGCAGTCCATCGTAGGAAAATACCGATGCTGGCTGGCGGAGGGCGATATGGTTCTTTGCCAGACTGGTGGTTCCCTTGGTCTTTGCCCTGAACGGATTTATCCAGGCATGCAGTTCCATTCCACGCTGATGACATTCGTCAATCATCCATTTCAAGGGATCCCAATAAGGTTGTGGCGCCTGTCCTTGAACACCTGTTAGGAACCTGCTCCAGGGTTCCAGGCTACTTTCGTACAAAGCGTCGCATTCGGGACGGACCTGAAAGATAATGGCATTGACTCCGTCTTTTTGCAGTTCGTCAAGCTGGCTGCTAAGAGTTTTCTGCATCGTCTGGGTGGAAAGTCCTTGAAATTGTCCGTTCACACACTGGATCCAAGCTCCACGGAACTCACGCTTTGCTGTCCTCGGTTGGGCCATGGCCAGCATGGCAAGCACCACTGCCACAAAGGATAGTAAAAGTCTTTTCATTATGATAGCAATGTAAGTCACGGCGAAAATACAAAAATTATTTCAATTTGTGCATTGCTGCGACAAATTTTATTAAGGTATTAATAACACCGAAAAAAACGGCCTGCATTGCTGCAAGCCGTTAAGCCATTTATGGAAATGCAATTAGAATTTATATCCCACTGTACAGAGAAGTTGATGGCGCTTGTTGGAAACATTGACGAAGTTGGCAATGTTGTTCATTGCAGCGTCGGTGGAATAATAGTTCATGAAAGGATGGTATTCTCCGTCAGTTTGGCTGTATTGATAGGCCAGGTCGACCGTCCAGTTGCGATGGGCGTATCCTGCACCGCAGGTAAACCGATGGGTATCCTGCCAATTAGTATAGTCGGCGGTTGAAGAGAAATAGATGCCATAAGACTCTACCAAGTTTCCGTTGGCAAAAGCTCCCTTTGCAGCATTCTTGTCAAAGAGCGGCGACACATAGTTGTATCCAGCACGCAGTGCAAATGCCGGAGTAACCTTATATTCCGCTCCAAGCTTAATGGCGGAAACTCCCTTCAAGGTCTCTTTGGTATGTGCGTTCATGTCACGGTCTTTGTGGCTGTAGTCTTCCCAGCCGTCCCAACCGTCATTGATACGGTTATCAATATGGCTGTAGTCGGCATATTCGTAGACAGCACCGATGGCGAAGTTGGTCCCAAAGGTATGCCCAAGGCTAAGGCCAAGTTTCCACGGAGTGTTGAGTTTGAACTTGTAATAGGAAGAAACGCGGTCGCGACCATTATATGTGAGCGACTCCGACTCAAGGTCGTAGAAGGTCGGAGTGGCAAGGCTCAAGCCTACTCGGAAGGGAGATGTCTCAACTGGCCGCCAGATAACACCGAGCTTTGCATCGATGCCAACACCTGAAATACGGCGTTCATCGAGGATATTCATTTCGTCGAGGTTCAACCCATTGGGTTCCAATGCCTCTGAATAGTTTGTGTTTGCCTTGTAGTGCACATCATGTATGCCCAAGGTAACGCCCCAATACCATCGGTCGTGAATGTTTCCGCTGAGGTTGAAGTCGTAGTCTCCAATGTATCCCTTGTGCTTACGGTCGAAGATATAGCCGGTAGCGTTCTTGTAGAGATAGGCTTGCGCATCCTCTTCCCAGAGCACGGAATTTGCAATAATTTCATCAAGGCGAGTACTAGTTATGTAGTCTCTGCCATTATCATCGAAGAGATAGCCTTCAGCTCCTTTTATGTAGGTGAGTTTGTTGAGAGAGGCATTTTGCAGCCGGTCTGCTACTGAAAGAATCTGATTGAAGTTCTTACTCTTGTGATAGTTGAAACCAACATTGAAGAAGGAGTTAGGAGTGGATTTAAGTGCATAGACAAAGCCGACTTGATCAAGACTAACTTTTGTATCTCCACCGCCAGGCTGGGAAACAAATCCGCCGGAAAGATTGATGGTGCTTGTACGGAAGAGTCCTATACCTGCAGGGTTCGTTCCTATCGTAGAGATGTCTGCCCCCAAAGCGTCCATGGCTCCACCCATGGCAACATAGCGAGCTGTTCCGTTAAGGTCGGAAGAAGCAAGATTGGCGTCTTCGTAGGTTTCCTGGGCGACGGTTATGGTCGTCAAGCCAAGGAAAAGAATAGTGAATAACTTTTTCATTCTTATATTGGTTATTGGTTATTTCAAATGTCTATCATCTTCTGCCACCGAAGTGACCGCCGCCACCGAAGGAGCCACTCCTACTCGAACCGCCACCAAACGATCCGCCACCAGAGCGGCCGCCAAATGAACCCGAAGAGGGTGATGTGCGCTGATAACTGCCCGAATTTCCTCCGAATACCGGACGGGACTGGGTGGTTGAATGCTTATAAGGTGTCGTGCGAGAGGACGATTGTGTGCTACGCCCTCCGAACTGACCATTACGGTAGGTTGGCTTCCCATTGTGTCCGCCACCCCAAGAATTGGAGGTATAGGAGGTCGGGCGAGGATGCCCCCAATGAGGATAATATCCCCAACCATAATATGGATAATACCCGTAGGGGTATCCCCAGTATGGGGCATAGGCACCGTACCAGGCCGTATAGTACCAAGGATTATACCAATGGGAATAATAAGGCCCATACCACGGATCGTACCAGCCATAATTGGGTCCATACCAGAAGGAATAGTACGACCAAGGGGCATAGTAACCGTCGAAACGCGAGAGTTGACGAGAGTAATAATAATCGCCAATATCGGCAGCAGCCAACTGTTTCACGACAAAGGTGGTGTCTACATAGGTTGAGTCTGGATATACACCCGCGCCTTGCTGGAATTCTATGATATCGTTACCATTAGCATCAGTAGCAATCTTCTGATAATGGCTCCAATACTTTCCACGGCGGTTGTATTCATCCACATCGCGGAAATGAGTAGATGAGGATGTGGCAACATCTGTATTTGTAGATGGTGTTGCAGGCTTTGCCTTTTTCGGGGTGAAATAAAGGTCATCTACCTGTGCCTGGACGGCTGTGGTAACCATCAGGGAAAGCATGAAAGCAAATGTTAATCTTTTCATAGCATGAATATTTAATTTTAGTGCCACAAATATAATGACTTGTAACAATGCAAAAATAGGGAAAAACCCTAAGAACAGGAAGAATTTCCCTATTTTTTAATATTTTTGCCCATGAAATATCACCATTAAGAGTTTTAACTATGGAATACTTGAAATGTCGCTTTTCCCTTGACTGCAGCGAAGAACTTGCCACCATTGCCGGCGAGATTCTTGCCAGCCAGGTGGCAGATGCTGGATTCGAAGCTTTCGAAAACAATGGGGAACAACTCGTAGGTTATGTCCAGAAGCGACTCTTCGACCCTATGAAACTTAGGGAATGCATTAACACATTTCCACTTGAAAGCGTTAGTATTACCTATCAGATTGACGAGGCAGAAAACAAGAACTGGAACGAAGCATGGGAATCTGAGGGGTTTGCGCCCATATTAATAGACAATGCCATGATCGTATATGATGCCAAACATCCATTGCCTGTCGAGTATTCCTTGGAGAAATATAAATATGCCATAGCCATTGATGCCTGCCAGGCTTTTGGCACAGGAACCCACCAAACCACTCAGATGATGCTGGAGCAGATCCTGCACACGGAATTGATGGAAAAAACGGTGATTGATGCCGGATGCGGAAGTGGTATTCTGAGTATCGCTGCGGTGAAATGCGGTGCCAAGCATGTATTTGCCTACGATATTGATGAATGGAGTGTGCGTAATACTGTTCATAATGCCCACATCAATGGTATCTCCAGTGTGGAGGCCACCCAAGGCGATGCCAGTTGTTTGAGGAAGATGCATGGAAAAGCAGATGTTGTCTTGGCAAACATCAACAGGAACATCCTGCTCCAGGATATGCCGCGTTTTTGTACGGCTTTGTCAAAAGGAGGTATTTTGATTATCAGCGGATTCTACGATGAAGATGCATCCATGCTTGTTCGGCAAGCAAAAGCATTGGGGCTCTCACCCATCGGACAAGCAGAATGTGGCAACTGGTGTTCGTTGGTTTTCAAGCAATAACCCGAGCAGGGTTTATTCTTCCACTCCGCCGATAGTCATCTGCAGTAGTTCATAATAAGAACCATTGAATACATCCAAATCCACATTGCCTCTAATACCAGGCAATTTTCCCGCATCGGTGTGCTGCCAGAAATTCCAGGAGCCTTTGTAGACCATCTCTGGCACATAGTAGTGGGCAATCCAAAACGGATATTCTTCAAACTCCGGAGTGTTTAGATAGGATTCCTTAAATTTATAATAGGTATAGATAATAGGCTTTACGCCATAGCAACTTTCCACTATGCGAAGCCATTCAAGCACATCCCTTTGAAAGACCTTCACATTCATTTCGGCTGGAAGATGTTCAATGTCGAGAACTGGTGGGAGATCGCCTTTCTTCAGCTGAACCTTTTCCAGGAAGAAATAGGCTTGTTGCCGTGCTGTTGACTTGTTACTCCAGAAATGGTAGGCTCCCCTGATGAAGCCATTCTCCTTGGCATGAAGAAAATTCTTTTTGAAATTCTTGTCCACCTTTGAGGCACCCTCCGTCGACTTCACAAAAACAAACCGTAGCGGACAGCCCGTTACCCTTGCCTGTTTCAATTTGTTCCAGTCTATATTGTCTTGATAGTGCGATATGTCTATGCCATGTATCTCATATCCTTGAGGATAATGCGCATCTCCATACATGGCCCTCCATCTGAAACCTGTAGGCCCGACAAAGAAATGGTAGAAAGCCCAGACATAGAGTCCAATCATTAGGACACCCCCGATCCAAAGAGCCGGATGGCGGTGTCTGCGCCGTCCGCGTTTTTTCTTCCGGGCAACCGTCATTCTGCTATGTTTTCTTGTTGGTGCCAATATTATAAATAAGGATTAAGGGTGAAAGACAAAGGGAATAAGAGAAAAGGCCTCTATCAGCTTAAACGCATGAAGGAGGCCTTTTCTGCAGTGCTATTCTTGTTCCAATTGAAGTGTCTTCGTTGGTTGGTCGCAGACGGATGTCGGTCCCCAGTATTGAATGGGGCCAGGATAGATGTAGCAGGTCTCCGCAGCCCATTTCTCTCTGTTGGCAACCAGTGTCTTGAATGGTTTTCCATCAAGGTCTACAAGGGCTTTTCTGATCACTGGTTTCATCACCCCGTTTCGCCGTTCCATGTTCATCATCATGGTGATGGGCACACCTCCGGCCTTCCATTCGTCGGTAGGTTTCGTCGTATTCTTGACAATTGCCATATAGCCTGTCTTGTCGTTGAATATCAGTTGGGCGGCACTTTGGCCCAGTGCATAACAATAGTCGGCATCGAAGTTCGACGGTGCGGCACAGCGGCCTTCATACCCAAAGAAGTGATGCAGTGCTGCAAACTTGCCGGTGTATTTACCTTTATTTTTCCATTCTTCCAATTTGGCAGCCACCATGTCAGAGATGAGCTTTTCTGTCTCAATAAGCGACACCTGCACATTTCCGTGTGGGTCTCTGTCGAGGGAGAGTTGCCTTGCCACACCTTCAGGCAAAGTTCCGAAAGTAGCGGCATTTTCTGCAGAAAGATGTTCCATGATATACACGCGTTGTGCCTGAGGCTCCAAATCACGATAGTCATCCCCGTGAAGGGCAAGCAGGTCGTTCAGTTCTTGTATCAATCGGCCTATAGAGGGGATGAATTCAATAAGCCCTTCCGGAATGAGAACGGTTCCGTATCCCATTCCTGCGGCCGCTCTTCTGGCTACCACACCAGCGATTTCCTCAACAATCGCGTTCAGCGTCTTGTCTTCCTGTTCTATTTCTTCCGATATGAGACAGATGTTGGGCTGTGTCTGAAGGGCGCATTCAAGTGCGATGTGCGAGGCACTCCGCCCCATCAGTTTTATAAAATGCCAATATTTGCGGGCTGAATTACAGTCGCGCTCAATATTTCCAATCAGTTCGGCATAGGTTTTAGTGGCTGTATCGAACCCGAAAGATGTTTCTATCTGTTCATTCTTCAGGTCACCGTCGATGGTCTTGGGACATCCCACTACCTGAATGCCGTATTTCTTGGCAGCATAGTACTCGGCCAGCACACACGCATTGGTGTTCGAGTCGTCACCGCCAATAATAACGAGGGCAGTGATGTTCAACTGTTGCAGGATTTCCCTTCCTTTCTCAAATTGTTCCACGGTTTCCAGTTTGGTCCTGCCACTGCCGATCATGTCGAAACCGCCCGTATTACGGTATTCGTCAATCAGTTCCTCTGTAAGTTCCATATACTGATGGTCAACGAGTCCACCAGGGCCCATCAGGAACCCATACAATTTGTTCTCCTTGTTCAATCGCTTGATGCCATCGAAAAGCCCGCAAATCACATTGTGACCGCCGGGAGCCTGTCCGCCGGAGAGTATAATTCCAACATTGAGGCGCTTATCAGATGTTCCCTCACCTGGAACAAATTCCACGAGGGGCATGCCGTATGTGTTGGGGAACAACGCCTTTATTTCCTCTTGGTTTCCTACACTCTGCGTTTCCTTTCCTTCAACGGCACGCACTGAGCCCTGAAGGCCTTTAGGCAGTTTCGGCTGATAAGCCGAACGGGCTGCCTGCAATAAACTCTTTTTCATTTTGGCTATAGTCTATTCGTTATTGTTACCTTTTCGCTTGCGAAAGTACAAAAAAACGAAAGAAGAGAAAAATAAATAGCTTGATTTTTACCAACAGCCAAACATTTCTCCCACCATTCTCATTCCTCATTCCTCATTCCTCCATTAACCTTTTCCATAACTGAAAATTTTACTGCCTCCAGATTCGTTTTCCAGCCACGAAAAATAAATCTGCTGTCGGCTGGAAGGTATTTCCGTGTTTTTCGCAACTTGCTGTTTATCAGCAAGAAGCAGTTTATCTGTCCTTCATTCTTCACCTTCCACTTCGCATTTGGATAGGTTTCGCGAACCGACTGGGGGCGTTTTGCGTGGTAAAACCAATAGTTTCATCCTTCAATTAGGGGGCTTTTGCAACCCTATTGGGCCTCCGTGAGGATAAAAAATAGCGGTCTATATATGAAAGAGGTGGGCAAGCAACATGAAAACGGGTCATTTTAACATTTCTTTTGCGATTTTCCAGAGAGCATTTTCTGCCATTGTTATGCCGTTTCGTTAAAGCAGTTTGCAGAAGTTTTAAGTTAACAGGCTGGTCTTCTTTTTGTTATTACTATATTAAATGCTCCCATGTGTCGATGGATGAGTCAACAAGGAGTTTCTTTGAAGAATTCATCGACCGGGTGCTTTGCAACCAATTTATTTTTATTATTTTTGTGGCAAAATAGAGACGATATATTAAATGGTAAGACGATTGCCGGCATTGCTTTTATTGCTACTGCCGATGCTGCCGATATATGGCAGCATGGCGGAAAGGCCCGACAGCCTGTTGTCGCGGCTGTTTGCCTATGGCATGTTGCAGCAACAGTTGCTATTGCCGGACACAACAATTTATGTCTATAACAAATTTCGCCTGAATGTTGAGCGCCGCAACCTGGCTTTGTTACCAGTCCCGACGATGTGGTTTGTCGCGCACGGCGCCCGTAGGGCTCACTTGATGGAGACTATCAGCCGTAGCACGATGTCAGACGGCAAGGAGTCGACTGAATTGTTGCTGGCAGCTTCGACATTTCCCCATCACCGTAAGGCTATGGAAGTGGCAGGCAATTACCTGCGACCGACCATCTATAACGAAACCATGCAAGGGGGTGCCCTACTCTCCCCCTTCAATGAAAAAAACAAGCGCTATTACCGCTACCGGGTTATTCCCATAAATGACGACGAGGCGACGGTGACCTTTAAGTCCAAGGTGGACAATACGCAGTTAGTGAACGGGGCTGCCGTGATGGATAATAAGACAGGAAGAGTCATCTCCTGTTTCTACTGGGGCGAATACGACATGCTGGACTTTTGGGTGAGACTGAAGATGGGCAGCGCCTTCGGGAACGGAGGGGACGCCGCGTCGGATGCCGAGGTCGCGACAAAGTTCAAGTTCTTGGGAAATAGATTGTCGGCCTATGCTCAGCAAAATGAAATGGTGGATGGTTCATCGCTGGATGTACTTACCGAGAAGGACAATCTGATGCTGATGGGAACCTTCCGGCCACAACCACTAACGGCAGAGGAGGAAGACATCTACTACGATGTGTATACGCCAGCAGGAGTCCCCAAGTCGACCCCTCCGACAAAGGGTTTTAGGAACTTTGCGAAAAAAGTACTGTGGAAGACAATCGGCGACAATCTTGTAAACAGGATTAAGTCGAATTTCGGCCGTGAAGATCGCGGATATTTCCGACTGAACCCGCTGCTCAATCCCCTTTACCTAGGCTACAGCGATAAAAAAGGACTGTATTACAAATATGACCTGCGTACGAACTATAGTTTTTCGGAGAATCTGCAGGCTATGTTACGAATGAAAGGCGGATACTCGCTTAAACAGCACCAATTCTACTTTCAGATACCGTTTGTTTTCTTCTTCGACAAACAAAATAACGGATACTTGAAACTGGAAGTGAACAATGGGACTTGGTTGCGTAACCGGAAATTGGCAGACAAGTTGATAGAGATGTTTCCTGAAGGCCAATCCTACGACCGCGACCGTCTTTCTTTTTTCAAAGTGCTGAACTGGAGTATGGCACTTAACCGTGATCTCTCTGAAAAGTTGGGCTTACAGGTGGGAATGGTGTCACGCCGCCGGAAGGCAGTGGAGAAATGGTTGTATAGACAGTACGAGATGCCTTCGTCTTATCGGTCGACTGCTCCATTGCTGGAATTTGAATACAGGCCACTGGGATGGTCTGGCCCCATTTTGACCGCTGATTACGAAAGAAGCATAAAGGGATTTCTCCGTTCTAAAACCGAATACGAACGATGGGAACTGGACGGTCAGTACATCCAGCGTCTCTCGGTGGTGAAGTCGGTATCCTATCGAGCAGGCCTTGGCTGGTATACGCTGAAAGACAAGAAAAATCCTTACTTTCTTGAATTTACCAACTTCAGGGAAAACAACATTCCGGGCGGTTGGAACGATGACTGGTCGGGTGAGTTTGAATTGCTGGACCGGAGCTATTACAATGAATCGGATTATTATATCCGCGCCAATGTGACCTACGAATCGCCATTGTTACTTTTGAGTCGCCTCCCCCTTGTCGGGAGATACCTTGAGACGGAGCGCCTTTATGGCAGTGCCCTGGGCGTGAAGGGGCTTTTCCCATATACAGAGGTTGGCTATGGCTTTACCAATAAATATTTCTCCATGGGTTTGTTTGTCGCCATGAAGGAAATCAAGTTCGACGGCATTGGATTCAAGTTCGGCCTGGAACTTTTCCGCGATTGGTGAGTCCCGCAATAAGAATATCCTTCATCTCTAACCTTTCACCATTATTTAAACATGCAACTGAATGTATATAAAGCAAGTGCTGGCAGCGGCAAAACCTTTCGCCTCTCGATTGAATATATCAAACTGCTGATGGACGACCCGACGGCGTTCAGGCATACGCTGGCTGTGACATTTACAAACAAGGCAACCGAAGAGATGAAACTTCGAATTCTGGGCAAACTGTATGCACTTGGCTGGAAACTCCCGGAAGCAGGCGCCTACCTCGACACCATTATGAAGGAAACCGCATATGGCGAGGATGAGATTGCCGAAAGGGCAAAGATTGCCTTGCACAACATCATACACGATTATGGTCATTTCTGCGTGGAGACCATTGATGCTTTTTTCCAGAAAGTCTTGAGAAATCTGGCGAGGGAACTGAAGATTAGCAACAGCCTGCGATTGCAAGTAGACGACCGGCAGGCTCTGTCCAATGCTGTGGATGAGATGATGGACGAATTAAACGAAAAGAGCCAAGAGCTTCGTTGGATAGAAGAACTCATAGAAGAAAATATCGAGAGCGAGAAGAGTTGGAATGTCGTAGGCACTATCAAGAATTTCGGGAAGAAAATTCTTGAAGACACATTCAAGGAAAACGAAGAAGACATATCGCTGGCCACCTATGGCGACGAGAACGATCCCGAAGGCGGGAAAAATGCCGCAAAAGCCCTTGCGGCATTTAGACAGTATCTGGAGAGGGAGAAACAAAAGGCTCAAGAGAAGATGGCTTACTATGCCGACAAGTTTGACCAAATACTGGAAAGTAACGGGCTTACGCTGGAAGACTTGAAAGGCGGCAGACGCGGCCCAGGTACCTATTTCTCTAAATTGCGCGACCTTACAGTCAATAGAGACACGACCCGAAACAAAACGATTGAAAAAGCATTGCTTGACTTTCGGGAATTTCTAACAAAAGGGCATCAGGTTGATTCAGACCCATTGTTCATCCATGTCAGGGACGAGATCCATCCATTGCTGCTGAAAGCAGAAGGAGAACGCGAGAACTGCCTCCGAAAGGTGATAACGGCCAATGTCATTCTTTCGTCACTCGGAAAAATCAGGCTGCTCACAAGTATCCGGCGCAAGATGAAAGAAACAAACAAGACAAACGATGTCTTCATGCTCAGCGACACCCAAACCATGCTGAGCCGGCTTATCGACAACTCCGATACTCCATTCATTTTTGAAAAGATCGGCACATCGCTGAAGAACATAATGATTGACGAGTTCCAAGATACGAGCCGCAAGCAGTGGGAGAACTTCAAAGTCTTGCTTGAAGATTGCATGGCCAATGCTGACGCTTACAACATGATTGTTGGTGATGTAAAGCAAAGCATCTACCGCTGGCGTGACGGCGATTGGCGCATCCTGAACAACATCCTCAAGTATTTCCCTGAAAAGGAAATTACAACTATTGCCCTGAATAAAAATTTTCGATCAACCAAGAACATTATTTTATTCAACAACGCATTCTTCTCTGCCGCATCGAAACTTGAAGTCGAGCGCTTGCAGCAAGACGACATTGATGCGTCAAGCATTACAGCCGCATATGCCGATGTAAAACAGGAACTGACAGAAAAGACCGAAGACACGGGATATGTAAAAGTAGAATTGTATGATGAACGAACACTTTCGCAAGAAGTCATCATAGAACGGATGGTCAGTGACATCCTACTCCTACAGGAAAAAGGGGCCAGACTGAGTGACATGGCAATCATCGTAAGGAAAAACAGCGACATTTCAGACATTGCCGACTATCTGTCCGCGAAACACCCCGAAATTCCCTTGCAGACTGCCGATGCGTTGCTCCTCTCTGCATCCGTGGCGGTCAACATGATTGTCGATGCCATTACCGTGTTGAAGGATGCAGACAATCTCGTTGCCAAGGCACGACTGGCCAAAAACTACCAAGAAACCATTCTAGGCAATGAGGCCGTCATGGACGAATTCCTCATAAAAGGCATTGACCTCTTGCTTCCGCCTCAATTCCTTGCCGATGACAACAAACTGCTGCATTTGCCACTCAGCGAATTGGTTGAGGAGATAATTGCTATCTTCAGCTTGGATGATTTGGAAGGTCAGTCCGCCTATGTGGCAACCTTTATTGATAAGGTTCAAGAATTTATAAAGGAACAGACAAGCGACATTGATGCCTTCCTAAATCATTGGACTGACAATCTAAGCAAGAAATCCATCCAGACAGACATTTCCAACGGCATTACCCTGCTAACCATTCATAAAAGCAAAGGACTCGAATTCGAACATGTCTTTGCACCCTACTGCGATTGGGAGATTGAACAGGGAGACCTTGTATGGGCGGAAATGCCTGACGAAATAAAACAGTTACACACCCCATTGACAAAATTGCTCTCGCCTATTCCTGTAGAATACAATTTCAAACAACTTAATGCTTCCTCATTTGCGACAATGGCAAAAGAAGAGCACCTACAAGTATTCGTTGACAATCTTAACTTACTATATGTCTTGTTCACACGCGCACGGCAGTCGTTGTTTGTATATGCCAGGAATCGAGGAGATAACTATAGATCCAGCCTTCTCGAGCGGGTACTCTCTTCCCCGGAAGATTTCATCCTTTATTCTCCATCGTTCATCCAGAATACTGACGATGCAGGCAACGGCGAAAACATTACATTCCGTGAATTCTGCTATGGAAACCTTAAAGGCTCATACACGCGCGAGAAAGCAGCCAAGGAAAACACAGAAGCCACTCTTTCTTCTGTCAACCCATTTGAAATGGCTCCAGAGCAAATCACCTTCAAAATGAATACCACAAAATTCCGAGGAACATACATTCAGAGTAATGACAGCCAACGATTTATTGCCTCTATCGGCGACAACACAGAACAGGAGGACACCATTGAAAAGCCCTCATATATAGACCAGGGGCTTTTGCTGCACGAGCTCTTTTCAAGAATCAAGACCACCGACGACATTCTTCCTGCTGTTCAAGCCATGGAAACACAGGGGATCATGGAGAGCAATAAGAGAAATTCCAGGAAACTCGCTGAGTTCATACACAAACGACTTTCAGCACCGCAGGTGGCCCCATGGTTTGAGGAGGAATGGGAAGTGCTCAACGAGATTTCCATCATCCAACGCGATACATATACAGGTCAAGTCATCGAGCGTAGACCAGACCGAGTCATTCGCAACAAGGAGAAAATCATTGTCATTGACTATAAATTTGGCAAGCAGAAACCAGCTTATATTACACAAGTGCAGGAATATATTCAATTGCTCAAAGACATGGGATACCCACATGTAAGGGGGTATCTCTGGTATGTCTATCAGAACATTGTTGAAGAAGTCAAGCCATAACCTCACACCTCACACCTTCAACCTCACACCTCACAACCTCACAACCTCACAACCTCATCGCTCGCTACTGCGCTCCTACGAGCCCGCGAGTCGGGAGAACCTCATAACCTCAAATATGAAATACTTCTTAGAAATAGTAGCACACGACATATATCAAAAGTTCAATGGACACTTGGAACAAGTAGTCGTCGTATTCCCCAACAAACGGGCCAGATTGTTTTTCAATTCCTATTTGGCAGACATCGCCGACAAGCCCTTATGGACACCGCAATACACCACCATCAGCGAATTTGTCCAGGCACAATCCAGCTATCGAATCCCTGATAATATATATCTTGTATGCAAACTTTTTCAGGCCTATCAGCAGATAATGCCTGACACGGAAGAGACCCTCGACGATTTTTTTGCATGGGGACAAGTGCTACTCGCTGATTTCGACGACATTGACAAAAATCTTGTTAACACACAGCAATTATTTGCAAATCTTGAGAACTTGCACGAACTCGATTCAGAAGAATATCTAACTGAAAGCCAGAAAGATGCGCTCAAGTATTTCTTCCATATGATAAATGATCGGGACACCGAAGTTAAGCGAAGATTCCGGCAACTGTGGAAATATCTTCCACTGCTTTATAAACAATTCAACGACATTCTTAAAACTGAAGGATACTTATACGAGGGTGCACTCTACCGAGAGGTCGTTCAGAATGGGCTCACACTCGACAAAGAATGCTACGCATTTGTCGGATTCAACCTCCTCCCAAAAGCCGAGCAACAATTGCTACAAATAGTAAAGAATCAAGGTAAAGCAAAATTCTACTGGGACATAGACCAATACTATATACAGCCAACACACGAGGCAGCACGATTCCTCAACAAATACATGCAAAACTTCCCAAACGAAATTCCATTGGAAAGCCACCATTACAACAATCTCCTCAACAAAAAGCAGATTACCTTTATTGCCGCCAATACTGAAACCGCACAGGCAAGATATGCATTACAATGGCTTAACCATCAGAAACGGGTACAAGCAGGGCGCAAAACAGCCATTGTACTTTGCAACGAACAGCTACTCCCAACACTGCTCCATGCCATTCCAGACTCCGTCGACAAACTCAACATCACAGCCGGTATACAGATCAGCACACTACCTATTGCATCACTACTCACCCTGCTCTATCAACTCCATACAAAACTCATACAGAACAAATCATACCTGCAACGGCGATATGTCCGACAACTCGCATGCCATCCCCTCGCACAACTCATCACACCACACATCCAAGAAGTAAAACAATATCTCCTTAGCAATCATTACCCCCTTATACAACTAAAGGATATAGCCTTTGACCAAACACTCCAGCAACTATTCCTCCTCACACCTCCCACCTCCCACCTTATAACCTCACACCTCACACCTCCCAACTCCCTCCTCCAATGGCTCATTGCCGTCATACAACAAATCGGCATAAATGCCAAAGATTCTCAAGACATCCTCCTCAAAGAATCCATCTTCCAAACCCACAACATCCTACAACGACTACACACCCTCTTCACACCTCACACCTCACACCTCACACCTCACACCTTACACAAACTTATACGAAAAATCCTCGCCGCCACAAAAATACCCTTCCACGGAGAACCCGCCGTCGGACTCCAGATTATGGGACTCCTCGAAACAAGAAATCTCGACTTCGACCATCTACTCATCCTCTCCTGCAACGAAGGGAACTTACCACCCCTGCAAAACACACCATCAATCATACCACATTCACTCCGCAAGGCCTTCGCCATGACCACTTCACAGCACATCGACTCACTCTACTCCTACTATTTCCACCGACTCATACAGCGAGCTACCGAAGTCACCCTACTCTACAACCAAGCCACCAGCGAAACCAACAAGGCTGAAATGTCACGCTATATGCTACAACTTTTAGCCGATTCCCGACTTCACATCCAACGGCAAGCCATCTCCCTCCACCCGTCGGGAGCGCACAGGAGCACGCCACAAACCGTCCCAAAGAATCCAACAAACATGAAAGTCCTCTATCAAAACCCCCAAATCACACCATCCGACATAGCAACCTACCTCCGCTGTCCACTCTCCTTCTACTATCAGCGCGTAATCGGACTACGCGACAACACCCACCACGACAATCCCACAGACCCAAGACTCTTTGGCGACCTATTTCACCACGCCGCACAAAATCTACATCAGCAAGCAAAAGACTCGCTACTGCGCTTCGCTTGCGAAGAACTCACACCACAACAATATGCACATTACCTCAAACAAGCCAATGTAGAGAAAGCCGTCGACCATGCCCTCCGACACTATCGCCTACTCTCACCTTCGGGAGGGCAAAGGGGCGTAACACTCATTAGCCGAAGAGTACTAGTCAAATACCTCAAGCGAATGCAACACATCGACACACAAATAGCACCCGCAACCGTCAAATACACAGAACAACCAATACAAACCACACTCCAACTAACACTAAACACCCAAACACCCAAACACCCAAACACCCAAACACCCAACACCATAACCCTCTTCGGAATCATCGACCGAATAGATCAGCCAGACTCGCTACGCGCTTTGCGCAGCAAAGAAACACCACCTACACCCCACCCTTCAGGAGGGGATGGGGATGGGTACGACTGTCCCTCCACCTTCCTGCGAGTCATTGACTACAAAACAGGCAAACCCGATTCGCAAATGGACAGCCTCACGCTACAACAACTCTTCCAGCCAGAATCCATCGACAAACATTCCAACTATGTCATACAGACATTGCTCTATTCCATCATGCTCGCACATGACAAAGAACTTAACCCACACTCCCTACCCGTAATGCCCAGTATATACTATGTAAGGCGATTCCGACAAGATCTTCCCCTGGCTACAGTCTGCCTCGACAAAAAAGCAATTACAAATGTCACCGAAATAGAACACGAGTTCCTACAACAACTCAGAAGCATCCTACAAGAAATCTACGCACCCCACGGAGCATTCGCACCAACCACCTTCCAAAAAAGATGCCAAAACTGCGACTTCCGCGGACTCTGCTACAACTAAACCGACAAGATCTTTCAAGCCTATAGTCTTAATGGTTGTCTTGATTAATGGCATCTATTGTCTTCTGAAGGCGTCGCATACGATTGCCGTTGCAACTGCGACATTTAGGCTTTCGGGTGTGGTGCTGCCTGTTGGAAACCTGGGGATGAAGAGCTCCCTGGTGAGGCAATCCCTTACAGGTTTGGAAAGTCCCCTGCCTTCGTTCCCCATCACGATGACTCCGTGCGCCGCGACAGCGGTTTCGTAGAGGCTTTCGCCCTGTAAGGTCGTCCCATAGATGGGTATGTTGCCGCCTTGTCTACGCAACCATGCAACAAGCGATTGTCTGTGTACAATCACCCGCCCTAGACTACCCATGCTGGACTGAACAACTTTTGGGCTGTAGGCATCTGCACAGTCTGGGCTGCATACTAGATGTTTAACTCCATACCAATCGGCAATGCGAAGTATGGTTCCCAGGTTGCCAGGGTCCTGAACGCCATCAAGAGCAATAATTAGGTCGCCCTTACCTACCAAGGGGGCTGGCAAAAGGGATGGCTGCCGGAATATGGCCAAAACATCCTGAGGGTGCTGCTGAATACTGATGCGCTGCAATTCATCACACGATACTTCCAAAATCTCAATATCCGAAGGGAGCAAGTGTGCATTTTCCGTCAGCCAATGAGCCGTAGCGACAACGGTTCTACACGAAAATGCGGTAAGCAGTTCCGGCACACATTTGCCACCCTCGGCAAGAAATAATCCCTCCTCATCGCGAAATTTCTTGTTCCCCAACTGTCGAATCTCTTTCTGTATCTTCTTTGATATCATTCTTCCAAAACTTTTTAATTTCCCCTTAAGGGACCAAGAGGGCTCCTCATTCCACATCAAACCTATGTCGTTTAGTTGCCTTTTGCGGAACCCCAGGCCCAAGTTTCGCCTTTGGCCAAGATGTTTGTCCGCCATCCGCATGAGTATCTTGCGATGGGAGTGGAGCAGCCGGCAATGCACTGGCCGTTGGCAGCGAAACAGGCGCAGCACCGCTGTAGGCGGAATAGCGACTGAAGATGCCTGCTACATAATTAACGGTCTCATCGCCACGCATATATCCGTAACGAACCACGGGGTCATTGTAGAAGGTGGACTGTCGCAGTCGCAAGACAAACATTGCGACGGAGTTCCATTGATTGGAAGGCTTACCATATTTCCGCGCTAAGGCCATGGCATCACGGATATGATGCGCTCCGCCGTTATAGGCTGCCAATACGAACATCTTCCGCTGTTCCGCATTCGCAATATCACTGAAAACGCCCTCCAGTTCACGAAGATACCTGCAGGCGGCCTCCACATTGGGAGCCGGCTCAAACAGTTGGTTTCGCGGCAGGTTCAGATGATCGGCCGTCGAGGGCATAATCTGCATCAAGCCACATGCACCGGCCCATGAACGCGCATTCTTGTCAAAGCCCGACTCCTGATAGCACTGTGCGGCTATCAAACGCCAGTCCCAACCACACAGGGATGCATACTGACGGAAGAGATTGTCGTAGATAGAAATAAGCCCGCGCGACTTATCAAGCATCGGAGCCAAAGCCCGACGAGTAACGGGAGCTGTAATGGACAGTTGTTCCTCCCGCGCAGCCTGTTTCAATAGGTCGGGAGAATACCACTGTACTATGCGGTCGGCAAGATCAGCATTCTCGCTGCTCACTAGCCAACCGTCGGCCACTGACAACAAATCACGGCCCTCCGACGGCAGCCGAACGGCAACAAGGTCACCGTCACCCTGAAGCAGCCGGTCAATCAGTTCAACCGTATCCCGACACACTTCCATACGAAGACTAACTCCCAACTGCTGGGCAAACTTCTGGCAAAGAAGATACTGCGTGCCTTGCTCCCGTCCACGGTATTCATAATAGTTTTCTGGACCGGAAAGCGTCAAAGCTATCAATTCGCCCTGCTGGAGAATCTCGGAAAGGCCGAAGCGGGTGCTTGCAGTTGTATCGGCAACAGTAGACAAACCCCAAGGAGGAACGACTGCCGATTGCTCCTTGCGGCATGAGGCCACAAGCAGAAGCAGACATACCAACACAACATTTTTCATACTCATTGGTTATTGGCTAATTTCTTCGACTGCAAAGATAATAAAAACACGAAACACTCAAACGACACTGATATTTAAACTTTCATTCTTTCATCCTTTCATTCTTTATTTGTACATTTGCGGAGAATAACATTCATTACCATGAACGAGCGCTATCTACAACTCCTCTCACAACTCTTCCCCACAGTGGCGCAAGCGGCAACCGAAATCGTCAACTTGGAAGCTATCTCACAACTGCCGAAGGGAACCGAACATTTCGTAGCAGACCTTCACGGAGAAAACGAGGCTTTCAGACATATTCTCCGAAATGCATCTGGCAATATTAGGCGAAAAGTCGACGAACTTTTCAGCAACGAAATGAGCGAAGGCGAACGAAAGGTCTTTTCCTTCCTTGTCTATTATCCAGAAGAGAAACTCGAACAAATTAAACTCACCACCAACGACCTCGACAACTGGTACCGCATAAGTATACGACGACTCGTTGACCTCTGCCGCGAAGTTGCAAGCAAATACACAAGAAGCAAAGTACGAAAGGCACTCCCACAGGACTTTGCATACATCATTGAAGAACTTCTACAGGAGCACACCGAGGAAAACGACAAAAGAAACTATGTAAGAGTCATCGTCGACACCATTATCACCACCCAGAGGGCCGACGACTTCATCTGCGCACTTGCCAAAGTCATACAACAACTCACCATCGATACCCTTCATGTACTCGGAGACATCTTCGACCGGGGCCCCGGGGCACACCTTATCATCGACGACTTAATCAACTATCATTCATGGGATATTCAGTGGGGAAATCACGATGTACTCTGGATGGGCGCCAGAGCAGGGAACGATGCCTGCATCTGCAATGTAATCCGACTCTCTTTGCGCTATGGAAATATGGCCACACTCGAAGAAGGATATGGCATCAACCTTCTCCCACTCGCAACCTTCGCACTTGAAACCTATCATGATGACCCATGTTCTGAGTTCACGCCACATCTGCTGAACGGTGGAGATATCGATGAAAAAAACAAACAGCTCATCGCAAAGATGCACAAAGCCGTCACCGTCTTGCAACTCAAAGCAGAAGCCGACATCATACAAAAACATCCTGAATGGAACATGCAAGAGCGATGCCTCCTCAACAATCTTGACCTCCAACGGAACATCTGCACCATAGATGGCAAAGAATATACAATGACATCATGCTCCTTCCCTACAATCGCAACCAGTCAACCAAGCGAAATGACACAAGCGGAGAGGGAACTTATGAAAAAACTACACCATTCCTTCCGGGCCAGTGAGAAACTTCGCCGACACATCAACGCATTGCTCGCACACGGAAGTATGTACAAAATCTGTAACGGAAACCTTCTCTTCCACGCCAGTGTCCCACTCAACGACGACGGCTCGCTGAAAGATGTTGAGATGTTCGGCGTTAAATATAAAGGAAAGGCCCTCATGGATCGCATTGGGCAAGTAATCCGAGAAGCTTTCCAGCAAGACACACCTGACGACTACCGCAACTACTCACGAGACTATTTCCTATATCTCTGGTGCGGGAAGGACTCCCCACTCTTCGATAAAGCCAAAATGGCAACTTTCGAACGATATTTCATCCAAGATAAAGACACACATCGAGAAGAAAAAGGGAACTACTTCCTCATGCGAGACGACGAGAATGTCTGCGACCACATCCTCGATGCATTCGGCGTAAAAGGAGAAAAGCGACATATCATCAACGGACATGTTCCCGTACATGCATCAAGAGGAGAAAACCCCATCAAGGCAAACGGAAAACTCATGGTCATCGACGGAGGGTTCTCACAAGCATACCACGCCACAACCGGCATCGCTGGCTACACGCTCATCTATCACAGCCGAGGATTCCAACTCATACAACACGAGCCCTTCACCAATACAAAAGACGCAATTCAACGGGAGGCCGACATCCGATCAACCACACAAATCGTTGAAATGACCGAAAGAAGGATGCGAGTAGCAGACACCGACAAAGGGCAAGAACTCAGGCAACAAATTGAAGACCTCAAACAATTACTATATGCCTACCGACACGGAACAATAAACAATAAACAATAAACATTAAACAAGACTCGCTACGCGTTTTCTTGCTCTGGCAAGCGACTCCTACCGTCTCCGAGCGGCGCAGAAAAAATAGTAAATCAGTAAATCGTAAATCTGTAACAACCTATGAAAAAAATCACATTCATCATTCTCTTCCTTGCTGCATTCACATACAGCCAGGCAGAAACAACTAAACAACCAAACGACCAAACAACCAAACGACCAAAAATTATCGTCGGACTCGTTGTCGACCAAATGCGATGGGACTACCTCTATTTCTACGAAAACCAATATTGCCAAGACGGTATAAGAAGACTTCTCAACGAGGGCTTCTCATGTGAGAACAATATGATTAACTACATCCCCACCGTCACCGCCATCGGACACGCCAGCATCTACACAGGCACAGGACCAGCTCTTCACGGCATCGCAGGGAACAACTTCTACGAAGACGGGAAACGCATCTATTGCTGCGAAGATAAATCCGTCATGCCGGTAGGAAGCAACAACAAGGCCGGATATATGTCACCGCGAAACATGCATGCATCCACCATCGGAGACCAACTCAGACTCGCAACCAACTTCCAGTCACGAGTATTCGGCGTCGCGCTCAAGGACCGTGCTGCAATACTTCCCGCCGGACACAGTGCAAACGCAGCCTACTGGTACGACAAGAAGGCCGGGCATTTCATCACCAGTTCCTACTACATGGAACAATTGCCGGAATGGGTCAAAAAATTCAACAAGGAAAACACAACTGATACCGATGTACGGGGCACAACCGAAGGAATAACACTCACATTCAAAATGGCAGAAGCACTCCTCCGTGAGGAAAAACTCGGACAGGGAAATGTCACCGACATGTTAACCGTCAGCATCTCTTCCACCGATATCATCGGACATACCACTGGAACAAGAGGAGACGAAAACATTGCTGCATACCTACAACTCGATAAGGACATCGCACACTTCCTCAACACACTCGACAAAGCCGTTGGAAAAGGCAACTACCTCCTGTTCCTCAGCGCAGACCACGGAGCAGTACACAACCCCAACTATCTGAAAAAACACAAAATACCCGCCGCTGGACTGCCGCTATGGGAACAAGTCGCTCACATCAATAAACATCTCGCACACATTTTCATTGGTGCCGACTCGCTCGTAATCGACGCAGGATCCAACTCACTATACCTCAACCACAAACTCATAAAGGAGCAAAAACTATCCATCAACGAAATCAAAAACGAAATCAAGCAATACCTCATGGCCGATCAACGCATCTGCTATGTTGTCGATAGAGCTAACATCCTTCACGAACCCATTCCACAGTTTCTACGCGAAAGAGTCATACTCGGATATGACCAAAGGCGCAGTGGAGACCTGCTCGTCATCACAAGGCCCAATGTCGTACCCGGAAGCAACAAGCCCGACTATGTCGGAACAAGCCACGGAACATGGAACCCATACGACTCGCATATACCGCTTGTCTTCTTCGGATGGAAAATCAAACATGGAGAAACAGCAGCACCTACCTATATCGTAGACATCGCACCCACCATCTGCGCACTACTACACATACAAATGCCTAATGCTGCCATAGGAAATCCCATCCCGCATATAACCGAATAATACATGAAAGTGCCTCAAACGGATATGTTTGAGGCATTTTTTTACTGCTTATTGGTTATAGGCTCATTGTGCACAATCACTTTCACACTGCTGATGCGGCGCGCGGTAATACCAACCACTTCAAAGGTGTAATGGCCATAGTCAAAACGCTCGTGAAGTTCAGGGAAATCGCCCTTAATCTCCAAAATAAGACCTGCCAGCGTATCGGCATCCCCCTCTATATCGGCAAACGCTTCATCGGAAATGTTCAGCGTGCGACAAAAGTCGGCGAGCAGCGTCTTACCCTCAAAGACATAGGTATTGTTGTTTATTTTTGTAAAAAACTTATCGTCATCGTCAAACTCATCGTTGATCTCACCTACAATTTCCTCCAGGATATCCTCCAGCGTTATCAAACCGCTCGTACCGCCAAATTCATCCACGACAATCGCCATGTGTATCTTATTCGCCTGAAACTCACGGAGCAAATCGTCAATCTTCTTCGTCTCGGGAACAAAATATGCCGGACGGATAAGGCTTTGCCACCTAAAAGTGGGACCCTTTGACAGATGAGGCAAGAGATCTTTCACATATAGAAAGCCGCGAATGTTGTCTGTATTGTTCTTATAGACGGGGATACGGCTATAGTTGTTTTCCAAAATTGACTGTAGCACCTCGTCAAAGCGGCAGGTAATGTCCAAGTCCACAATATCTTGCCGGCTGGTCATTACTTCCTTGGCCGTTTCTGCACCGAAGCGGATGATACCCTCCAACATGCGCTTCTCATCCTTGATCTCTTCAGTGTCGGTCAGTTCCAAAGCCTGTTCCAAGGCATCCACGCTGAGCACATGGCCATGTCCGTGCATCACTTTCTGAGCAACAGAGCCGCTCTTCACCAACAAGGATGAAAGTGGGTGGAATACCTTGTTAAGAAACGCAATATAAGGTGCACCAATGCGGCAGAAGGCCAAGGCACGCTCACGACTGTAAATCTTCGGCATGATCTCGCCGAAAAGCAACAAGAGAAAAGTAAGCACAACAGTTGTGAAGAGGAACTGTAGCCAACGGGCATCCTCGCCAAAACTGACCATCCTCGCCAAAGCATAGTTCAGCAACATGATGATGGTCACATTCACCAGATTGTTGACAATTAGTATGGTGGCAAGCGTGTGTTCTCCGTCTGCCCGCAACTGCTCTATCTCGCGGTCAACAGTGCTCTTGTCTGCGTCGAGTGCAGCCAGGTCGGCCGGCGACAAGCTGAAAAAGGATATCTCCGAGCCGCTGACGAATCCGGACAACAGCAGTAACAACAAGGCAAAAACCAAACACAGGATGACTCCGGGCGTGGGGACCGTGAACGATACGACAGCCGGCAACAATGATATTACTGAAAAATAAGACAGCATAATGTTGCGTTAAAAAGGAAGTGCTTCATTGTCTGCTTGAGACGGCGAAGTTGATTGGCCCGTGTCAACTGGGGCTGAAGAGGATGCATTCTGGGGCTTCGGTGAAAGCAGTTCCATACTGTCCACATAAATTTCAGTTGCGGTGCGGCGGACGCCGGCACGGTCGTCGTAAGAACGGTAGCGGATGCGACCTTCAACATAGAGCTTGTCGCCTTTGTGAACATACTGCTCCACTATCTTGGCCAGACGACGGAAGAAAACAAGTGTGTGCCATTCCGTACGGTCGGGTATCTGAGTGCCATTAGGAAGGGTATAGCCACGCTCCGTGGTGGCCAGGTTCAATTGGGCAACAGCCTGGTCGGCCTCAAAATATTTCACTTCTGGCTCCTGCCCGACATTGCCGATGAGCATTACCTTATTCATATCGCTGAATATAAATTCGAAAATAAGTAAATAGTAAATAAGAACATTCTTACTTCCACATTCCCAGATAGCGAAACTTGAAGCTCTTTCCTTTCGCCGAAGGGAATTGGCTGCGCACATCCACCCTGTCTCTAAGATATTCGACAATGCGGTCGTAGCAGTCGATAGGAGACATCGCCTTGCAACGGGCAACAAAGTGCGTATCCCGGTATTCAAACTTCCCCGTACCTGGCACCATCACCACACGCTTGAAGTCGAGCGAGCCCTCGTACCAGCCAGCACGCTCGTCGTAGAGCGACAGTGACATGCCCGCATTTTGCACATTGGAGGAAGAATTCTTAACACCACGCTTCTGCTTGAATTCCTCCATCGAGCCCGCTGTCGTCTTAATTATAATAAAGTACACGCGCGAGCGAACTTTGTAGCGCTTCGGAAAGGAGATGTCACTATTCGCATAGTCACGGATGTCCTTTTCCATATCGGGTGTAAGCGTTATTTCCTGAATGGAACGGAGAAAGTCGAAAGCCTCGTCCACATTGTACACGAGCGTTTCATTGTCAAAATAGCGAAGGTATAAATTCATGGAAAATCTGTATAGTCATAAAACAAAAAAGAGCGGAAAACGGGACTCGGACCCGCGACCCCAACCTTGGCAAGGTTGTGCTC
>CALFJA010000119.1 GCA_937877605.1 uncultured Prevotellaceae bacterium | reverse complement strand
CGCGGCCGTAGGTGTTGAAGAACTCGCTCACGCCGTGGCCAGTCTCGCCCACAACGCCTGCCGAGTGGCTCTCGTCCACCATGACGAGGGCATCGTATTTCTCTGCCAGGTCGCAGATTTTGTCAATGGGAGCCACATTGCCGTCCATGGAGAATACCCCGTCGGTGACGATAATGCGGAAGCGTTGTTCCTGTGCTTCCTGCAGACAGCGCTCCAATTCGGCCATGTCGGCATTGGCATAGCGATAGCGTTTGGCCTTGCAGAGGCGCACGCCGTCGATGATGGAGGCATGGTTCAGCGCATCGGAGATGATGGCGTCGTCGGCCGTGAGCAGGGGTTCGAACACACCGCCGTTGGCATCGAAGCAGGCCGCATAGAGGATGGTGTCGTCCGTGTGGAAGTATTCCGAGATGGCAGCCTCCAGTTCTTTGTGGATGTCTTGCGTCCCGCAGATGAACCGCACCGACGACATGCCGAAGCCACGGCTGTCCATCATGCGCTTGGAAGCCTCTATCAGGCGTGGATTGTCCGACAGGCCGAGGTAGTTGTTGGCGCAGAAGTTGAGCACTTCCTGCCCCTTCACGCTAATGGCAGCGCGCTGGGGACTTTCAATGAGCCGTTCTTCCTTGTACAGGCCGGCCTCGCGAATCTCAGCAAGGGTCTGCTGAAGGTGTTGTTGCATTTTTCCGTACATAGTGGTATTAGGTTATTGAGGTTTTACGATTGCCGTGTTTTTTGATTACTACAAAGTAACGGAGTTTTTTTGAATCCTTGCCTTGTTTTATCCGATTTTTTGCGATTTTTTTTGTGCTTTATGCTTGGATACGGAAAAAAATTACAAAATTTGCATTGCGTTAATACTTTTATCATGAAAAACATTCTTGTTATCGGCTCTACCGGACAGATTGGCTCGGAGCTGACATGTGAACTTCGCAAGCGCTATGGTGGCAGTCATGTGGTGGCAGGCTATATTGCCGGTGCCGAGCCTACGGGCCATCTGCTGGAAGACGGCCCCTCGGCCGTGGCCGATGTCACCGACGGAAAGATGCTGTCCGATGTGGTGACGAAATACAATATAGACACCATCTACAACCTGGCGGCACTGCTTTCTGTGGTTGCCGAGCGCAAACCCTTGCTGGCATGGCATGTAGGCATTGACGGGCTGCTGAACATCCTGGAGGTGGCACGGCAGCACCAGTGTGCGGTATTCACTCCGTCGAGCATAGGATCGTTCGGCTCGAACACCCCGAAAGAGCATACTCCGCAGGACACCATCCAGCATCCGCGCACCATCTACGGTGTCACGAAGGTGACCACGGAGCTGCTTTCCGACTACTACTTCCACAAATACGGCGTCGACACCCGTTCGGTGCGCTTCCCGGGCATCATCTCCTATGTCACGCCTCCCGGCGGAGGCACCACCGACTATGCCGTCGACATCTTCTACAGTGCCGTCAAGGGTGAACCGTTCGTATGCCCCCTGCGGGAAGGCACCCGCATGGACATGATGTACATGCCCGACGCCCTGCATGCTGCCATCGGGCTGATGGAGGCTGACCCCAGCCGGCTCGTCCACCGTAACGGGTTCAATGTGACATCCATGAGCTTCGCACCGGAGGACATCTTCGCAGCGATAAAGAAGCACAAGCCGCAGTTTGAGATGACCTACGAGGTGGACCCGCTCAAACAACTCATTGCCGACAGCTGGCCCGACAGCCTGGACGACACCTGCGCACGGCAGGAGTGGGACTGGGAGCCGCTCTTCAACATGGAGCAGATGGTGGCCGACATGCTCTCGCACCTGGAGCAGAAACTTAACCACGGGGGATAATCCGTCCAACCTATACCTTATATATATTATATGGGAGAAGCGAGACCTGCCAAAGGTTTCGCTTCTTTTGTCTTTCGGAAGAGATGGCTACGCTGGGCAACAGGATTGCCGAAACAGTAAAAAATCCTTACATTTTCAAAAAGTGTGCAATCGGATTTGAAGGTGGCAGAAGGTGGAATGTGGAAGGAAACGGCACCGTTTTCGGCCGCTTTCAGGTCCTCCTCCGACACAACTGGGGCTCACTTGCATTTCTGTTTGGCGGAAGATGCACGGCGAAACCCATCCGGTTGCCTGCCATCTGGATCCCGAACACCTGCCGACTGGACCCCACTTGCCAAACGGATGTTGCCCAAAGACGGCACGGACTCCTGTAAATCTTTGATTATCAATAGGTAGCGAGAATCGCGATTTTTTGCGTTTTCCAGCAATAAAGGCGGACGCTTGCCGGAAAATGGGCAATTTTGAGCCACATAAACATAGTGTGCAGGTAAACAATCTTGACATTTCCCAAACACATTCGAGGCCCTTCCGCCGAACAGAAGAGCCTCGATTGAGCGGTGAGCCGAACGGTGAGCCCTATCGGGTGAATGTCTTTTGTATGACCCCTTTGTAGGTATTGATGTCGATGACGATTTTTGTCCCCTCTGCATATCCCTCGAACGGGATGCTCGCAAAGGTCGTCACGGTATAGTACTGCGGCACGCCGTTCTGGTTGTGTAGCAGCGTCAGCCTGACCACCTGGTGCCCTTCGGAGTCGGTTTCGGTGGCGGTGTGCATCAGCCCGACGGTCTGCTGTGCCGCTGCATCGTCCTGCTGGCCGCTTTTCAGTGCCAGGCGCAAGTTCAGATACTTGTTGTTCTTGCTCACCCATGCACTCTCAAGGTCGAGCGGGTCGGTTGCGGTGTCGGTCACATCGGCCGCTTCCTTCGGCAACAGCAGGCTCACACGGCTGACCGAGACGGGGTCGACCGTCAGCGGGTTGCCGGCGGTCTCGTCGCCGCGCAGTTGGTAGTGGAGCAGCGCACGGTAGTAGGCATCGCCCTCGGGAGCCCAGTCGGCTGTCAGCGTCCGGCCCAGGTTCAGCCGCACATCTTCGTCGTTGACGGCATGGTCGATGGTCCTGGCAGCACAGGTGTGTACTTCCACAAGTTCGCTCTTCAGGTAGGAGAGGCTTCCGTCGCCGGTATCGTAGCCGTTGGAGGTGCACGACAGGAGCATGCCTGCGGCGATGGCACCCATGGTGAGGAGTAATGTCCTTATGCGTTTTCTCATGACAGGGCTTTCGTGTGGTTGATGGCTGGGTTGGCATACATCGTCAGCAGGCAGCGGCGCAGGTAGTCCCAGTCTGGATGCTCCAGGGTGACGCGCTCCAGCTGGCCGGAGAGATAGGCCTCAAACTGCTGTTTCTGCTCGTCGGTATAGTGCTGTCGGTGGAGGTCGTTGCCCTCGAGTAGGTCCCAGGCAGCATAGTTGTCGGGGAAGAGCAGGTAGTTGCGGTGAATCTCGCGGTCTATATGTGCGGCGATGATGTCGAATATTTCGGTGCGTGGAATGTCCTTGTCGAGTTGCTTCAGGTAGTCGTCAATGCAGGGAGCGCATTGGTAGTGTATCCTGCCTTTGTAGCCAAGGATGCCCGTCTTCATGGAGATGTTGTCGTCGTTGGGTCCCTTCTTCCATCCCTCCACATCGCGGCGGAGCTGCATTTCCTGTGCCTTCAGGATGTCGCAGGGGTCATACTGGTAGCTGATGGCCAGGGGGACGATGTGCAGCTGCATCAGTCGCTCGGCGATGGTGCCCGTCCCTCCCATGCTCATCATCTTGAGAATGGCAGGCTGGGTGAGGTCGTTCGAGTCCTTGGCGCGACCCTCGCGCTGTGCAATCCAGATGTTGTCGTTCTTCTCCTTGATGACGAAGTGCATGTATTCGCTCAGCCGCTTGCTGGCCACCAGCATCTGGCGCGGGTGCAGCGACCGCTCCACGATGAACGATTTGTTGATGCGTACCACATCCTTTACCCAGGGCAGCGACAGCAGGTTGTCGCCGATGGCAATCTCGCAGGTGGTCTGGAAGCCTGCATCTATGAGCAACTTGGAGAGCAAGGCGGAGTCGAGCACGATGTCGCGGTGGTTGGAAACGAAGGCGTAGTTGCGACGGTTGTCCACAGCCGAGGCATCGATGTCGGTGCCGGTGCTCTTCTCCGACAGGAGCTGTTCAAGGAAAGGATAGCAAAACTCTTTCTGGAACTCCAGGTTGGTGCCGCACTTCCTGAGCCTCGCTGCGGTGTGCTCCTTCGGCTGGCCGGGGTCGACAAAAGGCAGGACGGCGGCAAACTGGGCGTCGCTGAGCAGCCGGTCGAAGACGGCAGGCAGCTCTTCCGGCTCGAACGGACGGATGTCGGCAAACTCAAGTGGGATGTCTTGCAACTTCATAGGCTAAAACTGATTCTCGACTATTTCTGTTAATGCTTCAGTAATGTTTATACCTGCTGCGCGCATCTGCTGGGGAATGAAACTGGTGGAGGTCATGCCTGGCGTGGTATTCACCTCCAGGATGTTCACCTTGTCGCTGCCGTCGGCCTCCCTGCTGACGATGTAGTCGACGCGGACAATGCCGTTGCAGTGAAGCAGGTCGTATATCTCACTGGTAAGGCGTGCCACTTCCAGTGCCGTTTCGGGGCTGATGCGGGCCGGGGTGATTTCTTCCACCTGGCCGTTATACTTGGCATCGTAGTCGAAAAACTCGTTTTCGCTGACCACTTCAGTGGCTGGAAGCACCACACTCCTCTGCTTTGTCTTGTAGCATCCTACTGCCAGCTCCGTCCCGTCCATGAATTTCTCAATCATGATTTCGTCGTTCTGCTTGAAGGCTTCCTCCAAGGCAGGTTGCAACTGCTCGACAGTCTTCACCTTAGAGACGCCGAAACTGGAACCGTCGGCCGTCGGTTTGACAAAGCAGGGAAGCCCCAGTCGCTCTACGATTTGTTGATGGCTGAGGTGGCAGGGAACCCCTTTGCGCAGCAAAATGCTGTCGGCAATGTTGTAGCCAAAGCCCCGCAGGTAGTTGTTCAGCACGAACTTGTCAAAGGTAAGGGCCTCGACCAGCACGCTGCAGGTGCTGTACGGGATGTGCAGCAGGTCGAAGTAACCCTGTAGGAGCCCGTTTTCTCCAGGCGTACCGTGGATGGTTATGTAGGCAAAATCGATGTGGACGGTCTCGCCGTTATGCACGAACGAAAAGTCGTTCTTGTCAATCTTGGCTGTCGTCTGGTCGGCAAACTCCACATGCCAGTCACCTGTACGGAGCATGACCAGATAGATATTGTAACGCTCCTTGTCGAAAGCGGCGTGGAGACCTTCTGCCGAATGGCGGGAAACTTCAAACTCGGAGGAGTCGCCCCCCCAGATAATGGCGATATTGCGTTTTGGCTTTTGCATGGTGTATGTGTTGTTATGTTGTCTCGAATGTGTCGGTGGTGGTGCCGTTGATGAATTTCCTCCACTTGCAGAGGAGGCTTTCCATGTCGGCGGGCAGCGGGGAGTCGAAGTCCATCTGCCGGTGGGTCTTGGGGTGGACGAACCCCAGCGTCTTGGCATGCAGGGCCTGGCGGTTGCAGCACTGGAAGCAATTCTGGATGAAAGCTTTGTAGGAAGAACTGCGGTTTCCACGGAGAATCTCCCGTCCCCCGTACTTTTCGTCGCCGAAAAGAGGATGCCCTATGTGCTTCATGTGGACCCGGATTTGGTGCGTGCGACCGGTCTCGAGCCGGCATTCCACGAGCGTTACATAGCCGAATCGCTCCAGCACGCGATAGTGGGTGACGGCAGGTTTGCCTTCAGGGCTGTCGGGTGGCAGCACCGTCATGCGCAACCGGTCTCTTGGGTCGCGGGCAATGTTGCCCTCGATGGTGCCGTTGTCTTCCGTGAAGTTGGCCCAGACAAGCGCCTGGTAGGTGCGGTGGGTAGTCTTGTTGAAGAACTGCAGTCCGAGGTTTGACTTCGCTTCGGGGGTTTTTGCAATGGCAATCAGACCGCTGGTGTCTTTGTCTATCCTGTGGACGAGCCCCACCTCCGGATCGTTGGCGTCGAAGTTGGGGAGGTCCTTCAGGTGATATGCCACGGCATTGATGAGCGTTCCGTGGAAGTTTCCGGCTCCCGGGTGGACCACCATGCCGGCTTCCTTGTTGACAATGAGCAACTGGTCGTCCTCGTATGCAATGCTTAGCGGGATATCCTCCGGCTCGATGGTGCTGTCGTGGGGCGGCTGGCTGAGCATGAGTGTAATCACATCGCCGGGCCGTACCTTGTAGTTGCTCTTCACCGGCCGGTCGTTTACATGGATGAAACCGGCATCTGCGGCCTGTTGTATGCGGTTACGGGAGGAGTGTTGGAGTTTCTCCGTCATGTATTTGTCTATGCGCAGCGGTGCCTGTCCCTTGTCCACGGCGATGCGGATGTGCTCAAACAGTTGTTGCTGCTCTTCGTCCATGTCGTCGATGGGCTCCACGAGTGGTTCTTCCAGACGGTTGAGCGGCATGAGTCTATTCGGTTGGGATTGCTGTTGTGGTCGGCTCGACGGGCTCTTCCACGATTTCTATTTCTTCAAACTCGCCTTCCTCTTCAAATTCCGGGGCTGCTTCGACATCCGGAATGTAGAAGGTGATGGAGTCAGCCTCGCTCTGCATGCCGTTGCCTGCCTGGATGATGAGGACGGCATCGACGGGAATCTTCGCACCGGTAACGACATTCTTGCCGTTCACTTTCACACCGTAGACCCAGTCTTTCTCACCGGTGATGAATTCGGGCTGGCCCAGTTTGAAACCGAGTGAGGTGAGTTTGGCCATCGCCTCGCGCAGGGAACTGTTGTCGATAATGTCCGGCAATGTGATGGTTGGCGTATGGGTTGAGTTGATAATGACGGTGACTATACGGCCGGGCTTGACTATTTGCCCCGGTTCCAGTCCCTGCTCAAGTATGCAGTCGGGGGGAAGCGTCTTCACATAGCCGGTGTCGCTGACCTCGATTCGCAGTCCCTTCTCCTTCAAGAGTTGCTTGGCTTGGTCGAAAGACTTGTGCCGCAGGCTGGGCACTACCACTTTCTCGCCATGATTGGTGTAGGCTTCTATGACATAGCTGGTGCCGATGAGCAGTGCGAAACCGACGAGGATGATGGCAAGCAGGTTGAAAAGTACGGCCTTGCTTGCCAGCTGATGGAAGAACTCTTTAACTTTCATAGTGACTGCGTTTCGTTGGAACGATGCCACAAAGGTAAGATATTTTTTCATATATGTATGAAAAACGCATTTTTATTTCACCTCGACTGCCGTATTTTTTCAAGGCTGTTGCGGTGGAGGCGGCAGGCCGTGGCACAAAAAGAAAGCGTACGAATCATGCCGACTCGTACGCTTTCTTGCCTGTGGAGGGGCTCAGCGCCCTTCCTGCAGCAATGTTATTTACCGTGATTTTCGTCAGAAACGGTCAGTTTCTTGCGTCCTTTTGCCCTGCGAGCGGCAAGCACGCGACGGCCGTTCTTGGTGGCCATGCGCTCACGGAACCCGTGCTTGTTCACTCTTCTGCGGTTGTGGGGCTGAAATGTTCTTTTCATTTTGTATGTCGATTTTATTGTTATTGTTCTGCGATATAAACAAACAATTCGGACTGCAAAAGTACAGATATTTTTTTAATTCGCAAAGATTTCGTTGTTTTTTCAGTCAAAAATGTAGGGATATGCCAAAAAAATCCTACCTTTGCAGTGCCTTAAATGGAAGAATACGGCACAAAATATTATTAACATATAAATACATTGACCGATGATTAAATCTCAAGACATTAAGAAAGGTACCTGCATCCGCATGGATGGCAAGTTGTATTTCTGCATCGATTTCCTGCATGTCAAGCCAGGTAAGGGCAACACCATCATGCGTACCACCCTGAAGGACGTGGTTAGCGGCAGAGTTCTGGAAAAGCGTTTCAACATTGGCGAGTCACTGGAAGATGTCCGCGTGGAGCGTCGTCCCTACCAGTATCTCTATCTGGACGGTGCCGACTATATCTTCATGAACAACGAAACATACGAGCAAATCCCCATTGCGAAGGACCTCATTACGGGTGTTGACTTCATGAAGGAGAGCGATACCGTCGAGGTTGTCAGCGATGCAGACACCAATACCATCCTCTACGCCGAGATGCCGGTAAAGACCAACCTGCGTATCACGCACTCTGAGCCGGGCGTAAAGGGCGATACCGCTACGAATGCCACCAAGCCGGCCACCCTGGAGACGGGTGTGGAAGTGCGCGTGCCCCTCTTCATCAACGAGGGCGACCTGATTCAGGTGGACACCAGGGACGGAAGCTATCTGCAACGCGTAAAGGAATAATATTCAAGAACAGAACCGGAAAAGGTAAAAAGGACGGGAAAACTGTTTGGTTTTCTGCTCTTTTTTACCTTTTTTGTTTTCGGAATGCCCATGTTAATCCAACATACCGACCATGAAATACAGCATCATCATCCCCGTCTACAACCGTCCCGACGAACTGGACGAACTGCTCGACAGCCTCACCAGGCAGACTTTCACCGACTTCGAGGTGGTAGTGGTGGAGGACGGGTCAAGCATCAGCAGCGAGACTGTGTGCCGGAAGTATGCGGCACAGTTGCCATTGCACTATTTCAGCAAGGCGAACAGCGGGCCGGGGCAGAGCCGTAACTACGGTGCCGAGCGTGCATCGGGCGACTATTTGATTGTGCTCGACTCCGATGTGGTGCTGCCCGAGGGCTACCTGCAGGCCGTGGAGCGTGAGTTGCAGCGTGAGGAGGCGGACGCCTTCGGAGGTTCCGATGCGGCAAACGACTCCTTCACCGATGTGCAGAAGGCCATTTCCTACAGCATGACCTCGTTTTTCACCACGGGAGGCATACGCGGCGGGAAGAAGAAACTGGACAAGTTCTATCCCCGCTCGTTCAATATGGGCATACGGAAAGAGGTGTACGAGTCGCTGGGCGGTTTCTCCAAGATGCGTTTCGGCGAGGATATCGACTTCTCCATCCGTATCTTCAAGGGCGGCTATCGGTGCCGGCTGTTCCCCGAGGCATGGGTTTGGCACAAGCGTAGGACCGACTTCCGCAAGTTTTTCCGGCAGGTCTATAACAGCGGCATAGCCCGTATCAATCTCTACAAGAAGTATCCCGACAGCCTGAAACCTGTCCACATGCTTCCCGCAGTGTTCACCGTGGGCACCCTTTCGTGCCTGCTGTTATCGCTGCTGGGGCTCTGCCTGGGCATTTGCCGGCTGGTGTGGCTTCCCCTGTTGCCCTTGCTGCTGTATGTGGTGCTGGTCTTTGCCGATGCCACGCGGTTCTACCGCAGCCTGAAAATCGGCCTGCTTTCGGTCTGTGCGGCCTTTGTCCAGCTGATGGGCTACGGCTTTGGCTTCATCGAAGCGTGGTGGAAGCGCTGCGTGTGCCGTCAAGACGAGTTCCAGGCTTTTGAAAAGAATTTCTACGCATGACGAAGTTATCCATCAACAAGTGGTCGCGCGAGCAGCAACCGCGTGAGCGTCTGATTGACAACGGTCCGGAGTCGCTCTCCGATGCCGAGCTGCTGGCCATCCTCATCGGCTCCGGCAATGCCGAGGAAAATGCCGTGACGCTGGTCAACCGCATCCTTGACGACTGCAACCGCAGCCTCAGCACGCTCGGGAAGAAGTCGATAGAGGAACTCATGACCTACAAGGGTATCGGCGAGGCGAAGGCCGTCAGCATCGCAGCCGCCTGCGAACTGGGCCGCCGCCGTGCACAGCAGCCGACAGAGGAGCCGCCAAAGTTCCAGTCGGCCACCGACATCTACAAATACATGTACCACCAGTTGCGCGACAACAGCGTGGAAGAGGCGTGGATCATCCTCATGAACAATGCCTACAAACTGATTCGCCGCGTGCGCATCTCACGGGGAGGCTTCACCGAGACGGCCGTCGATGTGAGGCTGATTCTCAAGGAGGCACTCGTGAGCAATGCCACAGTGTTGGCATTGTGCCATAACCATCCGTCGGGAAACCTGCGCCCCAGCACCGACGACAACCGCATAACGGAGCAGCTGGCAAAGGCCTGCCAGACCATGCGTGTCTATTTCCTGGATCATGTCATCGTGGCGGAGGGCGGCTACTACAGCTACCGCGAGCAGGGAAAAATCTGACAGTTACAATTAACAATAGCCAATAACCAATTACCATTGTAAGACAAACCTCATCCGGCAGGAAGGAATTGATTTGGGAAAACAGAAATAGAGGAAAGACAGATGGAAAAGAAACGGACAACTCCCGAGTTTATCAACGAACTTGCCCCCTGCGAAATATTCGTTTTCGGCAGCAATCTGCGCGGTATGCACGGCGGCGGAGCGGCCTATGCCGCCTACCGGAAGTTCGGTGCCATCATGGGACAGGGCGTGGGCCTGCAGGGCAGAAGCTATGCCATTCCCACCATGCAGGGCGGCGTGGAGACCATACGCCCGTATGTGGACGAGTTCATTGCCTTTGCACGCGAGCACCGCGAACTGATTTTCCTCGTGACACGCATCGGCTGCGGCATTGCCGGTTTTACCGACAGTGAGATTGCACCGCTCTTTGCCGAGGCCCACAACGATGAGAACATCGTCCTGCCACCGGGGTGGTAATGTCAAAAATGTTTACCTGCACACACCTCTCCGCACTGCCGTTTTTGTCAGATTTTTTGCCGGGGAGAACACTTTTGCCCGAAAAACGGCAAAAAATCGCAAATTCAGCAACTGGCTGATATTTAGCATTTTAAGTCCAGTCGTAGAATTTTCTCTAAAATTTCGTTTCCCGAGTGAGCCCCTTTTGCAACCAGAATGGGCCTCAGTTGCAGTGCGTCCGCCTGCGTTTTACGGTGCGAAAGGGCGGAAAGGGAAATACAAGTGGGGCTCACTTGCATATTTTGCGTAAGGATTTTTGCCAGAATTTGCCGATGAAATGGCGCAAAAATGCATTTCTTTCATCTCTTTGCAGCATTGCACACTCGCCTCCATTTGTAAAAATATTTTACCAATCCGCCCCCGCCGTTGACACGAAAATAAAAAAAAGAGCTACAAAAGTTACCCTCTTTGTCGGGATGAAACGGCCTTTGGCTCAGACCCCTGCGTCCCTTACAAACAAAAAAAGAAGGCATATCCTTTCGGATTAGCCTCCTCTTGTCGGGATGAGGCGACTCGAACGCCCGACCCCTACGTCCCGAACGTAGTGCGC
>CALFJA010000118.1 GCA_937877605.1 uncultured Prevotellaceae bacterium | reverse complement strand
CGCTTTTTTACCGGGGACCCTGTTCCGTTCAGGAGCAG
Organism: uncultured Prevotellaceae bacterium; assembly: GCA_937877605.1. Classification (GTDB taxonomy): domain Bacteria; phylum Bacteroidota; class Bacteroidia; order Bacteroidales; family Bacteroidaceae; genus Prevotella. The sequence continues at coordinate 5,010 of CALFJA010000118.1, read as the reverse complement.
GGCCCTCTTTTTTTGTGTCTTACGCTTAAACCGATTGATTACCAAAGACTTGCATTTTGGGCTCAAACGCATTCCGTTTGGGGGGCTTTCGCAGTGCATTTGGGCGGCAGTTGTGATGCGTTTGGGGGCCAAACGGAAAACGGGTGAGAAAGTTTCTTTTCTTTACATAACTTCCCTTGGTATCATAACTCCCTTAATCCCTCTTATCTTAAGAGGGAGATTAAATTACTCTTGAAATAAGGAGAGGGAGCAGGGGAGTTATGTTCTCCCGGTTTTTGCGGTCAGAACTCTCCTTATTGCATGGATGTTAAAATTGGTGGAGGCGCAAAAAATTTCTATAAAAAATGTTGTTGTGGAGGAAAAAGTTTGTAATTTTGCACCGAAATATACATATATGCCAAGATGTTGGCTGGCTGCCGTGTTATATATTATATGATGTACGCGCGTGACAGCCCCTCGGTGCAGACAAGGAAAGAAAACCATTTTAATTCTTAATTTTATAAGCTTATGAAAAAACTATTACTTTCAAAACTTTTTGTTCTCTTTGCGCTGCTCTTTACCGGAGTAGGCATCGCATGGGCCGACACTGAAAGCACAATTTTGACATTGGATTTCAGTTCGACAGCAGCTGCGAGTGGTACAACTTCTCTAACAACAACAACAGCCGAAACATTATTGAATAGCGCGGCAGGTCTGGAGTCGGGTATCACATGTAGTGCCATCAACACAGTTTATAATGGAAAAGGTCAAGGTGGAGGTAGTATCCCACAAGAATGCTTAAAAGTAGGAAAAGCATCCGGAGCCGGTTCTATTACATTTACAATTCCTTCTACCTATGATAAGGTTAACAAGGTGGAAATTACCGGTTATGGCTGGAAAAATACATCTTCCATTAGTATTAATAGTGGAACGGCACAAACTTATTCGACTGCGCAGACAGAGGACACGAAAACTTTTGAATTGTCTACTGCAAGTCGTGAAATTGCAATAGCAGTCACAAGTTCTGCTGTTTGTATCACAGAGATAAAATTGATAAAGGTTACATCCAGTGGAACACCATCCTGTGCAACTCCTACTTTCTCTCCGGCAGCAGGAACTTACAATGGAACTCAGAATGTAACCATCAGCACAACCACCGCTGACGCAACCATTTACTACACCACCGACGGCACTGCCCCAACCACCAGCAGCAGTGTTTACTCCTCAGCCCTGAGCATCAGCGAAAATACTACACTCAAGGCCATTGCCACTGCAAGCGGTTACGACAACAGCTCTGTTGCAACGGCAGCCTACACGATTGTTACTATTGAGCACGCCGGAACAGAGGCTGACCCCTACACCGTGGCAGATGCACGTAATGCCATCGATGCCAACACCGGAATAACAGGCGTTTATGCCACAGGTATTGTATCCCGCATCTATTCAAGTTCTGTCAATAGCAATGGACAGATTTCTTATTACATTTCTGAAGATGGACAAACCACTTCGCCAGAACTTGAAGCATATAATGGCTTGAACATCGGCGGTGCTCAATTCACATCGCTTGATGATATCCAAGTGGGCGATGAAGTCATTATCTATGGCAATTTGAAAAAATACAACACCACTTATGAGTTTGACGCCAACAACCAGCTTGTCAGTCTGAACCGCCCAACGTCCGGCTCAACCACCCTTTACATCAAGGCCGACTATGCTCCTTATGTTTATACATGGGAAGACGGTAGTTCTCCTGCCAATGAATACACCGGCAGCTGGCCGGGCGTAGAAGTTACCGAAACCGAGACACTCTACGGCACAGAATGGTACAAAGTGACAGTTCCCGCCGATGCGTTCAACCTCATTATGCACAACAACATGGGTGGAGACGCCAACCAGACAGCAACCATTGCCGTGACAGGCGACACCTACTTCTTCACCAACTGCGCAAGTCCTGCACTCGGTGCAAACCAATACATGGTTGTAGACCCAACCGCTGAGCCCGTCAGCGCAGCCAATGTGAGCGTGACAGAAGGCGAAACAGTTAACGCCGATGTGACCAACGCCAACGGTCTGACCCTGACCTATGCCAGCGGCGACACCTCTGTTGCCACCGTTGATGCCAGCACAGGCGTCGTTACAGGCGTATCTGTAGGCACAGCCACCATCACCGTCAGCTGGAATGCACAAGGAACGGTAGGCGGCACTGGCTACCTCGCAGGATCTGTAACCTTCAACGCTGCTGTTTCTTCAAGCTTACCAACCACCGATCTGGTCTTTGACTTTGAAGATGAAGAAGCCCACCGCACAAGCGGAAACAACGATTATAATGCAAATACATACGAAGAAAATGGTACAACCATATCTCTTACCTATGCAGACGCCGTTACAACCGGAACTAAATTGAACGGAGATGCAAATGTCTTGGGCCGCGTGGCAAAGAATACGACCAATTCTCCTGTTGTATTGATTGGCCCGATAGCCAATTCAAACTATCAGATTGTTGGCATTAGCTACCTGACCAAAGGCGTGGCAGCAATGTCAATGAACGTGGAATGGTCGAGCGACAACGCTACTTGGACCAGTATCCAGAGCTTGGAAGCAATGCCTACAAGTGCAACCACAAAAGAAATCAGCGGTCTGAACATAACAGATGCACAGGTATATCTCCGCTTTACCGTTTCTGTTGAATCTTCAACAAGCTCAGCCAGAGATTTCCAACTTGACGATGTTACCCTTACCCGTGTTGCCACTGGGTCTGTAAACGTAACAGCAACAAGCAACAACACCGCATGGGGAACCGTCAGCGTTGATGGAAACATCATCACCGCAACTCCAGCCGAAGGCTATCGCGTTGCCGAAGGTACCACTGGTTACAGCGTAGTAAGCGGTACAGCAACCGTTTCTCACACTGGTTATAGCAACACGCTCAGCGTCAATGCAAGCACAGACTGTGAAATTCAGGTTATCTTCGAGGCCATTCCTACCTACGAAGTGACCATTACCGCTCCGGAGAATGGTACGCTTGTTGTGAAGAATGGCGATGCAATTGTTGCTTCTGGCGACTCTTTCGCAGAAGGTACAGTACTCACCATCATAGCAACACCTGCCGAAGGCTACAACCTGCAGCACTGGCAGGCCAACGATGGCACCTCTCACAGCTACACAACTGCCACCACCTGGACAATGACAGCCAATGCAGTAACCTTCTCTGCTACCTTCGTTGCCAAGGTTTACCACACTGCTACCTTCTCTGTTAACGGCGCAACGACTTCTGTTGAAGTTGAAGAAGGCCAAAGCATTACCTTCCCCGCCGATCCTTCCGACATCAACGGCAAGTCGTTCCGTGGCTGGTATACCAACCACTACACAAGCGCTGACACTGCTCCTGAGTATGTTGTAACAGCAACAGAGACCATGGACAATTCAGACAAGACCTACTATGCAGTATTCTCCAATGCCACCGGAGGTTCGGGTTCTGCCGATGTGACAGATGTTTTGGACAATGAAAACACTATTAATCAGACCACTTCAACCTATACGGAATGGACAACATCGGGTCTGAACGCTGATTATGCAGGACAGAGTGCCGGTGGAAATGGCGCCATTCAGTTGCGTTCAAGTGGCAGTAACAATGGTGTCGTGAGCACAACTTCTGCCGGTAGAGTGAAGAGTGTAACTGTAACGTGGAACGCGAACTGTTCTAACGACCGTACAGTAGACGTTTATGGAAGCAATAGCGCATATGAAGCACCGTCCGACCTGTATGACAGCAGCAAACAAGGTACAATGCTTGGCAGCGTCACCTACTATACAGAAGGAAATGGAACAACCACTACCGTAGTAACAGTATCAGGCGATTATGAATATGTAGGTCTCCGTTCGCATAACGGTGCGCTCTACCTTGACGATATTACCATTGTCTGGGCAACCGGTACGCCAGCCGAATACACCAACTTCTGCACCGAGATTCCTGTTGACTACACCATGAACGCAGCCGGAATGGCTACCTTCGTACTCGAGAACGACATTGATGCTTACGAGACAGCACAGCAGAACAGCGGTCTGAAGATTTATAAGGTTGACGCATTCACCGAAGATGAGGTTTCTATGCTGGAACTCGGTCAGAATGATGAAGGCACCAATGGCAGCGAGCGTTACATTCCAGCCGGAACTCCGGTCGTTATCGAAGGCACAGCCAACACAGACTATAACCTGATTGTTGCCACTGCAACCGCTCAAACCGTAGCCGACAATATCTTGAAAGCAGGTGAGGATGCTTATCCTTCAGGCGTTGGTCCGTTCTATATCCTGCAGAAGCCTGCTGCAAACAATGTGGTCGGATTCTACAAGTTGAGTGACGGCAGAACAGTTCCTGCCAACCGTGCTTACCTCGACGCAGCCGACAGAGTGACAACCTTACCATCGCATGTTGGCCGCAAGATCCTGTTCATCGAAGGCAGCAGCCTGACTGGCATTGATGCTATCGAGAACGGTGTTAATGGCGACAGCAACAATACCGCCGTATACGACCTCAGCGGTCGCCGCGTGAACGGTAAACTGTCGAAAGGCATCTATGTAGTGAACGGTAAGAAGTTTATTGTTAAATAAATAAAGGAGAACAAAGTATGAAGAAATATATCATTCCTACCATCGAATGCCTTCCGGCACAATTCGAGACACCGCTGTGTGTGGGAGTCTCTGACACCGAATATCCGACAGATCCCATCTTGGCTCCCAAGTACCCCGAAGAGGAGGAACAGACTCTCAAGACCAAGGATTTCTGGAAGGTTGATGAGAAATAACTTCCCGGAAGTTATACTCTGAACTATATGGCGCCGCCTGCTTTTGCAGGCGGCGCCTTTTTCTTGGGAAAGGGTCTTCGCCTTTGTAGTAAGGAGTGAATGTCCCCAACGGGGGCAGGAGAGGGGAGGGGTTGATGTGCCTGCATGACGAAGCGAATGTCCCCAACGGGGGCGTATCTGGATAGCTGCGGGTGCTTGCGGAGCAAGTGCCTGCAGGAAGGAGCGGGCA
>CALFJA010000117.1 GCA_937877605.1 uncultured Prevotellaceae bacterium | reverse complement strand
CCACCATTGGCATTGCCTGTCTTGATGTCTCTTATGTCTCGCTCCTTCATTTCAGTTTCATTATCAGCGGAAGAGCCGCCCCTACTCTTCTCCACCGTAACAGTGACAGGGGCAGTTTGGAGGGTTTTATATTCCTTGTCGGCAGTGTCGAAATAGACAAACCGAGCTCCTGGAATGGTAAATTCGCCTGGAGTCTGAGGTATGACGGTAAAAGCATAGTCAATGCTTCCCTCCAGTCCTTTCTCTGTCAATTGGGTGTGGTCGGTTATCTTCGGTTCGTACTGGTCGAAACTGGTAGGCATCTTCACTTCAGGTTGCTTGAGCAACTTGATGTTACCTGTTCCCTTTACTGTCACAGTCAGCGTTAATGCCTCGCCGGCCTTGACCTTTGGAGAAGATACTGCGGCTTGCATGGTGAAGTGTCCCACTCCACCCGAGAAACCATCGGGCCGCTTCGGAAGAGGCATTACCTCAACGCTGATGCTGGGTGCGACGATGTTGCGCCTTATTTCCGTGTAGTTGGAGCCTCCATTGAGGAATGCTTCGAATGGATCGGTGGCCTTGTTTTCCTGTACAACAATGCCTTTGAAAGTGATACTGGGTATTTCCAAACGGCCCGTCATCTGCGGATACATCACATACTGGCTCCAAGTGACACACTTGTAGGTCTTTCCGTTGACCTGTTCCATGTGAAAGGATTTTTGTTGTGGCAGGGGAATCTCCTGTGTGTGAAATCCCTTCAGATCGGGCATCTTTCCCTCCAGTTGTGTCAGTTCCTGCGTAGTGAACACCTTATAAGTCAACAAGATGGGCTCCTGCTCATAAACGCTTCGCTTGTCGGCACTCACCCGGATGAAAAGTTCATTTCCGGAAGAGATGTGTGCCCCCTGGTCACTATGCATCTTCGGTGTTCCTCCCGACTGGACGGCATCACCTGCCACGGTAATTTTGGCCGCTGGCGATGTCAGGCTTTTTCCTTTGACAACAGCACGGGCACCTGCTATGGTGTAGGTTCCGCGTTTCTCGGCATAGAAGGTATAGGTATATCGTGTGCTGGCTGACGAAGATGTGTGTCCGTTCACCATTTGTATGCTCGATTGCTGCGACCTGTAGGGACCTGCCACCAATTGCAATCCGGCTGGAACTTCCGCCAATCGGAACTCATCCACATCGGCAGTGCTCAGCGTATAAACCACTTGAAAGTTCTCCCCGGTGGCGACCCGGCCTGGTGTCGATACCTTTATGTCCTGCGCCCATCCTGCAGAAGTGAGGAACAAGAGCATCACTACATGAATGAATCGTAGATTCCTGTACATTATTTTATATTTATATGTAATGGTCAATACTGAAAACAGGGTTCACCCTAAATGGTAACTGCCAGAAGACAATGCTTTACCAGTTTTTTTCCGGTTGGCGTGCCTGGGCGGGATGTGCCTGCTTTTCAATTTTCTTTTTTGTGTTCTTCTCCTCTTGGATGGCTGCATTGAGCAGGCGTTCGGCATTCTCGCGGCTCATCTGTCCCTGTTGCTCTTGCTGCTGCTTACTCTGTTGCTGTTGGTTCTGCTCGTCTTTTTGCTGCTGTTGCGACTGATTTTGTTGATTCTGCTGATTTCCCGATTGCTGTTGTTGCTGCTGTTGTTGTTTTGGAGGATTTTGCTTCGGTTGCTTTTTCAGCATCTTCTGGCAGAGGGCAAGATTGTATCGGGTCTGATTGTCGGTAGGATTGCATCGCAGACTCTCCTTGTATGCTTCAATGGCCTGTTCGTATTGCTGATTGTTTTGGAAGATGACTCCCAGATTATGGTATGACATTGAACGGCGGTAGCGGTCTTTCTGCATCTCTCCAGACTTGACGAACTGCACGGCAGCCAAGGAGTCTTTCCGGAGCATCATCTGTGCGCACCCCAGATTATATTGCGCTACGGCATTGTTCGGATTGGAGGCAACAGCCTGTCGGTAACTTCTCTCAGCAGCATCGAATTGCTTTTGTCTATAAAGCCGGTTGCCTTCGCGAATGAATTTACGGTCAGCCTGTGCACTGGCAGCCGCACAGACAAGCATCAATATGAGTATGGTAATGAAACGATGCATAGGCTATTTCTTTTTGTCGAACACCTTGATACGCCGCAACAGGGGGTTACGCATTTCCCAGACGAACATTTCTGCCAGGAAGCATGCCAGCGAAAGGATGACAAAGAGCGGAAACTGTTCTGCATATTCGCTGTAGACAACGCTCTCCGTTTCTCCGTGCTGGAGGCGTTCAAGGTCATTATTAAGGCGTTCCTGCGCCTGACGGGTATTGTCTACATGGATGTAGCGGCCGTTGCCTGCTGTGGCGACGGCCTGACACATGGCAGTATTCAGGCGAGTTACCACGGTGTTACCCTGTCGGTCGGCCATATATCCCCCTCCTTCAACAGGGATGGGAGCCCCCTGTTCGGAGCCTACACCCAGTATAAACACATTGATGCCAGCCCGTTTTGCTTTCTTGGCCATCTTTTCAGCTTCTCCTTCATGATTCTCACCATCGGTGATGAGCACGATGGCCTTGCCGATTGTGGTGTTGGTGCTGAAGCATTGCATGGCCATGTCGATGGCTGCTGCGATATCTGTGCCCTGTACGGGAATCATTTGCGGAGAACTTTCTGAAAGGAGCATTCGTGCGGAAACGAAGTCGTTGGTCATCGGCAACTGCACATAGGCTTTCCCTGCGAAAACAATCATCCCCAGCTTGTCGGTCGTGAAGTTGTCCAATAGATTTTCAATGAGCAGCTTACTCTTTTCCAGTCGCGATGGTTTTACATCGGTTGCATTCATGGAATTGCTCACATCAAGGGCTATCATTATCTCTATCCCATTCCGTTTTTCCCTGGAAAACTTGCTGCCTAACTGCGGTCTGGCCAATGCGATGATGAGAAAGAATATTCCTGCCAGTAGCAAGATGAACTTCAGCAGGGTGCGTTTGTTCGACAGCATCGGTGTCATCTGGCGAACGAGTTGCGGATCGCCTATGCGCTTGTAGGCTTTTCGCTTGGACCGCAAGACAAAAAGGCGCACGATTGCAAGAACGGCAAGCAACAGCAGAAGCCAGAGGTATTGAGGACTTTCGAAGCGGAACATGAGGCTTATTTACGGATTTCGTGATTTACAATTTACGAATTTACATGATTTATGCTTTCTATGGCAGCCGGCGCAGGACAAACCAGCGGACAAACAGTTCAAACAGTATCAGCAACAATGCAAGCAATGCGAAAGGCTGGTACTTTTCATGCCACTTGGAAAACTGGTTGACTGTAAGTTTCGACTTTTCCAGTTTATCAATTTCGTTATAGATCTGTTCCAGTTCTTTATTGTTGGTGGCACGGTAGAACTGTCCGTCAGTAATCTGGGCGATGTCGGTGAGCGTCTTTGTGTCGATTTCCACCTGCACATTTACATATTGAGTGCCTCCCCCCACCTGCACAGGATAGGGAGCAGTGCCATTCGTTCCCACGGCGATTGTGTAGATTCTGATGCCTAGGCTCTTTGCTATTTCTGCACTTGTCAGGGGTGAAATCTCTCCACGGTTGTTGCTGCCATCGGTCAATAGGATGATAACCTTGCTCTTTGCCTTTGAACTTTTCAGCCGGGTTATTGCGTTTGCTATGCCCATGCCGATGGCAGTACCATCGTCAATCATTCCACGGTAGGCCAAGTCGGTGCGGAGATTCTGCAGGAGGTTGAGCAGTGATGCATGGTCGGTAGTCAGTGGGCACTGTGTAAACGCCTCGCCAGCGAAGATGGCCAGTCCGATGTTGTCTGTCGGACGGTTACTGATAAATTCTGTGGCGACACGCTTGGCTGCCTCAATTCGGTTGGGGGTGAGGTCTTCTGCCAGCATGGAGGTGGACACATCCATTGCCATCATGATGTCAATGCCTTCCGTTTCCTTCTGATTCCATGCCGTGTGCGAAAGCGGACGGGCCAGGATGAAGACAAGCGCACCGAGCGTCAGGCAGCGGATGACAAAGGGGAGGTGTTGCATCCGGCTGCGCCAGGTACGGGGCAACTGCTCCATTGTCACGGTACTGGTATAGCGCATTGACGGAGTCTTCTTCCTCCACAGTCGCCAATAGAGAACGGCAATGGGGATGAGCAAGAGCAGGAAGAGCAGATATGTCTTGTGGGCTAGAATCATGCTGGGTGTCAGGATAGGATTTCTATGGGGAAGTGGATGAGGTATGTTATGGTGGCCAGAATCAGAAGGACAAGCACTACGGCTACGACCTTCAGCAGACGACGCTCGCCGGTGGTTTGTTTCCCGTTGAGTTTTTCCTTCATTACTTTCATTTCTTCGGGCGTAGGTATGTATTTGCTTTCTTCAATGTATCTCACGGCAGTGTCCATGTGTGTTTCCCGCTGTTCTGGTGTTGGCTCGTGCTTGGCAAACTTCGCGAGATCGGCAGCCTCCAAGAGGAGTTGTAGCTCTCCGAGCAGATGTTTTTGCCCCTTGGCATAGAGCCCGGCAATGATTTCGCTGGAGGTCATCTCCAGGGCGTTGATGCCGAACCGCTCTGCAATGTATAGGCGCATGCTGTCGGTCAACCGCGTATAATAGGCCTTGCCCGGGGCGTCCTTTTCTTGTTGCAACAGGTTGATGCCTGCCAATGCTTTCTCATGTGGCAACAGGAGTTTTTTCGGACGCAGGTTGAAATGCAGGCGGCGGCGGTTGCGTATCAACCATAGCACAAGGAATAGCAATGCCACCAGTACTTGCTGGGCAATGAAGGTCCAGAGCATAGGGAGCCATTCCTGCCACATGAAGGGATTGTTCTGCACATCCTTCGGCGGGTAGAAATTTTCTGGGTGGAGGGTATCCACTTCAAGGGTGATGACCTTCAAGGCCAGCGGTTCCGTCTGGAAAGCCTGACCGTTTATCTTCACCTGCTGTGGAGGAAGTGGATAGAGTCCCTCTTCGAAGGAGGTGACGGCCCAGGTGTGGGTAATGGTGCGACCGGATTTGTCGGTTACGGTATCGGCTGCCACGCGGTCAATAATCTCCACTTTGTCGGATATATAGGTGCGCGGTTCAAGTTTTGGCAGTTCCACGCGGGCCGACTTGTCTGTCTGTACCGTGATACTGTAGTGTGCCTGCGAGCCGATCATTATCTCGATGGAATCGATGGAGGCCTTCACCGACATCGGACCGTTTTGTGCCTTGATACCGGCGACTCCCATGAGGAGCAGCATGAATGTTGTAAGAGCCTGTTTCTTCATTTTCGTCTGTCAAACAGTTCTTGCAGTGCGGTCACATAGTCGTCGGCAGTAGAGATGGAAACAAAGTCGGTCTTGGCTTTGTTGAACATAGTCTTGAGTCTCTCTTGGCGGTGTTCCCAGTTCTCGGCATGCTGCCGGCGGACGGCCTTGCTGTGCGTGTCTACCATGATGTGTTCGCCGGACTCCGCGTCATAGAGTTGGAGCAGTCCCACATCGGGCAGTTGCTCTGCCATGCGGTCGTATGACTGGATGGCAATCAAGTCGTGACGGTCGGCCACCATCTGGAGATTTTTCTCGAACGAGTTGCCCTGTACGAAGTCGCTGATGAGGAAAGCGGTGCTCCTTCTCCGAACAACATTGAAGAGGAATTCCAATGCCACATTGAGGTCTGTGCCGCTACTGCTCCCCTCTGTGGTCAGCAGTTCGCGGATGAGCAGTAGCGCATGCTTCCTTCCTTTCTTCGGAGGGATGTATTTCTCTATCTTGTCGGTGAAGAAGATGGCGCCGATTTTGTCTCCGTTCTGGATGGCGCTGAGGGCAAGCGTGGCAGCCAGTTCAACCATCTGGTCGTGCTTTGACTGGCGCTGGGTGCCGAAGAAGAGCGACCCCGACACATCGATGAGCAGTACGACGGTGAGTTCGCGTTCTTCTTCAAAGACCTTTACATAGGGATGTCCGAAGCGGGCGGTCACATTCCAGTCTATGTCGCGCACATCGTCGCCAGGCTGATAGTCGCGAACTTCGGCAAAGGACATGCCTCTTCCTCGGAATGCCGAGTGGTATTGTCCGGCAAAGACATTCCTTGAGAGTCCGCGCGACTTTATTTCAATCGTGCGCACCTTGGCCATCAGTTCGCGGGTATCCATCATGGCACTTCAACAGCGTTCAGGATCTCACTTATGATTTCCTCACAGGTCATGCCGTTGGCTTCTGCCTCGTAGGTGAGACCGATACGGTGGCGCAGCACATCGTGTGCGATACCGCGTACATCCTCGGGAACGACATATCCCCTGCCCTTCATCAGTGCGCATGCCTTGGCGGCCTTTGCCAGCGAGATGCTTGCACGAGGGCTGCCGCCGAAGGCTATCAGCCCTGTCAGCGACTGAAGGCCGTACTTCTCCGGAGAACGCGTGGCCTGCACCAACTGGGCAATGTAGCGCACAATCTTCTCGTCAATGTAGATTTGGGCGGCTACCTCACGCAAGTGCTCCACATCTTCGAGGGTGCAGATGGCAGCGGCTGGCGTCAAGCCGGAAGTGCTGAGTTGGGAGGTTTCAGGTCTGAGGTTTTGCTCAACGATTTTCTGTTCCTCGTCAAGCGAAGGGTAGCCCACCACTGTCTTGAGCATGAACCGGTCAAGTTGTGCCTCGGGCAGAGGGTAGGTTCCTTCCTGCTCTATCGGGTTCTGCGTGGCCATCACCAGGAAGGGAGCCGGCAGCGACAGCGTTTCCTCGCCGATGGTGACCTGATGTTCCTGCATGGCCTCAAGCAGGGCGCTCTGCACTTTTGCCGGTGCACGGTTAATTTCGTCGGCCAGCACGAAGTTGGCAAAGATGGGACCGCGCTTCACGCTGAACTTTTCCTCACGCTGCGAATAAATCTGCGTGCCAGTCAAGTCGGCCGGCAGCAGGTCGGGGGTGAACTGAACGCGGCTGAAATCAGCCTTCACCAGACGGGCCAGGGTACTGATGGCAAGGGTTTTGGCCAAACCTGGGGCACCCTCCAGCAGGATATGCCCGTTGCTCAGCAGTGCCATGACAAGTGCATCAACCAGCCGATTCTGGCCGACGATGGTCTGGTGCATGCCATCCTGCAACTGTTTTATCAGTCCACTCTCCTGCTCTATCCGGGCAGTCAGTTCTCTCATGGTTAGTTCTTCTGTCATATCCGTATGTGAATTGTTTATTTTTCCGTGCAAAATTACAACAAAAGCAGCATACTTCCCCCAGCAGAATGGTAAAATATTATTAAAAAGGTGGAAGGCGGAAGATGACCTTCTTCGCTCCGAAATCTTCTTGTACTATATCTTATAGCGTATTGTATTTCAGTTGTTTAATGCATATTATCTATAAAAAACTTTAACGAAATGGCGCAGGCATGCCGGAAAACGCCCTGAAAAAATCGGCAAAAGAAATGTTAAAATGCCGTTTTTGTCGACCAGTCAGCCTTCCGAATAGGGTGAAATTTCCGCTCACAACCGCAAAACTGCCTCATAAAAGTCCCCTGTTTATTATACAAAACCAGCCCGTTTGTAACGCATTTAGGCTCCAAACGCACGCTGTTTAAGCCCCAAATGAAAAGCGGAAGTCTGCTACCATTCACAGGAGAACAGATAATTTGTTGGCTATCAGGAACTTGCGTAAATTATCGGAAAATGCCGATTTCTATGTGTGAACATAGTGATGGTCGCAAAAAATCTATTCTACGGAAGGTAATTTTTCAAGTTATGGAGCGAATGAGGTGCTTTTCATGCCTTAGAATAGTTTGGAAACAAAAAAGCCCTGCCGTACTGGCAGGGCTCATTATAGGCATGGTTTCGTCGCAAGTATGCGATAAGCGTCAGTCGAGACCCAATTCTTTCTTGAGTTGTTCAATGGTCTGGCGTGCACGCTCGCAGCAAGGTTCGTAGCAGTCGCGGCATTTCATCTGGTCCTTAATCTCAAGGTAGAACTTGATTTTGGGCTCTGTTCCGGAAGGACGGACAGACACCTTGTTCCCGTTCTCGCAGAACCACTGGAGCACATTGCTCTGTGCTGGCATGTCCAACTTGGTCACACGGCCTTCGGCATCGCGAGCCTCGAGTTTCTGGAAGTCCTTGGCGAGGACGATTTTCTGACCTGCCAGTTCGCGCGGAGGATTGCTGCGGAAGTCTTCCATCATCTGCTTGATTTCGTCGGCACCGCTCTTTCCAGGCCGAACCACATTGATGGTGTGCTCGAAGGAGAAGCCATATTCGAGATAGATGTCGAGGAGCAGGTCGTAGAGTGTCTTGCCGTGATCCTTGGCCCAGGCTGCTATTTCGCAGATAAGGCAGATGGATGCTGGTGAATCTTTGTCGCGCACCTTGTCGTATGGCAGGAATCCGAAGCTTTCCTCACCACCGCCAATGTATTTCTTGGCAGGCTCGTTTGTGCGGATTTCGTTGGCAATCCACTTAAATCCGGTGTAGCAGTCGAGGAGTTCAACTTCGTTTTTCTTGGCAATCTCGGCGATGACCTCGGTGGTTACAATGGTCTTTACGAGGAACTCGTTGCCCTTGAGTTGTCCGAGTTTCTTCTTGTTGGCGATGATGTACCAGGAGAACATCATACAGGTCTGGTTGCCATTGATGATTACCCACTCTCCCTTGTCGTTGCGGCAGACGATGGCCAATCGGTCGGCGTCAGGGTCGGAGGCTATAACCAGGTCGGCATTGAGCTTTGTTCCGAGTTTCATGCCAAGTGTCATGGCCTCGGCGTTCTCCGGATTTGGCGACACCACGGTGGGGAAGTTGCCGTCGATGACCATCTGCTCGGGCACCACATGGATGTTCTGGAAGCCCCAGGAACGCAGTGCCATTGGAATGATGACGCGGCCTGTGCCGTGCATGGGTGAATAGACAATGTTCAGGTCCTTGTTGCGGAGGATTACATCCTGGTCGACCATGGCCTCTTTGACTGCCTGGATATAGTCCCAGTCCATCTCGCCGCCAATGGGAATGATGAGTTCCTTGTCGCCCTCGAACTTAACATCGTCGATGGTCACCTTGTTCACTTCGGCAATAATGCCTACATCGTGCGGGGTGAGCACCTGTGCACCGTCGTCCCAATAGGCCTTGTAGCCGTTGTATTCGCGTGGATTGTGCGAGGCTGTTACATTCACACCGGCCTGACATCCCAGATGGCGGATGGCATAGGAGATTTCAGGTGTGGGACGGAGGCTCTCAAAGAGGTATACCTTGATGCCGTTGGCAGAGAAGATGTTGGCCACGGTCTCTGCAAACATGCGTCCGTTGTTACGGCAGTCGTGCCCCACTACGACACTGCATTTCTTGCCAGGGAAGGCCTTGAGAATGTAGTTGGCGAATCCCTGCGTGGCCATTCCGACAATGTACTTGTTCATCCGGTTGGTACCAGGGCCCATGATGCCACGGAGTCCGCCTGTACCAAATTCCAAGTCGCGATAGAAGGCTTCCACCAATGGTGTCTTGTCTTCGGCATCAATCATGGCTTGTACTTCCTTGCGGGTTTCTTCATCGAATGATGGCGACAGCCACTGTTGTGCGCGCTCAATGCATTCGGCAATAAGTTGTTGATTGTTTTCCATAGGTTTGAAAGTTAAAGAATGGTTTATAATGCTACAAAATTAGTAAAAGTTGCCTTAAAAAAAGTGTTTCACTGTTTTTTTTTGAAAGAAAGTGTAATTTTAACTGGCGTTGAAGATACTCACACTCGGAAAAACAAAACTTTTATGCCGAGTGTTTAATCGTATCTTTAACTGGCGTTGAAGATACTCACACTCGGAAAAACAAAACTTTTATTTTGCTTTTCGCTCGCTTAATCGTATCTTTGTGCAGTAGGAATTAATCTTAAACCATGCATATTTACTTCTCAGGCCTGTTGCTGGCCGTCGCCACTTTCCTTACAATAGGAATCTTCCATCCTATTGTGATTAAGGCTGAATACCATTTCGGCACTCGTCCATGGTGGATATTCCTCCTCCTGGGACTGGCATGCATTACTGGGTCGCTGCTCATCTCCAATCTGATTTGCTCGGCGCTGCTGGGCGTGCTCGGCGCATCGTTCCTTTGGGGAATAGGCGAACTCTTTGCACAAAAGAAGCGCGTTGAAAAGGGGTGGTTCCCGATGAACAGCAAGCGCCGTGATGAATACAAGCCATTGGGCAAGGATGACAGCGTTTGTCCCATTCCACACATCAAGCACAGCAATCATGAAAACGACATTTATATTAAACGGTAGGACAACGGTAGGCTTTGTCCGCGAAGGTGTGGAGGAATATCTCTCCCGACTCCGCCACTACTTGCCGATTGAAACGATTGTGCTGCCTGAGGTAAAGAGCGTGAAAGGGTTGACGCCGTCGGTCCAGATGGAAAAGGAGGCTGACCTTACGCTCAAGCACATCGCTCCCACCGACCATGTGGTGCTGCTCGACGAACACGGCAAGGAGTTTCGTAGCGTGGAACTGGCTGACTGGCTGAACAAAAGACTGGCAAGAAACCGGAACCTCGTTTTTGTAGTAGGCGGTCCCTTTGGGTTCTCGCGAAGGATGAAAGACCGTGCCGACGAACTGCTTAGTATTTCGCGGCTGACTTTCTCCCACCAGATGATACGCTTGCTTTTTCTTGAGCAACTCTACCGCGCCTGTACGATTCTGAAAGGAGAACCTTATCACCATGAATAATCACTCCCAGAACATGAAAAGGACCTTGTACACATTGATCTGCCTGGTTTTGTCAATAGCAAGCAGCATGGCGCAATACCAAAGGACGCTCAGCGAAGACATCCGTTCTCTCCAGGTCGTCGCCGGCGACCGTTGGATGGACCTGCCGATAATTAAATTGAACGGCTTTGAGCAGATACACATCGACTTCGACGACATGACCCACGAGTATCATCGCTATGTCTATTCGGTGGAACACTGCGATGCCAACTGGCAAACCTCGGCACAACTGTTCAGTTCGGACTTTGTCGACGGCTTTGCCGAGGGTAACACCATAGACGACATCGCAGAGTCGGTCAACACCACCTTCCTCTATACGCACTACTCGCTGACGCTGCCTAACAGCAAGTGCCGATTGAAGATGAGTGGCAACTACAGGGTTCAGATTTACGATGAGAACGCCGACAACCGGCTGGTGGCGCAGGCCTGCTTCATGGTGGTGGAGCCCATCATGGGAATACAGCTGGAGGTGACGGCGAATACCGACAGAGACATTCGTGGAAGACACCAGCAGGTGGCAATGGCTGTCAGTTACGGGCCTTTGACCATATCCAATCCGGAAAGGGAACTCACCACGGTGCTGATGCAGAACAACCGCTGGTCGACTGCCGTATGGAACGCCCGCCCACAGTATATCATGAACGACGGACTCCGATGGGAACATACACCCGAATATATCTTCGACGGCGGAAACGAATATCATAAATTCGAGGTACTCGATGTGGATCACACCACCATGGGGCTGGAATCCATACAGTGGGACGGCAAATACTACCATGCCTTTGTCTGGGCCGACCAGCCACGCTACAGCTATATATACGACGAAGATGCAAACGGCGCTTTCTACATTCGCAACAGCGACAATATTGAAAACAACACTTGGTCGGACTATGTCTATGTCCATTTCCAGCTGCCGTCGCCATTACTCGACGGGAAAGTCTATCTGAACGGAACCTGGACGGCCGACCGCTTGCTCCCCATCTATTGCATGGACTACAATACAGAGACGATGGCTTACGAGAAAGTGGTGCTCCTCAAACAGGGATACTACTCCTACCACTATCTCTGGAATCCCGCCGGTTCCCAGTGTGAGCCCTTCCCCACCGAGGGAAATTTCTACCAGACGGAAAACGGCTATCAGGCACTTGTCTACTATCGGCGCATAGGCGACCGCACCGATCGACTGGTTGGCACACAACAAGTCTTCACTAGATAGAGAAAGGGATTTGTTCGTATAGGAAATAAAAAGCAGGCACAACTGATGGGTTGTGCCTGCTTTTTATTTTATAATATGGAGATTATTCTCCGAAATAATGTTTCAGGAGTCCCATGAATCCTGCACAGTGGCGGGCTTCGTCCTTGGCCATTTCATGTACGGTGTCGTGGGTGGCATCCATTCCGGCAGCCTTTGCATTCTTGGCAATGCGGAACTTGTCCTCGCATGCACCGCGCTCAGCCTCAATGCGTGCCTCAAGGTTGCTCTTCGTGTCTTTCAGGACATCACCCAGCAGTTCGGCAAACTTGCTCGCATGCTCGGCTTCTTCGAACGCATAGCGCTTGAATGCCTCGGCTATCTCGGGATAGCCCTCACGGTCTGCCTGACGGCTCATGGCAAGATACATGCCAACCTCACCGCATTCAGCGTCGAAGTGGGCTTTCAAATCCTTAATCATCTCTTCGTCCGCGCCTTCCTTACGGGCTGCACCCAGCACATGAGCAGTTGCGAAGGTTGGTTCTCCAGCGGCAGTCTCCAGTTCTTTGAACTTGCTGGCGGGTTGTTTGCATACTGGACAAAATGCAGGGGGCTCGGTACCTTCATGGATATATCCACAAACGGTGCAAATAAACTTTTTCTTCATAATGTGTTTTGTTCTGTGTTTGTTGGTATTTGTTTAATGTTCAATGGTTATTGGCTATTGTCTATTGGTTATTGTAAGAAGGATTTTGTCCTTTTCAATTTTCACTTGTTCGCCTGTGGTCATGTTCTTGACGGTGAGCTGATGGGCGTTCATTTCCTCCTCGCCGGCAATCACCACGAAAGGAACATGGTTGGCATTGGCGTATGCCATTTGTTTCTTCATCTTCACGGCATCGGGATAAATCTCTGTGCTGATGCCCTGCCGGCGCAATTCAACGCTTACAGGGAGAAGATAGGCCAGTTCTTTCTCGCCGAAGTTGACAAAGAGGACATCGGTGGTGTGCGCTATTTCTGACGGATAGAGGTTCAGCATCTGCAAGACATCGCAAATCCGGTCGGCGCCGAAGGAAATGCCGACACCGCTGAGACCTGGCATGCCAAAGATTCCCGTCAGGTCGTCGTAGCGACCGCCACCGGCAATGCTTCCCATTTCTACATTCATTGCCTTCACTTCAAAAATGGCACCGGTGTAGTAGTTCAGGCCACGGGCCAAGGACAAGTCAAGTTGAATTTCGTTTGTCAGTTCAATGCGCTCAGCCAGGTCAAGCAAACAAGTCATCTCTTCCACTCCCTTGGTGCCAATCGCGGAGGAAGCCATCCATGCTGACATTTCTTTCATCTTCGAGCGGTTATCGCCTTCGATGTTGATTATCGGCAGCAAGCGTTCAATCGCCTCTTCTGGGAAACCTGCCTTTGCCAGCTCCTCTACCACTGCATCAGGACCAATCTTGTCGAGTTTGTCCATGGCAACGGTCATGGCAGTCAGTTTATCCTTCTCTCCCAGCACCTCCGCCATGCCTGCCAGCAGCTTACGGTTATTTATCTTTATCTGTACAGGTATCTGCAAACGGGAAAAAACCTCGTCAATCATCTGCAGCAGTTCCAGTTCATTAAGTAACGAGCCGGAACCTACCACATCGGCATCGCATTGATAGAACTCTCTGTATCTTCCTTTTTGTGGCCGGTCGGCTCGCCAGACGGGTTGTATTTGGAAACGCTTGAAAGGTAGTTGGAGTTCTTCCCTGTGCATCACGACATAGCGTGCAAAGGGAACGGTAAGGTCGTAGCGCAGTCCACGTTCACATATCTTGTTCGTCAACCGTACTGAATTGCGCTGGGCGTAGGTGTCCTCATCCACCTTTGAGAGAAAGTCACCCGAGTTCAGCACCTTGAACAGGAGTTTGTCTCCTTCCTCTCCATACTTCCCCATCAGTGTCTGGAGGGTTTCCATGGCCGGTGTTTCTATCTGCATGAAGCCATGCAAGTGATACACTTGCCTTATTGTGTCGAATACATAGTTCCTTCGTGCCATCTCCTCCGGCGAAAAGTCTCTGGTTCCCTTGGGGATACTTGCCTTATATGCCATTCTGTTTATCAATCGTTATCATTTAATTTCTGCAAAAATACAAATAAGATTGCAAAAATCTGCAGGTCTGCTAAAACTTTTATCCGTTTTCCCGCCACTTTCATGTTATTCAATGTCGGTCAATCTACTGAGGAGGTTCATCGCAGCATGGTGCAGAATGTCGTCACCGGAAGTCGCATATTGCGCTGTAAGTTGCTCCACCTGCTGGCGAAGATAGTCTGATCTCCATGAAGGATGCCGTACAAGGAAGGCTGACATTGCCTGTATACCGGCGAGACTCCGCAAGCGCTCGTCCGATGTCATTGCCTTCTCAGCCCATTCCGCAGCGTTGGGAATATACTGCAGCAGGAGTTTCGAGAGATGTTCGACAAGTTCTGTAGTGCGGCAAGCGTCCAGCCACCGGTCAATCATCTCTTCTGTGAATGCATCCTTGGGCATGAGCAGCATGGCCAGCAACTTGCTCTCGCGGATGTCTTCAGCCAGCAGAGCAAGTGCCAGTGCCTCATTGGTGGGAAACCCACGGGCAATGGACTGCAATTCGTACAGGGGAATTCCGTAGGAAATACGGTAGGAAAGCCCCTTCCGCCGCATGGAGGCAGCACCCACACCGTTCATGTGTTGACGGAAAAGGCTGTGGGCATGTTGGAGATGTTGCGTCAGGTGGTCGGGCATGTCGGTTTCAGAAATGCGTATTGTTTGGAATAGCGCAGCATTTGCTGTGCGAAAGTCTCGTCATAGGTGGCATATACATCTTGGGGGCGCCCGTCTTTGCCCAGTTGCAGATGCAAATGGGGATTAAGGAAGCCTGTATATGGTTGGATATGCAAACTGGCATAGCGGCGGAGCACTTCTCCATGCAGTTGTTCAGGTACCGTCACTCCGTACTTCTCCACCAGTTTGCGGGCTTCATCGAACAGGCCTTCGCTCTTGATGCGCTGAATCTCTGCCAGCAGGTTGCCAAAGGCTTCGCGAAGCATCGCATAGTCTTTCACTTGCAGCTGTGTCTGCCCGTCTGCTTTTACCAAAGCGGCAGCTTGGGGATACTGGTCGAGCACCCATCGTGCAATCACGGCCCTGGCTCGCATGTGTGCCTCCTCAATGGTGTGGTGGGGCTCAATGCGCGTCAGTTGTGTCATGGCACCGTTGAGCAGGTAGGTGTAATATTGCGCCTTATAGGCGTCGCCGTTGGGGAGCAGCCCTATCCGCAACAGGTAGTCGTCGGCCATGAAGTAGAGCGCATAAAGGTCGGCACGCGCTTCCTCCACCACATCGGCATAGACTTTCAGGGCCGTCGGGCTGACACCGGGCATGAGCCTGCCGCTGCCATGGCCGAGACACTCGTGAAGGTCGGTGTGGAGCAGGTCGGTCTGCTCACCGTAGCGGAGCACCAGTTCGCGCGTGGCTGCGTCGGGAATGAACTCCTCGTAGAAACCGCTTCCCTTCCGTGCTGCGGCATAGGCCTGCGAGATGTTGGCTATGGAAATGCTCTTCGATCCGTAGGTGGCGCGAATCCAGTTGTTGTTGGGCAGGTTGATGCCTATCGCCGTCGAAGGG
>CALFJA010000116.1 GCA_937877605.1 uncultured Prevotellaceae bacterium | reverse complement strand
GCAGGTACTTGAAGAGCAAGTAAAGTTCCGTCAGTGAGTTGCTGATGGTCGTACCTGACAAGAAGGTAGCGCCCAAATCCCTGCCTGTCCGTTCCTGTATGGTACGGATGGCAAAGAGCAGGTTGAGCGCACGCTGGCTGCCGTCGGCATTGCCGAGTCCCGCCACACGGTCATGACGGGTGTTGAACATAAGATTCTTGAACTGGTGACTTTCGTCCACGAAGATGTGATCGATGCCCATCTGCCGGAAGTCCACGAAGTCATCCGTGCGTGACCTGATCTGATGCTCTATCTTCTCCAGTTTGGCTTCGAGGTTCTTCTTCCTCACCTCCAGTCCCGTCAGCATACGGCGGCTGACCTCCTTGCCCTGCATCTTCAGGGCGTTCAGGTTCTCGTCCACCGCATCCAGTTCCTGTGTAAGAATCTCCTGCTGCATCTCCGGCGACTGCGGTAACTTGCCGAACTGGTCGTGCGACATGATGACACAGTCGTAGTCGTTATTCTTGATGTTGTGGAAGAAACGCACACGGTTGGCCGTCGAAAAGTCCGTCTCCGAGGCATAGAGGATGCGGGCATTGGGATAGGCCGCCTGATAGGTGGCGGCAATCTCCGACACGTTCGCCTTCAGTCCGATAATCAGCGGCTTGTGGGCGATGCCCAGACGCTTCATTTCATGCGCCGCGATACACATAATCAGCGTCTTGCCCGTTCCGACCTCATGGTCGCAGATGCCGCCGCCGTTCTGTTTGAGCATCCACACGCAATCCTTCTGCGAGGGATAGACGGAGGTGATGCCGTACTTACTGCCGAGGCTTTTCAAGTCGAGGTCTGGAAAAGTCTGATGACTGCCGTCGTACTTCGGGCGCACAAAGCAGTTGAACTTGCGGTTATACATATCCGCGAGGTTATCCTTGAACTCCTGCGACTGTTCCATGAGCCAGTCGGTAAAGCCGTTGCGGATGTCGTCAATCTTGGCATTGGCAAGCTGGATGGCCTCGGCATCACGTACACGGATGTCGTTGCCGTGCTCGTCGTGTCCGATGCACTTCATCATGTTTGGGACGGTGTTGTGCAGGGCATGGCGCAAAAGGGCAATGCCGTCGCACGACTTGTAATAGCCCTTCACGAAGTATTCATCCGTCACCTTCGCGTTCTTCTTGCCCTCAAACTCAATGTTGAACTCGTCGAGGCTTTCCGTATAGGAGATGGTGATGGGCATGTCGTAGAGCCAGCTCATATACTTGGAATACATGCCGGTAGGTATCCACCGCTCGCCGAAATTGAAGTCCAGGTCGTTGAACTCAATCGGGTTGGGTATCGATTCCTTCAGGACCTCATACGACTCACGCGCCTTTGCCGCCATCGGATGGTCGGCGTTGTCCTGCAGCCAGAAATCCACACGCTCCATCTTGGCAATCACGTTTCCGGCAATGAACTTGTCACGGATCTGGTACTCCCGTTCATAGGGATTGTAGTAGATATGCCCCTTCAACTGCTCTATCAGTTCTTCCTCGGTGCTGTCGGTGAGTGCCGTCATATAGCCGAGATTCACCCCGCCATACTTGTTGAGCGATGCCGAGAGTGCATCGACGGGCGTATCAACATGCGTAATCTCGTTGAGGGAAAAGGCGACGGGATGGTCGAAGATGTCGGCCTTGATGAACTGCCCTTCCTCAGCCCGCTCCAGTCCCAGCACGTCCCGCCCGCTGGCATCAGTGAGAATCAGTTTAACGTTCCGTTTCTCGTTCAGACAGCCATAGGCGGCAACGAACTTGTCGTAGGCCGCATTCAGCCGCTCACGCAGGGCTCTGTGCTCGTCGTGGTTGTCGGCCTCGTAGGCATAGAGTTGCTGGTAGGTGTCGCGCAGTTCCACGTATTGGCGCAGTTTCCCGGCATCCCTGTCCGAAACGTCCAACGGATGGAAAGTCGCACTGTATGGCGTGACACCCCGCAGGAAGCCCAAAAGCCCGTTCTTGTCAATGACGACAGAGTTGTCACGGTAGAAAGGCTTGTGCTCTCCTTCAAAGTCCCGTGGCTCCAGTGAGCCATATTTCCTCATGGCCTCCTTGCTGGGTATGAACTTCGGATCGAGCGTGTCCTTCTGGCCTGACTGCCGTAACTGCTCCTGCCTGTGTTCCTCTGCCTTTACCCGCAGGGCTATTCGCTTTTCAGGCGTGAGGTCCATCATCGTCTCATAGAAGCCGTTGATGGGCGGATTGTCCTCCCAATTGATGAGCGAATACGGGTCGTCGGGGTTGGCAAGCACGGCTTGTTCGGGCTGTATAGCAGCATCGTCCTTGCCCGTGAACATGCTGACGGTCTTTACTGCTTTCTCTTTTGGCTTGGGCTTCTTCTCCGTCTTTTTCCTCTGCTTGGGCTCCACGTGTTCCTTACGCTCTGCCTCGGTCATGTTCCAAAGGTCGAAGAGGGACAACTGCCCGCTTTCGTCAGCCTGCAAGGGCTT
>CALFJA010000115.1 GCA_937877605.1 uncultured Prevotellaceae bacterium | reverse complement strand
GCCGGTGCGGTCTTTCAGGTGAACCAGCCGAAGTACGATGCCAACTATGTGGTGGTGCCCATTGCCTTTGTCCGCCGGCTTTTCGACGGCCAGGGATTGCTCACATCGCTCGAACTGCAACTGAAGAGCGGCAGCAACCTGCGGGCGGTCAAGGCCGAGATGAGCAAGATTGGCGGCGAAAGTATGCGGGTGCTCGACCGCTACGAGCAGCAGAGTGAGACCTTTAACATCATGAACATTGAGAAACTGCTGGCCTTCCTTTTCCTGACCTTCATCCTCGTGGTGGCGTGCTTCAACATTATCGGCACCCTTTCCATGCTCATGATCGACAAGAAGGACGATGTGCAGACCCTGCGTTCGCTCGGGGCAAAGGAGCAGCAGATTGGAAGGATATTCTTCTATCAGGGCGTACTGGTTACCCTCGTAGGTGCCTTGCTGGGCATCGGCGTGGGACTGCTGGCCTGTTGGCTGCAGCAACAGTACGGCTTTGTGCGGCTGGGACCGGCCGACGGCACCTATGTGGTCGATGCCTATCCCGTCAGTGTCCACTATATTGATGTGCTCATTGTCTTTGCCACGGTCATGGCAGTGGGCTGCCTGGCCGTCTGGTACCCTGTCCGTCACTTCAGCCGGCGACTCTTGCAAGGGTCAGACAATTCGCAGGAAAAATAAGGTAGGAAAGCGGCTCTTTTACGGTCGTTTTTCAAAAGGGGCTCAAACGCAATGTATTTGGGCCCCTTTTGTTGTGCGTTTGAGCCCCAAATGGAGTGCGTTTGGGGCTCAGTTGTAACTCGTTGAAAATCAATTGGATGGAAAGCGTGTAAAACCTGTGCGAAAGAGCTGTGGAAACGATGGCAGGATGCAGGCTTTCGGAGCGTTGGCTGACTACAGTTTGTGTATGAGCGTGAGTCCGTCGCGCAGGGGGAGCATCACTTTCTCCACGCGGATGTCCTGCGCCAGGTGGTCGTTGAAGCGGCGGATGCCCAGCGTCTGCTGGTCGTGGTCATACTGGCTGTCGGTCACATGGCCGTCCCAGAGCGTGTTGTCGGCAAGGATAAAGCCACCCTTGCGCAGCAGGGGCAGGAGATGCTCATAGGTTTCGACATAGGTGCGCTTGTCGCCGTCCAGGAAAATCAGGTCGAACACCACCCCCAGTTTCGGTGCCTCGGTGTTGGCGTCGCCAATGATGAAGTTTATCTTCTCTGCGACCGGCGACCCTTCAATCCACGAGCGCGTAAAATCCTCCATTTCATCGTTGATATCGAAGGTCCACACCTTGCCGTTTTCGCCCAGTCCCTCTGCCATGCAGATGGCGCTGTAGCCGGTGAAGGTGCCCACCTCCAGAATGTTCTCCGGGCGTATCATCCGCACGAGCATTTTCAGGATGCGTCCCTGCAGCGGTCCGCTTGCCATGCGTCCGTGGAGCGTATGGATGTGAGCCGCGCGGTAGAGGCGGTAGAGGTAGTCGCCCTGCGGGTCGGAGTGGTCGAGCAGATACTGCTCAAGTGTGCTGTCCATGGCGGTGTCCTGTTGTTTACTGTCGCTTCAGCAATGCCTCTATAGCCAGCCGGTAACTGTCCAGGCCGAAACCGCTGATGACGCCGATGCATGCCCCGCTGATGAGCGATGTGTGGCGGTAGTCCTCGCGTTGGTAGATGTTGGAGATGTGCACCTCCACCACTGGCGTGCCGATGGCCTTTATGCAGTCGTGCAGCGCAATGCTGGTGTGGGTGTAGGCTCCGGCGTTCAGCACGATGCCGTCGGCAATGCCGAAAGCCTCCTGCATGCGGTCGATGAGTTCGCCCTCCACATTGCTCTGGTAATAGTCCAGTTCCACCTCGGGAAAAGTCCGGCGGAGCATCTCCAGGCAGTCGTCCATCGACTGGCATCCGTAGATGTCCGGCTCGCGCAGTCCCAGCAGGTTAAGGTTAGGGCCGTTCACAATGAGAATATGTTTCATCGTAGGATATGGTTTGATTACGGAAGACAAAAGTACAAATTTTTGCAGAAAAGCATCGGAAATAAAGCGAATAATTGTACCTTTGACAGCATAAAGATTCAGCATCCATGGCATTTGACTATAGCATTCTAACCAACCGGCATCGCCGTACCGTGTGGCTGCGTGCCTTTCGCAGGTGGCAGCGCCGCCCGCACCAGGTGGCTCCGCTGTCGGAAGAGTGGCAGCGCTGTGCCTCTTGCGAGACGGACTATCAGGGAAACTTCTGTCCCCGTTGCGGACAGTCGGCCAAGGTAGGGCGCTTCTCGTTCAAGACGGCAGGCCTGCTCTTCCTGGATGTGTGGGGACTGGGCAACCGCGGTTTCTTCCGAACCCTCCGCGACCTGTTGCTCCGCCCGGGATACATGATACGCGACTATCTGAACGGGCGGCAGTCGGCCTACTTCCCACCCTTCAAGATGTTCTTCATCCTGTTTACATTCTTCTTCCTTCTCTCCTATGATCCCAAAGCCAAGGAAGCGAAGGAAGGGGGACAGAAAGCCGGAACGGAACTTGTCCTGAACGACAAGGAGGCCAAGTCGGATGTGGTGAAGATGGATTCCGCCGACCTGGACGAAGTGGACAAGCAGGCATTCGCCAAGGTGATTGACATCGTTGAGGGGACAAAGGCGTTTGCACAGCGCAATCCCGCCATCTTCATGCTGTTTTTCCTCACGCTCATTTCCCTGCCGCTCTACCTCTTCCTGCGCCGTAACCCTGCCATTCCAGACTTCCGCTATTCGGAACTGCTGGTGGCACTGGTCTATATGGAGAACATGTATCTGCTCTACGGTTACCTCGCCCTGTGCTTGCCCATAGGCAGCCTGCCCGACATCATCCACTTCTTTGCCGTCTTCATGCTCCTGGTTGCGCTCCACCAACTGACGGGATACTCCAAGCGCCGGCTGCTGCTGTACTTCATTCCTGTGTGTATCTTGTCGTTCATCCTGTTTGTCTTCATTGTGGTAGCGGCAATCTTACTAGCCACTTTGTTTGCCTATATGGTCGTGAAACTACAGTGAAAAGTGCAAGATGAAGTCCCAATCCCCATCCAGCGACCGCCTGCGCCTGCGATACCTCCGCTATCTGAAGTTGGAATGCAACTACTCTGGCAATACCCTTCAGGCCTATGAGCACGACCTGGACAACTATTTCCACTGGCTGTCGGACCACCATCTCACACCCGAAAGTGTGACCCTGCCCGATCTGGAGCACTATGTCACCTGGGTGCGGGAGACCGGTCGCAGTGCCAACAGCCTGGCAAGGATGCTCAGCGGCGTGCGTTCGCTCTACCGCTTCATGCTCATGGAAGACTACATAGCCGCCGACCCCACCGAACTGCTGGAGTCGCCCACGCTGGGCGAGCACCTGCCGGAAGTCCTCTCCACCGAGGAGGTGGACCGGATGGAGGCCGCCATCGACCTCAGCCAGTGGCAGGGACAGCGCAACAAGACCATCATAGAACTGCTCTTCTCCTGCGGACTGCGCGTGTCGGAACTGGTGTCGCTGCGGCTCTCCGACCTGTTCCTCGACGAACAGTTCCTCCGCGTGGTGGGAAAGGGAAGCAAGGAGCGGCTCGTACCCATCTCCGAGAGTGCCATAAAGGAACTGCAGATGTGGTTCATCGACCGCAACCGGATGCGCATCAAGCCCGGCGAGGAAGACTATGTATTCTTGAACCGGCGCGGCAACCACCTCACCCGCACCATGATACTCATCATGATAAAGGAAACCGCCGCCCTGGCCGGTATAAAAAAGACCATCTCTCCCCACACCCTCCGCCATTCCTTCGCCACCGAACTGCTGAAGGGCGGCGCCGACCTCCGCGTCATCCAGACCATGCTGGGCCACGAATCCATCCGCACAACCGAGATTTACATGCATGTCGACACCACGATGCTGCGGGAGGAAATACTCAGGCACCATCCACGCAACATCGGGAAAAACGGGCAATGAGGCATCCTTTTGTTATAAATATTTATAAATATTGTGAAAAAAGCGCCCCAAGTGCCCCGAATAGACTGTAAAAGTGTACTTTTGTGCAGAATTTCTGCACTCCAGTGTAGCAAAAACAGCCTTTCATCCGTCAAAAGAAATAAAGCATAACAAAACATCATTATTAACAAACATTGGATTTTATGAAACTCAGACAAATTCTCTTGGCAGCCTTCTTAATG
The DNA here is from genome assembly GCA_937877605.1 of uncultured Prevotellaceae bacterium. Taxonomy (GTDB): domain Bacteria; phylum Bacteroidota; class Bacteroidia; order Bacteroidales; family Bacteroidaceae; genus Prevotella. The sequence continues at coordinate 29,592 of CALFJA010000115.1, read as the reverse complement.
GTAGCCGGCATGTCACAGGCCCAGATGGAGATGCCTCCCGTGCCTGTTGATCCCGATGTGCGCATCGGCAAGTTGGACAACGGACTGACCTATTTCATCCGCTACAACAACTGGCCTGAGCACCGTGCCAACTTCTACATTGCCCAAAAGGTGGGCTCCATTCAGGAAGAAGAGAGCCAGCGCGGCTTGGCCCACTTCCTGGAGCACATGGCATTCAACGGATCGGACAACTTCAAGGGCAATGAACTTATCCGCTACTGCGAGAGCATCGGCGTGCAGTTCGGACGCGACCTGAATGCCTATACCAGCATCGACCAGACGGTCTACAATATCGATAATGTACCGACCACCCGCTCGGGTGCCGTCGACAGTTGCCTGCTCATCCTCCGCGACTGGGCCGACGGACTGACACTCGACCCCGAGGAGATTGACAAGGAACGCGGCGTTATCCATGAGGAGTGGCGTCTGCGCACTTCGGCCAGCAGCCGTATGTTTGAGCGCAACCTTCCGAAACTCTACCCCGGATCGAAGTACGGCGTGCGTTATCCCATCGGACTGATGAGCGTTGTCGACAATTTCTCACCCCAGGAACTGCGCGACTACTATGAGAAATGGTACCATCCTACAAACCAGGGCATCATCGTTGTGGGCGATGTTGATGTCGATGCAGTGGAAGCAAAGATCAAGGAACTGTTCGGCCCCATCCAGAACCCAGACCCAATCATTCCTATCGTGGACGAACCCGTGCCTGACAACGACGAGCCCATCGTCATTGTAGACAAGGACAAGGAGCAGGAAGTTTCCGCAATCGACATTATGTTCAAGTCAGATCCTTTCCCCGCAGAGATGAAACAAACCCTGGCCTACACCATTACAGACTACATGGTAGACGCAGCCACTCACATGCTCAACAAGCGTCTGGAGGAACTTGCCCAGCAGCCCGACTGCCCCTATGTGGGAGCAGGAAGCTACTACGGACAGTACATCTACGCAAAGACCAAGGATGCTTTCAGTATCTCCATCACTCCGAAGGACATGTCGCTGACCGAAGCCGCCGTGAAGACCGTCCTGACCGAAGTGAAACGTGCCGCACAGCATGGATTCACGCCTACCGAATACAAACGCTTCACCGCCGACTACGAAGCCTCTCTCGACCGACAGATGGAGAATAAGGACAAGCGTTACAACTCACAATTCTACGGACAGATTCGCCGCTACTTCCTGGAGAATGACCCGCTGCCCAGTCTCGACTTCACCTATCAGACCATGAAGCAGCTGATTCCAAATCTGCCGGTGGAGGCCGTGAACCAAGTGATGGGACAACTTGCACCCGAAGGCAACAAGAACCTCGTGGTGCTGAGCTTCAACAACGAGAAGGAAGGCGCCGTCTATCCTACAGAGGAAGGACTGCTGAATGCCGTTAACGAGGCCCGTAACGCCGAAGTGGAAGCCTTCGTGGACAATGTGAAGGACGAACCCCTCATTACTAAATTGCCGAAAGCCGGTAAGATTAAGTCGGAAACAAAGGGTGCCAAGTTCGACTATACCGTCCTTGAACTCTCCAACGGCGTGAAGGTACGCCTGAAGAAGACCGACCTGAAGAAAGACCAGGTGCTGCTCAGCGGCCGTGGCAACGGCGGATCATCCCTGTATGGAGCGGAAGACTTCGTGAACATCAAGGTGTTCAACGATGTTATCGGTCACAGCGGACTCGGCAACTTCTCCTCTACGGAACTCGAGAAGGCCTTGGCTGGCAAGGTGGCAAACGCCGACCTCAGCATGGACAGCAAGTATACGGCAGTCTCCGGTAACTCTACCCCGAAGGATGTGGAGACCATGCTCCAGATGGTTTACCTCTATTTCACAGCCATCAACAAGGACCAGCAGTCGGTTGACAAATACATCAGCCAGATGGAAGTAATGCTGAAGAACCGCGAACTGACTCCGGAAGTAGCACTGAGCGATACCCTTACAGCTACACTTTACGGCCACAATCCGCGCATGACCCCACTTAAGGTGGAAGACCTCGGCAAGATTAACTACGACCGTATCCTCCAGATGGCAAAGGAGCGCACCGCCTCGGCAAAGGGATGGGACTTCACCATCATCGGAAACTATGACGAGGAGACCATCCGTCCGCTCATCTGCCAATACCTGGGTGCCCTTCCTGCAAAGAAAGTCAATCCCGAAGGACATGTCGTCAACAAACTGGCTCAGGGGCAGTTGGAGAACATCTTTACCAGAAAGATGGAAACTCCGAAGTCGACTGCCTACATGATCTGGCATAACGAGGAAATACCTTACACCTTGGAGAACAGCATCAAGGCCGACATGGTGGGACAGATCCTCTCCATGATCTACCTGAAGAAAATCCGTGAGGATGCCAGTGCCGCCTATTCTTGCGGTGCCATGGGACAGACTTCATATGATCCGGAATACCGTACGGCTCTTATCCTGGCCTACTGCCCGATGAAACCCGAGATGAAAGAAATTGCCCTCGACATCATGAGCAAGGAAGTTCCCGCACTGACAGAGGAAATCGACAACGATATGCTTACCAAAGTGAAGGAATATATGCTCAAGAACATTGACGACCAGCGCAAGAGCAATGGCTATTGGCGCGGCGCTGTCCTGATGTTCGACCGCTATGGAATTGACGAAGATACCGACTACAAAGCCATTGTGGAGGCACAAACCACGGAAACCCTCAAGGCTTTCATGAAGGAATTCCTCAAAGACAGCAGCAAGGTGACCGTTTGCATGTTGCCGGAAGAGTAAAAACAGGAAATTCCTACAAACAAAATAAACAGAGAGCCATCCGTAAATTTCGGGCGGCTCTCTTTGTGCTGTCGGCGAAAACGATTACCTTTGCACGCGCAAAATAATAAGAAAGGTAAGCTATGTCATATCTCTTCACATCCGAATCAGTCTCGGAAGGCCATCCGGACAAGGTGGCCGACCAAATCAGCGATGCCCTCGTAGACCAATTCTTGGCCTATGACCCGGCAGCCCGCTGTGCCATTGAGTCGTTCGTTACCACGGGGCAGGTCTGCATCATGGGCGAAGTCCGCTCGGAAGCGTACATCGACCTGCAAACCATTGCCCGCCGGACCATCAACCGCATTGGCTATACCAAATCGGAATACCAATTTGACGGCAACTCGTGTGGCATCCTCACAGCCATACATGAGCAGAGCAACGACATCAATCAGGGTGTGGATCGGGGCCAGGAGGAGGAACAAGGAGCCGGAGACCAGGGCATGATGTTCGGGTATGCCACCAACGAGACGGAGAACTACATGCCAGTCTCGCTCGACCTGGCGCATCTTATCATGCGAACGCTGGCCGACATCCGCAAGGAAGGCCGGCAGATGACCTATCTCCGTCCGGATGCAAAGAGCCAGGTAACCGTGGAATACAGCGACGACAACCTGCCACAGCGCATCCATACCATCGTAGTCTCCACACAACACGATGAGTTCGACACTGAAGAACGCATGCTGCAGCGCATCTACAGCGATGTGAAAGACATCCTGATACCACGCGTCAAGGAACAGATTCACTCCGAAAAGGTGCTCCGTTTGTTCAATGACGACATCAAGTTTATGGTGAATCCGACGGGCAAGTTCGTCATAGGCGGGCCTCACGGGGACACCGGTCTGACCGGACGCAAGATTATAGTGGACACCTACGGAGGTAAAGGTGCCCACGGCGGAGGTGCCTTCTCGGGCAAGGACTCTTCGAAGGTGGACCGCTCGGCAGCCTATGCCGCACGCTATATAGCCAAGAACATGGTGGCAGCGGGTGTTGCCGACGAGATGCTTGTGCAGGTTAGCTATGCCATTGGTGTGGCGGAACCCGTAAGTGTGTTCGTCAATACCTATGGAAGAAGCAATGTCCGGCTTACCGACGGTGAGATCGCCGAGCGCATAGTGCAGCTGTTCGATTTACGCCCGAAGGCCATCGAGCGAATGCTGAAGCTCCGCCAGCCCATCTATCTGGAGACAGCTGCCTACGGACACATGGGCCGCAAGAACGAAATTGTGAAGAAGACATTCACCTCCCACTATCATCCTACGCTTGAACTAGAGGTGGAACTCTTCACCTGGGAAAAGCTGGACCGTATTGGAGAGATTAAAAAGGCATTCGGACTTTGATGTATCAAGTAGCCGACTCGCTTTCAATCCAGCAAGGGGCAGAAGCCGTACTCCCGACGGAAAATGCCCGGCAGACCATCGCAACCGTACAGCCATCCAAGACACAGGAGACTGTTGTGGTGCAGAAGGCCGTTGCCGTACCATCGGAAGAGAGGACGATGGAGACGAACTTGGACCAGCCTGCCGACACACTTGAGCCCGTTGCCGCAACTGACACGCTGAACGAAGGTGCTGGTCTTTACGAGAGCACATCCTTCTTCGACTGGGTCTCCTCCCTAAAGACTGAGGCGAAAGCCAAGCCCAAGGGTATCGAAGGCTCGCCCGTCCCATATTCCTTGGCCAACGACAGCCTTGTCACCGGCCTGCTGCTGGCCAGCCTGCTCATTACCATAACCATTTTCTCTGCCACCAAGAAGGCTCTGATACACTCGGCCAAGAACTTTTTTAGGTTGAGAGGTGGCAACAGCGGCGAACTGAACGAGACATCGACCGAAATACGCCTGCAATTCTACCTCGTACTGCAAACCTGTCTGCTCTTTGCCTTGCTTGCCTTTTTCTATACCCGGGAGCAAGCGGCAGATTTCTTCATCCTGAACAACTATCAGATTATCGGCATCTACACTGCAACCATAGCGGCTTACTTCCTGACCAAGCTGGTCCTGTACACCATTGTGAACAATGTATTCTTCCAGCAAGTCCAGGCTGCACAGTGGTTGAAAACCTTCCTCTTGCTGGCTGGGTTGGAAGGAATACTGGCCTTCCCCCTCGTGCTGATGCAGATATTCGTCAATGTGTCCCTGCATTTTGTCTATGTGTATCTTCTTGCCATTCTTGTTTTCGTCAAAATCCTGTCTGTCTACAAGATATACAGCATCTTTTTTCAGTCGAGGAATGCTTTTCTGCAAATTATTTTGTACCTTTGCGCCCTTGAAATAGTGCCTGTCTCATTCCTGTGGGGGGTGCTGATGCTGACCAACAACTATTTGAAAGTTAATATTTAAAAACCGAAATGATAAAGAAAGTTCTGATTTCCCAGCCTAAGCCAAGTAGCGACAAATCGCCGTATTACCGCATTCAGGAGTCGCAAGATGTGGATATCGTGTTTCGTCCGTTCTTCAAGGTGGAACCCCTCACCGCAAAGGAATTCCGGCAACAGAAAGTTAACATCCTGGATTACACGGCCGTGGTGTTCACTTCCCGTCACGCCATCGACCATTTCTTTACTTTGGCCAAGGAAATGCGCATCACAATACCCGAGGACATGAAGTATTTCTGCATGATAGAGACCATCGCTCTCTACATACAGAAGTACATCCAGTATCGCAAGCGGAAGGTGTTCTTCGGCACGACGGGCAAGATTGACGATTTGATCCCGACCATGCTGAAGCACAAGACGGAGAAATTCCTGGTGCCGCTGAGCAGCGTCCACAACGACGATATCAAGAACTTGCTCGATGCCAAGAAGTTGAACCACACCGAATGTGTGATGTATCGCACCGTGAGCAACGACTTTACCGAAGAGGAAAAGGCGCAGTTCGACTACGACCTGCTCGCCTTCTTCAGTCCGACAGGGGTGAAGGCCTTGTTGAAGAACTTTCCGGATTTCAAGCAGGGCGACATTCGTATCGGCACATTCGGTGCCGCCACGGCCGCAACGGTGAAGGAAGAAGGGTTGCGTCTGGACTTCGAGGCTCCCACGCAGGAATATCCTTCCATGAGCAGTGCCCTTGAGGCTTATCTCAAATCGCAAAAGCACAAGAAATGACAGCATCCCTTGCATCCAGGTTCACACTGCGAAAGGAAGAACGCATCTGTAGCCGTTTGCAAATAGAAGAACTCTTCAGTTCGGGGCGCAGTTTCTCGCTGACAACCTTTCCGCTACGGATTGTGTATCTGGAAGGTGAACGAAAGGATGGCGACCCGGCACTGCAGATGTTGGTGAGCGTGCCCAAACGCCACCTGAAACGCGCCGTCGACCGCAACAGGGTGAAGCGACAGGTAAGGGAAGCCTACCGGAAGAACAAGCGCCAACTTGCCGTTCTGATGGAAAGCCGTGAGGGAAAGAAAATGTCGGTGGCATTCCTCTGGTTGGACGGGAAGCTGCATCCGAGCGATGAAATCGACGGGAAAGTGGAACAAATGCTGACCAGGATATGCGAAAGGTTGTGCAAATACTGAAATGGGTCTGGCGCATATTGCGTCGCGGATTGGTCTGGCTGTTGGTCCTGCCCATCCTTTTCTACCAGCGATGCATCTCCCCGCTGACTCCTCCTACCTGCCGGTTCCGGCCCACCTGTTCGGAATATGCGCGGCAGGCCATCGTGAAGCACGGCCTGTTCAAGGGCATGTATCTTGCCGTCAGGCGCATACTGCGCTGTCATCCGTGGGGCGGGAGCGGCTACGACCCTGTTCCCTGACAGCCAAACAGTTATACAGAAAATTGACAAAAACGAAAGATAACGATGAAGAATTTTGTTGAAGAGTTGCGCTGGCGCGGTATGTTGGCGCAGATAATGCCCGGAACGGAAGAGTTCCTTCAGAAGGGGATGGCCACTGCCTACCTCGGAACCGACCCCACGGCCGACTCGTTGCACATCGGACACCTGTGCGGTATCATGATGTTGCGCCACCTGCAGCGCTGCGGGCACAAGCCCATCATCCTCGTCGGTGGTGCCACCGGCATGATTGGCGACCCTTCGGGGAAGAGTCAGGAGCGCAACCTGCTCGACACGGAGACGCTCTATCACAACCAGGAGTGCATCAAGCAGCAGGTGGCCAGGTTCCTCGACTTCGACTCCACCGAGCCTAACGCTGCCGAGATGGTGAACAACTACGACTGGATGAAGGACTTCACCTTCTTGGACTTTGCCCGTCTTGTGGGCAAGCACATCACCGTGAACTACATGATGGCGAAGGAAAGCGTTCAGCAGCGTCTGAACGGCACTGCCCGCGACGGTCTCTCGTTTACGGAGTTCACCTATCAGCTCCTGCAGGGCTACGACTTTCTCCACCTCTACCGCACCAAGAACTGCCAGTTGCAGTTGGGAGGTAACGACCAGTGGGGCAACATGACCACTGGCACCGAGCTCATCCGCCGCACCCTGGGAGCTGAGGCCGAAGCCTATGCCCTGACCTGTCCGCTCATCACTAAGGCCGACGGGAAGAAATTCGGCAAGACGGAGAGTGGCAATGTGTGGCTCGACCGCAAGCGTACCACGCCCTATGCATTCTACCAGTTCTGGCTGAATGTGAGCGACGACGACGCAGAGAAGTACATAAAGATATTCACCAGCCTGGACAAGCCCACCATCGATGCCCTGACCGAAGAGCACAAGCAAGACCCAGGCCGCCGGATACTGCAACGCCGGCTGGCCGAGGAGGTAACCGTCATGGTGCACTCGAAGGAAGACCTTGACATGGCCGTAGAGGCATCGGGCATTCTTTTCGGCAAGGCCACCAAGGAGAGCCTGCTCCGGCTGGACGAACAGACACTGCTCGATGTGTTCGACGGCGTTCCCCACTTCACGCTCTCAAAGGACCAGCTGGGTCAGCCTGCCGTTGAAATCCTCACCTTGGACGGGGCAAAGGTGTTCCAGAGCAAGGGCGAGATGCGCAAGATGGTGCAGGGCGGAGGCGTCTCCCTGAACAAGGAGAAACTTGAGGCGTTCGACCTGCTAATCACTGCCGACGACCTGATTGACGGCAAGTACCTGCTGGTACAGCGCGGAAAGAAGAACTACTTCCTCATCACCGTGAAATAACTTTCCCGGACGAATACTTCAGGGAGGTGCCATCCGGCTATCGGGTGGCACCTCTTTATTTTTCGTGCGCAAGGAAAGGGCTGTGAATGAAATGTTAAAAGGGTAAAAAATGGCGACAAATTCCAGCATGCAAATGGGGCTCATTGAGAGCGACTTCCAGTCTGATGTCGGGCGGATTCCGGGAACGGGCTTTCCGTTTGGGCCCTACTTGCAGCGCATCCGGGGCTGTTTCGCAAACTTATTTCACCCCGTTCGCCTTGCAAGATAGCCCCGGTAGCATTGCAAATGGAGCCCACTTGCAGCCCAGATGTCTGGAAAAGGCGGAAAAACTGTAGGCTAACATCCTGATTTACAGCCACCATCTGCAAGAACGGCATTTTGCGTTCGCGGTGGCATTTTTGTCCGCCTCGGCGGAGAAAGTGCCGCAGAAATGTTAACAGAAACACATTTCCCCTCCGAAATCGTTACAAAAAACGGCTGATGCCTGATGCCGGCAAACAGTTGGCCGTCGGCAAAAAACAAGGGAAAAATTTGGATGAAACGGAAAAACGACTTACCTTTGCCGACGCTTTCAGAGCACGATTGTCCAATGGTGTAATGGTAGCACAACAGGTTTTGGTTCTGTTTGTGGTGGTTCGAATCCGCCTTGGACAACACAGAAAAAGGGCTTCCCCGTTGAGGAAGCCCTTTTGTTTTCTATGCGAACGGCTGCTTACTTAACAGCTTCTGCCAGTTCGGCACCTGCTTTGAATTTAACAACTTTCTTTGCAGGAATCTGGATAGCCTTCTTTGTGGCGGGGTTGATACCCTTGCGAGCGGGAACTTTCTTTACAGCAACAGTACCGAAGCCTACGAGCTGCACTTTGTCACCCTTCTTCAGAGCTTCCTTAACTGCTACAGTTGTTGCGTCCAGCGCCTTCTTGGCGTCAACTTTGCTAAGATTTGCAAGTTCAGCAATTCTTGCGATCAATTCTGATTTGTTCATAATTTAGGTATTAAAAGATTAAAAAATATGATAAAGAAAAATTATTTCGTGCTTACAAATTTAGGCGAAAGATTTTATTAAACAAATATTTTTAGCAAAAAAATGCCTTAAAAAGCCCTAAAAATCGCCTAAAAAGGGCATTTTTGACATCGGCGCCAAGATTTTTTCGTAATTTTGTTCGCACCAATCAAAAGAATCGACACGGCAATGTTTAAGAATATTCCCCCGATAACGCGCAATTTGTTGCTCGTCAATGTCATTGCCTTTCTGGGCTGCCTGCTCTACGGGCCGGCACCCAATGGAGGCTATCGGCTGAACGATCTGCTCGGGCTTCACTTCTTCATGGCGTCCGACTTCCAGCCGTACCAGCTGCTCACCTATATGTTCATGCACGCAAGTTTCGAGCACATCTTCTTCAACATGTTCGCACTCTGGATGTTCGGGTGCATCGTTGAGCGCGTGTGGGGACCGAAGCGCTACCTCTTCTACTACATCTTCTGCGGCATCGGAGCGGGACTCCTGCAGGAAGTGGCACAGTTCTTCTCCGTCTATGCAGCCTTCTACCAGTCTGAGCCGCTCAGCCTCGGACAGGCATTCGGCGTCATGCACCAGTATGCTTCCCAGCTGAACGGGCTGACCACGGTGGGAGCCTCCGGAGCCATCTATGCCATCCTGCTCGCATTCGGCATGACCTTCCCCAACGAGCGCATATTCATCTTCCCGCTGCCGGTCCCCATCAAGGCCAAATACTTTGTCATAGGATATGCCGCTCTCGAGCTCCTGCTGGCCTTCGGCAGCCAAGGCGACGGCGTGGCCCACCTTGCCCACCTTGGAGGAATGCTCTTCGGATTCATACTTATACGCTACTGGCAGAAGCAGACCCGTGCAAACTATCGCTCACAAACCAACGCCTCCATCTTCCGTCCCAGGAACAGGCGCTGGGAATCCCGCCCGGACCCATCGCCCGAACCCCGTGGGGAAAACTCCGCACGGACGGCCTCGTTCGAGCAGCAGGAGCAGATAAACCGCATCTTGGAGAAAATCAGGCAGAGCGGATACGAAAGTCTCACCTTCGAAGAAAAGCAAACGCTCTTCAACCACAGACAGTAGCCATGGCCAATCGGTTGAAAAAAAACTTCTACCGCCTCATGGCCGGTGCCAATGCGGTGACCATCCTGTTCCTCGTCGTGGTGAGCTATGCAGGCCATCTCAACCCGGCACAACATCCCTATGCCGCCAACCTCGGCCTGCTCTTCCCTTTCTTTCTGGCCGTCAACACCGCATTCCTCGCCTTCTGGGCCATCTTCCATATCCGGATGATATGGATACCCTTCACAGGTTTCCTGCTCTGTCTGGGGCCGACAAGGGCATATTGCCCCCTCAACGCCTCGGGCGGCGACACACTTAACACCATCAAGGTGGTCTCCTACAATGTATGCACCTTCATGGACTGGGTCCCCGACCAGACACATCCCATCGTCCAGTACCTGAACGACCAGCGGGCCGACATCGTCTGCCTACAGGAATTGGGCGACAACAAGCGCGTCCAATCCGCCGTCCTGCAGCAACTTGAAGCACAATACCCCCACAACACCGTCATGAAAATGGGGCAGGGGAGCGTCACGATGGCGGTGCTCAGCCGCTATCCGATACTTTCCTGGGAACTCATTCCCTACCCATCGGACCACAACTTGAGTGCGGCCATACGGCTGAAGATAGGTTCCGACACCGTCACCGTCATCAACAACCATTTCGAAACGGTGGGACTCTCCCTCTCCGACAAGCAGCAATTCGAGGGCATCGTACAGGGCACGACCCGCGGCGACAGCGCAAAGGCAGAGTCGAAACTGCTCGTCGGAAAGGTGGCCGCAGCCTCGAAAATCCGCTCCAGGCAGGTAAGGACGGTCGGGGAATACATCGAACGCCATCGCAGTGAGCCCCTCATCTGCTGCGGAGACTTCAACGACGATCCGCTGTCCTACTCCCGTCGCACGATAGGCAAGCTCCTGACCGACTGCTACATAGCCGCAGGACGGGGGCCGGGGTGGAGCTTCTATACCAACAAAATGTATGTCAGGATCGACAACATCTTCTGTTCCGGACACTTCAAACCCGTCACCTGCAAAGTGGACAGCCGCTACAAATATTCCGACCATTACCCCATCATTTGCCGCCTGAAATACAACGGCAAGGCAGAAAAAGAGTGAAAAAAACACAGAAATTTTCCATAGAACAAAAAATATTGTATCTTTGCACGACTTATAACTAAAGGTTATAACCCAAACGCCAAAATAGCAACAAAAATAAATAGTTAAACAACATGCAAAACAAAGGACTAGTAATTCTTGTCGCAGTCTTATTGACACTGGCAAGTATCTTCTATCTGTCGTTCTCTGCCGCCACAAAGTACTACGATGCGCAGGCAGAGAAGATAACAGACTCTATCGCTCGTCAGGACTACAAAGACTCTGTGAAGTATCTTGGCATCTATCCGTACCAGAAGTGCCTTGAAACGCAGATCGGTCTTGGCCTTGACCTTAAAGGTGGTATGAATGTATTGCTCGAGATCAGCGTACCCGATGTAGTTGAAACCCTGGCCGACCACAAGACCGATCCTGCCTTCGTGAAGTCCATGAAGGAGGCCCGTGCCGAAGAGGAGACCAGCCAAAGCGACTTCATTTCGCTCTTCATCAAGCACTACCGCAAGAATGCGCCGGGCCATCGCCTGGCCGAAATCTTCGCCACACAGCAGTTGCAGGGCAAGGTAGGCCCCCAGAGCGACGACAAAGAAGTCGAGAAAGTACTCCGCGAGGAAGTAAACGCAGCCATCGAAAACTCCTTCAATGTGGTCAGAACCCGTATCGACAAGTTCGGTGTGGTACAGCCCAACATCCAGAAACTGGAAGGACAGCAGGGCCGTATCATGGTGGAAATGCCTGGTGTACGCGACTCCGAGCGTATGCGCAAGCTCCTTCAGGGCAGTGCCAATCTGGAGTTCTGGGAGACATACAATGCCGACGAGATTGTTCCTTATTTCTATCAGTTGGATGCCCGCCTGCTGAACAATGGCGAAGCTCCCGCCGACACCGCCAAGGTAGAGGCCAAGCAGGAAGAAGCCAAGCCGGCAGAGGCAGAGCAGGTGAAACTGAAAGTACAGGGCAAGGAGAACAAGACGGTGGCCGAGAAGAAGCAGTCCACACAGGAACAGCTGGCCCAAGAGAAGAAGGCTCACCCACTGACAGCCATCCTCACCCCGACAGGTGCCGGACAGCTCAGCCTTGTTGGTTTTGCCAACCAGCGCGACACAGCCGAGGTTAACAAGATTCTGTCGTCCGAACTGGCCAAGCAGATACTCCCGTCGGATGTGAAACTGCTCTGGAGTGCCAAGCCTACCGACCTGGTTGCAGCCAAGAATGTCTATGAACTTCATGCCATCAAGGTGACCAACCCCAGTGGGCGCGCTCCGTTGGAGGGTGATGTCATCACCGATGCCGAGGACAAGTTCGACCAGTTGACCGGTTCGCCCGAGGTTTCCATGTCCATGAATCCTGAAGGTGCCCGCCATTGGGCCAACCTGACCAAGGCAAATGTGGGCAAGGCTATTGCCATCGTGCTCGATGGTTCCGTCTATTCCGCACCCCGTGTGAACGGCGAAATCTCCGGCGGACAGTCGTCCATCACCGGCAACTTTACCATAGAGGATACCAAGGACTTGGCCAACACGCTGAAGTCAGGTCGTATGCCGGCTCCTGCCCGCATCGTTCAGGACCAGGTGGTTGGTCCGTCTCTCGGTGCACAGTCCATCCGTCAGGGTTTCATTTCCTTCATTATCGCATTCATTCTGCTGATGATTTACATGCTCGTCATGTACGATTTGATTCCCGGTATGATGGCTAACCTGGCACTGATTGCCAACCTCTTCTTCACCTTGGGTATCCTTACCTCGTTCCAGGCAGCGCTCACCATGTCGGGTATTGCCGGTCTCGTGCTCTCGCTGGGTACGGCTGTCGATGCCAATGTGCTTATCTATGAGCGCATCCGTGAGGAACTCCGTTCCGGGAAGAATATCAAGCAGGCGCTGCAGGCAGGCTACAGCAATGCCTTCTCTGCCATCTTCGACTCCAACCTGACCAGTATCATCACCGGTGTGATTCTGCTCACCTTCGGTACAGGTCCCATCCGTGGCTTCGCCACTACATGGATCATCGGTATCGTCTGCTCGTTCTTCACCGCCGTGTTCCTTACCCGTCTGGTCTTCGAGCACCAGTTGAAGAAGGACCGTTGGCTGAACCAGAACTTCACCACCCGTTTCTCTCGCAACATGATGCAGAACACCGCATTCAAGTTCATGTCGATGTACAAGACCACCTTCACGGTTGTTGCCGTGGCAGCAGTGGTGTTCTTCGGCAGTTTCTTCACCCGCGGTTTGAGCAAGAGCATCGACTTCACGGGTGGACGCAACTATGTCGTGACACTGGCCAAGCAAGTTCCCGTTGAGAATGTCCGCAAGGCACTTGCCGGAACCTTTGTAAACACCATTGGTGAGAACAAGGGCAAGGAAGCCACTACCAGCGTCATCGCCCTCGGTACGGAAGGTGACCGCGTGCGTGTGTCGACCAACTACAATATTGAATCGAACGACCCGCTTGAGGACGACCGTGCAGAATCCCTGCTCTATGAGTCGCTCAAGAAGGCAAACCTTATCACCCAGGCCGACATCAAGTCGTTTAAGGACCCCGATGTGCACGAAGGCGGTTCCATCATCAGCAGTGAGAAGGTTGGTCCGTCGGTGGCTAAGGACATCACCTATGGTGCCATCCTCAGTGTCATCATTGCCCTCGTGGCCATCTTCCTCTACATCCTGCTGCGCTTCCGCAACTTCGCATTCTCCGTCGGAGCCATCGTTGCACTGGCTGTCGACACCCTCATCGTGCTGGGTCTCTACTCCCTCTGCTGGGGATGGATGCCGTTCTCGCTCGAAGTGGACCAGACATTCATCGGCGCCATCCTGACCGTTATCGGTTATTCTATCAACGACAAGGTGGTTGTTTTCGACCGAATCCGTGAGAATTTGAAACTGCATCCGAAGCAGGAGTACGCCTCTCTGTTCAACGACTCCATCAACCAGACCCTGGCCCGTACGGTGAACACCTCCGTGTCGACCCTGATTGTGTTGCTGTGTATCTTCTTCCTCGGTGGGGACAGCATCCGCAGCTTCTCGTTCGCAATGATTCTGGGTGTTATATTCGGTACGCTTTCGTCCATCTTCATTGCTTCGCCGGTGGCCTATCTCATCATTGGCAAGCGCGCTGGACGCAACAGGAAGTAAGACTTTTCCATAACTCTAAATAGCGAGGGGCGCATCGGATTTTCCGGTGTGCCCCTTCATTGTGCCTTTGCGGCCTGGTTTCAGCGGGATAAAATGGGAGGTTGTTTGCGACTGTTTTGCCCCTGTTTTCCAAGTGAGCCCCAAACGCATTCCGTTTAGGCCCCGTTCGTCGTGCGTTTGGGGCTCAAACGCGGTGCGTTTTGGCTCCAAACGGAAAACGATTTTTCTCCGTGTGCTTCTTGAAGGCTCTATTTCTCTGGCGTTCAGTAGGTTAATTGATATTGCAGGGGAGGTAATAAAAAAGCAGAAGGTTCTCAGGGAGCATCCTTCTGCTGTATGGTTAAATGTTCTTTGCTTCTTGCTGGAGGTGTGTGTAGAACTGTTCCACGATGGCGAGCATGTCCTTCGGCAGGTACTCACAGGCCCGCTCTGCTATCCAGTCCGGGATTTCGTAGTAGGCCTCTGCCATCGATCCGCAGATGGCAGCCTTGGTGTCGGTGTCGCCGCGTGCCATGACGGCCTTGCGGATGGCATCCTCGAAGTTTTCGCTTTCGGCGAAGCAGCGCAGGGCGTAGGGCACGGTTTCCTGACAGGTGGAGTCGAAGTGCCCGTTCCGTCCGATGCGGTAGATGTCCTTCAGCGGCAGTACCTCATAGCCGAAGTTGCGCTTCACGGCTCCAATCAGTTCGTCCTTGCTGATGCGCACCGTGCGAAGCCAGTAGATGACGGTGGCCACACACTGCGCTCCTTTTATCCCCTCGCTGTGGCAGTGGCTCACCATGGCACTGCGCTCGGCCTCCCGCTGCACTTCCTGATAGGTGTGGAACAGCCATCCGACGCTGCTGACGCGCATGGCAGAGCCGTTGCCGAACGAACTCTGCGGCTGGGCCTCGGCCGAGTTTATCCATCGGCTGAACATGCTGCCGTACGCCCCTTTGGGATTGGGATAGCGGCGGCACCACTCCAGCAGGGCCTCCTTGTAGCCCTTGCCGTTCAGGACGGCATCGGCAATGGCCACCGTGCAGATGGTGTCGTCGGTGTAGTCGCAGTCGTCGGTGAACAGTTCAAAGCCCTCTTCGGCATTCGCATCGAACTCGAAGCGGGAGCCTACAATGTCGCCAATAATCGCACCAAGCATGGTTATGGTAAGGTTGTGGAAAGTACCCCGACCGAGAATCGAACTCGGAACTAAGCTTTAGGAGAGCCTTGTTATATCCATTTAACTATCAGGGCGCATCTTTTCGTCGTGCAGATGCAAAGGTAAGAATAAATCTTTTGCCTGCCCAAAAAAAACGGAATTTTGGTTCCTTTTCTTGAATTCTTTGCCCCGAAAGGTGTTGCTTTGCCACTATTTTTATAAATTTGCCCTACCATCGGCATTCCGAACAGCCTTTGCACGAACACTGTCCCCCTCCGGCAGAAATTCATCCGAGAACTAATCATGTACAAACTTCCGAACCGCCATTCCATGAAACGCATATCCATCAACATTCTCCTTGGCACTTTGCTCGCTTGTATCAGTCTCTCCGCACGGTCGGCAGCCATCGAAACGGTCGACTCCCTGCTGCAAGTCTTCGACGGAGCGTCCCAGCAGCAGCGCCTCGTTGTGGGGAAGCAGCTGCTCGACATCTATTCGGCCGATGCACTGTTCTTCGACAGTGCCCCCAAGTTCGACAGCCGCATGGACCGCGACCGGCAAAACCTGATTCTCTGGTTCGGCACCGTGCGCTACTATACCACCAACTCCTACTACACCGAAGCCCTTTCCTTCATCGACCGCGCCCTCCCGCTGGCAGAGAAACTCGGCGACAAGGACATACAGGCCACGCTGCTCTGCGACAAGAGCTACTGCCTGTTCAAGACCAGCGACTACCAGCAAGCCATCAGTGTGGGCCAGGAAGCCAAGGCACTCTGCAAGCAAACGAAGAACTGGATGCAGCTGTCGCGTGCGTACCTTTATTTAAGTATCGTAAACCACGCCCTGCAGAATTACGCCGAAGCCATCTCGCTGGTGGAGAAATCCATCAGCACCAACAAGCGGCTCGGCACCAACATACAGACCCACAACGCCCTGGGCGTGGCCTGCGAAATCTATTGCAGTGCCCGACAACTGGACAAAGCCATCGAATACGGGCAGCAGGCAGTTGACGCCGCCCGCGAAATAGACTACCAGCCCGGCGTTGCCAACCACCTGACGCAACTCAGCTATGCCTACGACCGTAAGGGTGACTACGCCAAAGGCATCCAGATGGCCGACGAAGCCATTGAAATAGTGAAAAGGAACGACCCCATCGACCGCAACCAACTGGCCCTCAGTCTGGAATTCAAGGGCTGGAACCTGCTCGACCTCGGGCGCAACAAGGAGGCTGTCGACGCCTTGAAGGAGGCTATCCAACTCGAAGAAGAAGTGGGAAACACACATGCCGTGTGCTACGACTACCGCACCTTGTACGAAGCGTTGGAGCCGCTCGATGCCCGCGAGGCACTCAAGGCCCTCAAGCGCTACACCGTAATGTCCGACTCCATCCACACACAGCAACTGAAAGAACTCATGAGCAAGGCAAACGCCGAGTTCCACAACGAGGAACTGGAGGAGGCAAACGCAGAGGGGAAAAGCCACAACCGGATTCTCCTGGGCAGTTCGCTGGGCATCATCAGCGTCCTCTCCATTCTCATCCTCTCCCTATGGTGGGCCTATCGGCAGAAACAGCGTACCAACAAGACCCTGAAACGGCTGACAGAGGCACGCGAGGCCTTCTTCACCAACATAACACACGAGTTCCGCACGCCGCTCACCGTCATTCTCGGGCTGGGAAAGAACCTCCAGGGCGAGGCGGCAAACCAGCCGGAAAAGGTGCAGGAAATGGCACATGTAATCGTCCGGTCGGGCAACGGGCTGCTGGAACTCATCAACCAGCTGCTTGACATCTCGAAGGTACAGTCGGCCATCGGAACGCCCCAGTGGCGGCATGGCAACCTCCTGCCCTATGTGAAAATGCTGGTCGAAAACTTCCAGGCGATGGCCGTCGACAAGTCTGTCCAGATACGCTTCAATTCCAGTGCCACCGCCATAGAGATGGACTTCATTCCCGACTATATCCGGAAAATAGTGCGCAACCTTGTTTCCAACTCCATGAAATACACGCCGCCGTATGGAGAAATCAACATTGCCTGCGAGCGGAAGGGCAACAACCTGATGCTGGCCGTATCCGACACGGGCGTCGGCATAAAGCCGGAAATACTCCCACACATATTCGATGCCTTCTATCAAGGCGAGGACGACTCGCAAAATACCGGCACAGGCGTGGGGCTGTCGCTCGTAAAGCAGATCGTCGATGTCATGGGCGGAACCATCAAGGTGAACAGTATTCTCGGACAAGGCACCACCTTCACCATCCTCCTTCCCATCCAGCAGGGCAAGGGACAGCTCGATGCCTTCCATCTGAACGACTACCTTGAAGACGGTTCTTGCGCCCCCGACAACGCTCAGGAGGAGGATCCAGACGGCGAAAACATCGGCACACGCATCCTCATTGTCGAGGACAGTCAGGATGTAGCCTACTATATCGGGTCGCAACTGGAAGGAAAATATCAGTTGTTCTATGCGCAGAACGGTGCCGACGGCTTGGTGAAGGCTACCGACCTGATGCCCGACCTGATCGTCACCGACCTGATGATGCCTGAGATGGGAGGCTTGGAAATGTGCCGGAAAGTGCGTGAGTCGGAATTGCTCAACCACATTCCGATTATCGTCATCACGGCAAAGGCCACGGAGAAGGACCGTATCAAGGGTATAGAATCCGGCGCCAACGCCTACCTCTACAAGCCGTTCAATGCCGAGGAGCTCAATGTCCGCGTCGAGACCCTCATCCAGCAGTCGAACATCCTGCGGCAGAAATTCTCGTCGGTCGGTGCCGGTGAGCGCAGCGACAGCCAGTTGGACGATGCCAGCCGCAGGTTCCTCAGCAAGTTCACCGACATTGTCTTCGCCCTCATCAGGGAAAACAAACTCAACAACGAGCAGCTCACGGCACGCATGTTCATGAGTCGTAGCCAGCTGAACCGCAAGTTGCTAGCTCTGACAGGGCAGAACACGCAGACCTATGTTACCCATATACGCATCAACTACGCCAAGCGCTTGCTGCAGAGCAGCCTGGACACTCCCATCGGCGAGGTCGCATTGAAGTGCGGATACGACGATGTGGCCTATTTCAGCCGTGTGTTCAAGCAGCTGGTGGGCGTCACCCCGACGCAGTACCGCCGGCAGCCGAACTGAGACAGGAGCCTGCGTGGAAACTTTGTCGGTTCTATCGATTTGTCGTACCTTTGTAAAAATATTTTTATCTGTTAGAAAAATGCGTTACACAATCATCTCCCTGCTGTTGTTGGCGGGCACACTCTCTTCCTTTGCGCAAGGTTTCTGCAAGGGGAAGGTGCTTGACAAGAACGGCGACGCCCCCCTCGAATTTGTCAACATTGCCGTCAAGGATGCCAAGACAAAGGCGTTTGTGAAAGGTTCCATCACCGATGTCGACGGCCATTTCCTGGTGAACGACCTGCCCAACGGCAGCTATGTGCTTGAGATAACCTTCGTGGGCTACCGCAATTTGACCCGGCAGTTTGTCATTACCGACGCCAAACCAAATGTATCCTACGCCGTACTCTACCTCAGCGAGGACGCTCACACGCTCGACGAGGTGGTGGTGACCGGTCAGAAGCAGGCCATGCGGCTGGAGGTTGACCGGAAGACTTTCGATGTGTCGCAGCTGATTACCAACGCAGGTGATGCCGCTTCCGACCTGTTGGAGAACATTCCGTCGGTGGAAGTGGACAACGACGGCAACATCTCCCTGCGGGGCAACGAGAGCGTGGAGGTCTGGATCAATGGCAAAGCCAGTGGACTGACCACCGACAACCGTGCGCAGATTCTGCAGCAACTGCCCGCCGAAAGCATCGAACGCATAGAGGTGATTGACAATCCTTCGGCAAAATTCTCGGCCGAGGGCTCTGCCGGCATCATCAACATCATCCTGAAGAAGGACCGCAAGGCCGGTTACTACGGCTCTGTGCAGGCCGGTACCGATACGCGAAAGGGCGCAAACACCAGTTTCAACATCAATTACAACAGTTCGAAGTTCGACTCCTATTTCAACATAGGCTTCCGCCATCGCGCCAACGAGGGTCGCAGCGAAAGCCAGCAACGCTATTTCCAGACCAACACCTACCAGGACTACGAGGGCAAGAGCAAGTCGATGGGCAATAACCTTTTCACCCGTGCCGGCGTCACCTGGCACGCAACGGACAAGGACGACTTCACAATCTCGGGCATGCTCATGCATGGTCGGCACAAGGACTGGGGGAACACGCCCTATCACTATGGCACCATCGGTGCAGAGACGGACAACATGGTCATGCTCCGTGAGACCCATTCTGCCGGCGACATGAACATGTTCTACGGTGAATTCAACTACCGCCACAACTTCTCCGACAAGCATTTCATCGACTTCGTGGTCAATGCCAACCGCTGGCTGTCGGACAATGAGAACATCTATCAGGATGCAACGGAATACATACAGCCGCCGGCACCGACATCGTACAACTACCAATACCGCCCGATGGACATCAGCAACCGCCGGATTGAGGTAAAGCTTGACTACGAGAACCAGATTACCGACCGGTTGAAGGTGGAAGCCGGCTATCAGGCCAACTTCTCCCACGAGAACACTCCCCAGCAGGCATGGGAGGACGACTCCTCATGGGAGGGCACGAACCTGGTGGAAGACCGCCAGTTTTTCAACCGCTTCATCTACGACATGGACCTCCATGCCGGCTATTTCACGGCCAACTACAAGTTTGGAAAGTTCAGCCTGATGGCCGGATTGCGCGGGGAATACTGGAAGGTGAACACCGAAAGCTACACCTGGGAGCAGGAACACGACCCGTCGCAGCGCGAAGCACCGTTCAAGAAGGACTACTTCGAACTCTTCCCCAGCGTGTTCATGTCGTATCAGGTGACTCCGAACGACCAACTGCAGCTGAATTATACCCGCCGTCTTCGCCGTCCCTGGGGAGGGCAGCTCAACTCGTTCCGCGACACCAGGGATGCCACCCGTATCTCGTTCGGTAACCCGCTGCTCACTCCCGAGTTCTCAAACTCGTTCTCGCTGAACTACCTCCGCACCTGGACCGACCACTCCCTGTTGCTCAGCCTCTACTATCGTCCCACCACGGATGTCATGCAACGCATCAACTGGCAGAACAGCACGGACGGCATTATGTACCAGACCAACATGAATGTGGCAAAGAGCCAGAGCTCAGGTGCCGAACTGACGGTAAAGAACAACCTCTTCCGCATACTCGACCTGACCACCAACCTGAATGCCTACTACTACAAGCTTGACGGCTTCACCTACCTGATTGACGGGCAGACCGTCACCGGCGACGAGCGCCACAGTTTCACCTGGAATGCGCGCTCCACCGCATCGTTCCGCCTGCCCTACGACATGTCGCTGCAGTTGACGGGCAACTACCGCAGCCGTCAGGTCATCACACAGGGACACCGCAAGCCTTCATACGGACTGGACTTCGGCTTCCGCAAGAATTTCTTCAACAAGGCACTCTCGCTCAGCATCAACTGCCGCGATGTGCTCAACTCACGCCGCTGGGAGAACTATACAGAAAGCGACACTTTCTGGCGCCACCAGATGAACAAGCGCCGCTCGCGCACCTTCCGCTTCACGCTGACCTACAATTTCGGTAATATGAAGAAGAAACGCGGCTCGATGGATGGCGAACATCAGGGCGACGACGACCAGCAGCAGGACTACAGCAGCTCGCTCGGCGAAGAATAGTCCTTGTAGCATCATATAGGCGCGGAAAATCCCCATTTCATCGGAATATTTGCCCGATGGAATGGGGATTTTCCTCTTTCAAGGGGCTGGTCGGGCTCGCTAAACCATGGACTAAACCCTGTGTGCAATGCACCAAAGAAATGTTAAAACGGTACTTTTCGGGAGTGAGGGTTGAAAATGGGGCGAGAAAAGGCGGAACAATTCATGCAACTGAGGCTCTTTCACATAGCATTTTGGCAACTTTCACGGCACGAACCCCATCCTTTCGCTGCGCAAAAGCCATCCACTTGCATTGCGAAAGAGGCTCAGTTGCATTTTGAAAGGCAGGGAATGTTTTTCTGATAACAGATAACCTGTTGGCTAACAGAGGGTTGCGAATATTGCGATTTTTGGCGTTTTTTATGAGCGAAGTAACTTGTTCTTGCAAAAAATCGATTCTGGGAGCAGTAAAACGGCAGTGTGCAATTTCCACTGAGGGCTACTGCTTGCGTTCCGGATGGTGTATGGCCTGCATGAAACGCTCAATCACTTCGGGCTTGCCTGTGTGCTTGCCGAGGTCCTCCGAAATCTTGCAGGTGTCGTTGTAGAAGTTCCACGATTCGGTGATTTTCGCTGCAACGAGCTTTATCACGATGTTCATCGGGCGCACACCCTCAAAGTCGTTGGTGAAGTGAGTGCCAATTCCGAACGACGGCTGGCAGTAGTCCTTGGCATAGTTCTGTATCTCAATGGCGCGGTCTGTGTCCAGGGCGTTGCTGAAGATGACCTGCTTCGAGCGTGGGTCAATGTTCAGCGACTGGTATTTCCGGACAATCTTCTTTAACTGTTCGCGGTTGTCGCCGCTGTCGATGCGCAGACCCTTGAACTGATTTGCAAAGTCCTCGGAGAAGTTCAGGCTGAAAATGTCCCAGCCGTAACTGTCGTACAGGTAGGTTCCCAGGGCTCCGCGGAAGGTGTTGCGCCAGGCTTCCATGGCCATGTGGTTGGCCATCTGCGGACCGTACATGCCTCCGATGGCGCACACAAACTCGTGAGCCATGGTGCCGACGGGCGTCAAGTTGTACTTCATGGCCAGATAGACATTGCTCGTACCTACGAAGGTGCCGGGCCACTGCTGCGACTCGTAGCAGTCTTTCATGGCCTTCACCACGGTATCCTCAGTCTGGAACGAGGCACGGCGGCGGGTACCGAAGTCGCTGTAGACACACCCTGCAGAGAGCAGTCGGCGGGCCTTTTCGTACGAACGGCGGTAACACTCGTCGTAGTCCAGCTTGTCAGCCTGTCCGGTCATGATGTAGAAGAGTTCCGAGATGATGGCAAGCACCTTCACTTCGAGCAGGATGGTGTCAGCCCATGCCCCCTCGAACTCAATGTGCAGCCGGCCTTCTTCATCCTGCCAGGCCCTCACCCATTCGTGGCGGAAGCGGTAGCCGCGCAGGTAGCGATAGAACCAGTCGGGCAGATAGTAGCACTTCCGGCGCATGAAGGCAATCTCCTCGTCGGTGATGACCACATTTTCCAGCAGCCCTACTTGGCGGAGCAATTCCTCGGCAAAGCCTTGGGGATAGACCGTCTGGTTGCGGTCGACAAACTGATATTTCACTTGTGCCCGTGGGAAATTGTCTATAACGGCACAGCACATCGACATCTTGTAGAGGTCGTCGTCGGTAAAATGGTTGATAATCTGACGCATAGCGTTGTGGGTTCTTAGGGTATTTCTCTTGTGTATGCACAGTGCCCCAAGGGCATTGGCAGGTAACAAAATTACGATTTTTCCCGTTAACAGGTACGATGTTTGCACGAAAAACACTATTTTTGTTCTGTTAATGCCATCTACCCATGCGAAAACTCACTGTTTTTCTCCTTGCCTTGCTCTTTGCCGGGCACTCACTAATCCTTAAAGCACAGACCGACATGACGCTCACAAACAAGCAACAGACCCTCATCACCCTGGCAGCCTTAGAGGCTTCGGGCAACATTCCCGTCCTGGAAACAGTTCTCGGGCAGGCCCTCAACGACGATATCGAAGTCAGTACACTTAAGGAATGCCTCTCGCATCTCTATGCCTATACGGGCTTTCCCCGCTCTCTGAATGCACTGGGGGCACTCCAACGGGTGCTTGCCGAGCGTCAACGGCAGGGCATAACCGACTCTCCAGGCAGGGAGGCGACGCCGCTTGCAGCCGACTACGATGCCTTGCGACAAGGTTCGGAGGTACAGGCCCGACTCGGCGGAGGCAAGCCTTTTGAATACTCCTTTGCGCCTCAGACCGACTACTACCTCAAGGCCCATCTCTTCGGCGACATCTTCGCCCGTGACATCCTCACCTTTGCCGAGCGTGAACTGGTCACCCTCGGTGCCATTGCCGCCCTCGAAGGATGCGAGGCGCAGTTGAAAGCCCATGTGGCAGGCTCACGGAATATGGGCGTTTCCGACGAAGAACTCCGCCAACTGCCCGCCGTGCTGGCAAGGAATGTGGGACGCGAGCAAGCCATGCGTGCCAAGAATGCCGTGGAAGAAGTACTTGGCATCACCCTCAATGAACCGGCCGACCAGTCTGGCTCCATGCCCCCGTCGCCATGGAAGCTGGGCACGCCCAACACGGCCTATGCCCGATACTTCATCGGAAATTCCTATCTGGCTCCCTACGATGCCGAGAATGGCGGCCCCGTTAATGTCACCTTCGAGCCCCGCTGCCGCAACAACTGGCACATACATCACGGCAGTGTCCAGGTGCTTATCTGCGTTTCCGGACGCGGATGGTATGTGGAAGAAGGAAAGGAACCCATGGAAATGACACCGGGCACCGTCGTGGCAATCCCCCCAGAGGCCAGACACTGGCACGGAGCGGCACGCGATCAGTGGTTCCAACACCTTACCTACATGACCCGCGTAGAGGCAAACGCCAGCAACGAATGGCTCGAACCCGTCACCGACGAGGAATACAACCGCCTGCCATAGCATCCACGGGCGAAAAAATAAATAGGTATTTATTTTCCCGTATCTGCCCTTTTCCTTATTTTTGCAACTGAATTGAAATCCAACCATTTATAATATCAATAAAAAACAAAGTTATGATCATTAAATTAGTTCATGCAAGAGAAATCCTCGACTCCCGTGGCAACCCCACCGTTGAGGTAGAAGTGACATTGGAAAACGGTGTAATGGGTCGTGCAAGCGTACCCTCCGGCGCATCAACAGGTGAGAACGAAGCCCTCGAACTGCGCGACGGCGACAAAGAACGCTACCTGGGCAAGGGCGTTCTCAAGGCCGTAGAGAATGTAAACACCGTGATTGCTCCCGTCCTGAAAGGCGAATGCGTGCTGAACCAGCGTGCCATTGACATGAAGATGCTTGAGCTTGACGGAACTCCCACCAAGTCTAAACTCGGAGCAAACGCCATCCTCGGTGTTTCGCTTGCAGTGGCACAGACTGCTGCCAAGGCCCTGAACATTCCGTTGTATCGCTACATCGGTGGTGCCAATACCTACACCCTGCCCGTTCCTATGATGAACATCGTAAACGGCGGTGCACACTCTGCTGCTCCCATTGCCTTCCAGGAGTTCATGATTCGTCCGGTAGGCGCCTGCTGCGAGCGTGAGGCTGTCCGCATGGGTGCTGAGGTATTCCACAACCTGGCCAAACTGCTTAAGGCCCGCGGGCTCTCCACTGCCGTTGGCGACGAAGGCGGCTATGCTCCTAACTTCGACGGTATTGAAGATGCACTCGACACCATCGTTGAGGCCATTAAGAAGGCCGGATACGAGCCGGGCAAGGATATCAAGATTGCCATGGACTGCGCTGCCAGCGAGTTTGCCGTACAAGAGAACGGCGAATGGTACTATGACTATCGTCAGTTGAAGAACGGTACCAAGAAAGATCCTAACGGGAAGAAGCTCACTGCCGAGGAGCAGATCGCCTATCTGGAAGAACTCATCACCAAATATCCTATCGATTCCATCGAGGACGGACTTGACGAGAACGACTGGGACAACTGGGTTAAGCTCACAGAGCGCATCGGCGACCGCTGCCAGCTCGTCGGCGACGACCTCTTTGTTACCAATGTGAAGTTCCTCGAGAAGGGAATCAAGATGGGTGCTGCCAATTCTATCCTCATCAAGGTTAACCAGATTGGCTCCCTCACCGAAACACTCGCTGCCATTGAGATGGCACACCGTCACGGATATACCACCGTTACATCCCACCGCTCGGGTGAAACCGAGGACACAACCATTGCCGATATAGCAGTGGCTACCAACTCGGGACAGATCAAGACCGGTTCGCTGAGCCGCACAGACCGTATGGCCAAGTACAACCAACTTATCCGCATTGAGGAAGAACTCGGCGCAACAGCAGCCTATGGTTACAAGAAACTGAAATAAGCAAAAGTTCAGTTACGATACAAACAGCGGGCGCATCCACGATGGCATGTGCTCGCTGCTTTGTCATATCCCCAACATTCTAATGCAAGGTAACAAATTCCAAAACGATGAAGAAACTGATTTATATTCTATTTACCGCCATGCTGATGCTGGGTTGCAGCAACAAGACAAGCAAGGCGGGCGGTGATGCTGACTCGCTGGCTGTTGATTCTGCGATGGAAGCAGGCATAGACAAGCATTCGGAGGCGTATATTCGCCAGCGTATCGACACCATCTACAAGACCGTTGGCAAGCCAACCCGCGACAGCAGGGGGAAAGAAGTTCCCTACATCCACAGCACATTCAACCGCGACAGCGTCTATTGTTCCGAGCGTTACTATGCACTGATGCGGAAGGCATTGAAGGTGAGCGACGCAACGGGAGGCATCTTGTACGATTATGATTACTGGGTGTGCGGCCAGGATGTTTCTGACGATTGGCGCTACAAGGTGTCGAAGGTCTATGAAATCACCGATTCTACCGCCCTTGTCGACTTGGCAATACACAATTTCAATGATACGAAAACCACCATTGCGCTCCGTTTTGAGCGCGACGACTGGTATATTGACGACTTTTCCCCCTCGAAAGATGGCAACGACGACAAGAAATACTTGCGGGACACCATCCGCCGGGGGATGAAGACCCTTAAGAAAGCCGCGGCGTTGGCAGGCTATTGGGGATGGCTGGGCGACGACTGCCCGGAGTTGCTGCTCCGCTTGGAAAAGGCTGACTACGGGTTGAAGGTCACCGAGTGCAACATCTATCGCCAATATGGTTTCGACGAGGCTACTGTTTCCTTCGATGGTACGAACCTGACGGTTGAAGAAATCGACTACGACGAGGAGGCTATGCAGCTCAGGAAGGAGTTATATGTCTCTCTTCATCTGAACAGTCAGGGTGATTTGACGGGCGAATGCCGCATCAAGCACCCACAAGCCAGCAGGGAGTACGGCGGTCCTATCACACTCCGTAAGGGCTACTTCAAATACCGTGACGGCGAAGCCCTCAACGCTTCCGAGTACGCTGAATGAGAAGCTCCTGTTCTTCCTGCCACTTTCCAACTCCTCCTTCCTCCGGTGCTTGTGTTTTACAAGCGCTGGGAGGTAAATTATCTTTACAAAGAAGCGGCCTGCTTTTTTAACACTTTTGGCACTTTCGGCCGGAGATAATTCTTATTTGTGAACCTCGCTGTTGGGGAATTGTACTGCGAAAGGGCTGTTTTCTCAAAATGAAAGCAGCCCTTCCGTGTGGTGAAAGAGTAGTTTTCGCACTTCAACTTCTATCCTCTTGGAAAATCAGGGAAGTCGTAAGGGCGTAAATGCGGCTGTAACCTGCTGATTCTCATCGTAAGTTTGCATAGTCGCAAAAACTCCGGCCGGCCTTCGTCCTTGTCCATCGGCAACTTTTTAACACGGCAGAAATGTTAACAAATTGCGGAAACGGTAAAGAAACTGGACATTTTCCATCGTTTGGCAGGAATGGGCTGTGTCCGGCAGTGTAGGGAAAATCCTTTTTCTTTTAGGGGAAAACCTTGGCAGGTGAAAGGGCGGTTGTGTATTTTTGCCAGTGCAAACTAACCGATTTTGGTACAAAACAAATAAAACACAACCTTATGAAAAAACATCTGTTCCTTCTGTCGTTAATGTTCTTTTCCCTGTCGTGCCTTGCGCAAAAAGAATATATTGAGTTGAACCAGCAGGGCGGCTACATCTATCTTGCGGGCAATGTGCCCTCCGACCTGCGTGGAACCTACGACAATTCCGCCCTGGGCACGGTGTTTACGAAACTTGCCGACAAGGGTTTTGAAATGGAGTTCGCTGTTGCCTCATCCTATTCCGACAACTATTTCATCTACATTTTTTCGAAGAAAGTGTCGTCCCCGTCCAGTTCCATCGCCACGGTGAATGGCGATAATTCCGCTGATGTGGTTGAAGTGGCGCGTTATAACTTGCAGGGACTGCCTGTAGGCAGGAATGAAAAGGGCGTGCAGGTCATCGTGTATTCAAACTACACCACGAAGACCGTCATTGTTCAGTGATGCGCCTTTAGTCGTCTGATTCCACAACCCTGTCCGCATCTTCGATGAACTGTAGCAGGCAGGCATGTATTCTGCCCAGCCCGTTGCCGCCAGGCCTGGCATTGGAGCCGCTGGAATAGATCTTGTCACCTTCGGAGAACTTTGCTTCGAAATGCCAGCCGTAGCCATCCAGCACCTGGAGCCGGGGTCTGTAGTGCTCCTTATAGTTGTACATCTTCTCCTCCTGGACGATTTGCCTTAGCCGTTTCATCTCCTCTTTGCCTATTTGTTTCTGGAAGAGCGGGCCGTAGTTCTCCTTCATCGCCGTCAGGACGAAGGCTCCTGTCGAGTCCCGTTCCACACGGCCTTCATATTGATAGCCTCTCATGGTGCCGCTTTCGGTATACTCCAGGTAGATAATGTCGCCTTCCGGCATCTTTTGTGCGCCACACCCAAGCAGGGTCAGTGCGCCGGCTACGATGCAAAACAGTTTCTTTTTCATGGTGGTTTTAGTCGTTTAGTCGTTTGGTGGTTTGGTCGTTTGGTGGTTTAGCCGTGTTTTTGTTTCACAACTGCCCGCTTTCAATAAGGTTGATGACGCGCTCTGTGTCGCTGTCGTTGCCTTCCTTGTCGAACTCCTTCTTCAGGCTGGCACCGTAGACCCAGGCAAATGCCTGATAGAATCCGGCCTTGAACGGGCCGAGAAAAGCCTGGATTATCTCGTAGGAAGATGAGTCGCACTGCCTGTGTATCAGCTTGATGAGCAGTTTCCCCTGCCTGAGCGTAAGCTTTTTCATGCGTGGAGTGTATTCAGCCTTTATCGATGCCTCCACGCGTTTCATGTGTTCGGTGCGCGCTTGCTTGGTAGGCAGGGTCTGCAAGTATTCATAAGTCTCTATGAGCATGCGGTTGGCGTCCTTCGCTATGGGCAGCACCTTCTTCACATCGTAGACCAGCCGGTTGTATTTCCGCTGTTGCTTGGCGCTCTTGAACACCTTGGGCGGATAGACATAGATGGTGTTCAGTTCCATGTATTGGATGGTGTCGTTGTCGCGTGCCACCTCACCAATCTTCACCGAGGGCAACAGTGACGGACCGTTCATGTTCACTTCCGGGTCGCCGGGTGGGATGTCGTCGGGCAGGTTGGCCTGTCCTGCAACCTGGAGGGGGAGCAGACAGAAGGGTATGAGGGTAAGGAAAGACTTTATTTTACTTCCCATGTATCGTTGGTGTTGAGCAGTTGCTCGAAGTTGTGGTAGTTTTTCTTTGCCTTCACCTCTTCAATCTGCCGGTGAACGCACTCGTCGTAGGTGGGTGCTTCCACATCGCGGATGACGCCCAGGGCCACGGGGAAGCCGTGTTCGTTGTCCATCAGCGCCAGTTTCAGTTGCAATGTGCTGTCCTCTGCGTGGGCGTCGTGCACCAGGATTTGGTCTAATGTGATGCCGTTCTCCCCGATTTTCACCACTTTCAGCCCGAAGCCGTCCTGCATCAGTCCGTATTCGTCGTTCTCACCGAATACCAACCGCTGTCCGTGACGCACATAGATGGCGTTTTTCTTGCGCCCGTCCTTGGTGTAGATGGGGTCGTATATGCCATTGTTGAAGATGACACAGTTCTGCAAGATCTCGCAAACGGAAGCCCCCTTGTGCTGTTGTGCGGCTTTCAGGATATTGATAACTTCAGGCCCGTCGTTGGCAACGGCACGGGCAAAGAAGTGCCCGCGTGCTCCGATTGTCAGTTCTCCGGGTTGGAAGGGGTCCTCTACGGTGCCGTAGGGCGACGACTTCGACACGAAGCCTCGGGCCGAGGTGGGGGAGTATTGTCCCTTGGTCAGTCCGTAGATGCGGTTGTTCAGCAGTACGATATTGATGTCGATGTTGCGCCGCATGGCGTGTATGAAGTGGTTACCGCCTATTGCCAGCCCGTCACCGTCGCCGCTTATCTGCCAGACACAGATGCCGGGATTGGCCACTTTCAGCCCTGTTGCGATGGCAGCGGCCCGCCCGTGGATGGTCTGCATGGCGTAGGTGTTCATGTAGTAGGGCAGACGCGAGGAGCATCCGATGCC
>CALFJA010000114.1 GCA_937877605.1 uncultured Prevotellaceae bacterium | reverse complement strand
GCGATATGGTGAGATGAGTTGTAGAGTCTGTCGATGATTGCATCCGCAAGAGTCGCCTCTGCGATGTAGTCGTACCATTTGTCAATGGGCAGTTGGGATGTGATGATGACCGACTTCTTCTCGTAACGGTCATCGAGCAGCGTAAGCAGGGCGATGCGTGTGTTCTCGTCCATCTGCTGCAGCCCAAAGTCATCGAAGATAATCAGGTCGTTCCTGTCGAGCCTTTTCAGCAAGTCCTCAAACGTGCCGTCGAGCTTTGCCTTCCTGAGTTCGTCGGTGAAGTGGTTCATACTCAGGTACAGGACTCTGAGTCCGAGTTTGATGGCCTGCAGGCCGAGGGCATTGGCAAGGAAGGACTTTCCCGTTCCGGTAAGTCCCGTAACCAGCAGGTTCTCGCCCCGCCTGATGAAGCCGCAGTCTGCGAGTGTCGTCAGTTGTTCCTTCGTCAGGTTGCGTGCCGTGGAGCAGATGACATCCTCTATGAGCGGTTTCATCTTGAGCTTTGCAGCTTTCAGCAGCCTCGCCGTGCGGCTGTCATCCCGTGAGCGCACCTCGGCCTCTATCAGCCTTGCGAGTGCCAGTTCCAGTGACGGGCGCATGTGTGTCGGCAGCTTGAGCAGGTCTCCCGCAGCCTCTGCCATGCCGGGGAGTTTGAGCGACTTCAGCTGCATGATGATGGCGTTACTTTCCATAGCCGTCCTCCTTTCCCTTCATGGTGACTCTCCTGTAGGCATCAGCCCCTCGCACATTGTCGTTGTGGGGCGTGCGTGAGACGATGCCGCTTGGATCCACGTCCAGGTCCATGTTGTTCTTCAGCATGTTGCGCAGGGACTGGTAGCTGGCCGTGCCCGACTGCTCGCGCTGCATGGCACAGGCCCTGTCAAGCCGCTGGCTGCCATACTTCCTGGCCAGTGAAAGCAGGCCGTTGCACCTGCCGTATGCCTGTTGCGGGAAGGTCGTACGCCTGAGGATGTCCTCTATGGCCCACTTCACGGACGGGCCGATTCTCGCTCCCCAGTCGATGAGGGACGCGGCGTTGACCTCCTTGCTGCGCTCGTAAGCCTTGTGGCTTTCCGGCATATGGGCATTCTCTGTCGAGTAGCCGTAGGGGACGAGACTGCGACGATGGAGGGCGACAAGCTCACTGCCCGCATAGACCTCCACAAACTCCACGTCCCACATGACCTTGACCGTCTGCCCGACGTACTTGTAGGGGACGCTGTAGAAGTGGCGTTCCGAGCCGACACAGACATGGTAGCTGGAACCGAGCTTCACCTCCTTGCGCAGGCGGAAACGGTACATGCTGTCAGGCAGCGGCAGCATCTGCGGCTTCTCGTACTTGTCGAAGATCTCACGCCGTGTACTGCCCTTGAAAGGCCTGGAGCAGTACTCGTCGAGCAACTCCAGGATGCGGTTGTTGAGGGCATCGAGATAGAAGAATTCCTCTCCCTCCAGACGTGCATACACATACTTGTAGAGCTGGTTGACAGCCCCCTCCACCGGCCCCTTGTCACGCGGCTTGCGCACACGGCAGGCCGTCGGCTCGATACCGTAGAAGAGAGCCCACTCTGTGTTGGCATCGGAGAAGGCCAGACTGTAGCGGTCGGACTTGGTGACCCACTGCCGCATATTGTCGCTCTTGGCCACATGGGGCATCACGCCCATGTACTCCAGACCGCAATTAAGACCGTGGAAGAACCACTCCGTCGTAGCCTTGGGCAAGGCCATCATGAAAGGGAGGTTGCTGTAGGGCATCACACACACCAGCACCACCAGCTTCTGCCGCTGCTTTGTGTGCGGGTCAGTCAGGTAGAGCGCATCACCGGCGAAGTCAATCTGCCACTCCCTGCCAGGCTCGTGCACATTGTGGTAGGAGTAGTCGTTCTTTT
>CALFJA010000113.1 GCA_937877605.1 uncultured Prevotellaceae bacterium | reverse complement strand
CAGGAAGTGGAAGTAAATCCTGGAGTCCAGTTCCTGGAGCCCGTTGCCCAGGACGAGGTGCAGCGACGAATAGATGGCGAAGTAGCCGAGGGTGATGACCAGTGCCAGTGCCAGCACCTGCGAGCGGCTGGAAAGTTCGCGCAGGAAATAGATGGTGATGAATCCTGCCGTCAGTTGGATTACGATGAATTCAAACTGGTATTTCACCGCAATTGAGCACACCAGAATCATCAGTACATAGGTGACCAGTGCCGTGAAGGAGTCCATGAAGACGCGGACGAAGATGGCGGCGATGGCAAACGGGACGATGTATACGCTGAAGAAGGTGTTCTTCATGATGACGGACACGATGACGGGGAAGATAATCAGCAGTGAATATAGTAGGAGCACATTCCGCTGTTTCTTGTAATACTGGTGTCGGAAGAGGAAGAGGAACATGCTGAAAAGGAACACCATGATAGCCACGAAGATGGTTTGGCCGATGAGTGTGTTGGTGATTTTCTTGCTGGTATCGGTTCGTTTTTCCAGTTCGCGCTCGAAGGATGTGAGCACCTGGAACTTGTGTTCGTCGACGATTTCTCCTTGGTCAATGATGCGCTGTCCGGCCTGTATGTGCCCGTTGCCTACCGAGAGCCCCTTGATAATGTCGTTTTTCTCTTTTTCGCTGTGCTCGCTGTCGTATTTCAGGTTGGCTTCGAGATATTCGTTCAGGTTGATGGAGGGTATGTATGGCGCTGCCGAGGTGGCCGACAGTTGTGCAGCCAGCTTCTCGTAGGCGAGTTTGGGTGAATAGAGCTTGTTGACGGAGGTTTCGAAAGCGTTCTTCCCCGAGACCTTCCTTATGACACTGGCGGTGTCCTTCACCAGCGTCTTGAAGTCGCCGGCGCTGAGAATGCCCTCGCTGTAGATGGCTTCGAGTGCACGGACTATTTGCTGCTGTGCTGCGGCAGGCACCTGCTGGTCGCCGCTCTTGAGTTTTTCCTTCAGCAATCCGACTTGCTTTTTGCCAACTTCATCGTTTTGGATGTAGTAGGGCTTGAAGGATTTCAGCACCGAGTCGCGCTCGGCTTTTATTCTCTCATCGCTCTTGAGGATGGGGAAGTCGAAGTTGGCTATGAACGAACCGTAAATCCATGGTTTGCCGATTTCGTAGTTGAAGTGCTTCGAGGTGTTCCTGGGCAGGAACCAGACGATGACGGACACGGTGATGAGAAACAGCAAGATGTGGTTCACCAAGTCCCTTCTTGCCTTATTGTTGAAGGTGGGGAGTAATCTCATTTTTGCAAAGTTACATTGATTACGCTT
The DNA here is from genome assembly GCA_937877605.1 of uncultured Prevotellaceae bacterium. GTDB lineage: Bacteria > Bacteroidota > Bacteroidia > Bacteroidales > Bacteroidaceae > Prevotella. Next base: position 6,469 of record CALFJA010000113.1, on the reverse strand, counting down.
GCGAAAATACTAATTTTTTATAGCAAACTGCAAAAAAATATGTACTTTTGCGCAAAATAAGAAGCACTTAAAATCCTAGAGAAATGGCAGAAAGAAGAGTAAGGGTGCGTTTTGCTCCGAGTCCGACCGGTGCGCTGCACATTGGCGGAGTGCGCACTGCTTTGTATAATTACCTGTTCGCCCGCCAGCATGGCGGCGACCTTATTTTCCGCATTGAAGATACCGACAGCAATCGTTTTGTGCCCGGTGCAGAGGAATACATACTTGAGTCGTTCCGCTGGCTGGGCATTCATTTTGACGAGGGTGTCAGTTTCGGAGGCTCCTATGGCCCCTACCGGCAGAGCGAGCGCCGCGACATCTATAAGAAATATGTGGGCGAACTGCTGGAGCGCGGTGCTGCCTACATCGCTTTCGACACGCCGGAGGAACTCGAGGCCAAGCGTGCCGAGATTCAGAATTTCCAGTACGATGCCCACACCCGCAAGCTGATGAAGAACTCGCTGACCCTCCCGAAGGAGGAGGTTGAGCAGCGCATAGCCGACGGGCAACAGTATGTGGTGCGCTTCAAGATTGAACCCGGCGTGGAGGTGCATGTCAACGACATGATCCGCGGTGAGGTGGTAATCAAGAGCGATATTCTGGACGACAAGGTGCTGTACAAGAGTGCCGACGAACTTCCCACCTATCACCTTGCCAACATCGTCGACGACCACCTCATGGAGGTGTCGCATGTCATCCGCGGCGAGGAGTGGTTGCCCAGCGCACCCCTGCATGTGCTGCTTTACGAGGCATTCGGCTGGGCCGATACCATGCCCCGTTTTGCCCACCTCCCCCTGCTCCTGAAGCCGGAAGGAAAGGGAAAACTGTCGAAAAGAGACGGCGACCGGCTGGGCTTCCCGGTATTTCCTCTTGAGTGGCACGACCCCAAGACGGGCGAGGTCAGCTCGGGTTACAGGGAATCGGGCTACTTCCCCGAGGCCGTCATCAACTTCCTGGCGTTGCTCGGATGGAATCCCGGCACCGAGCAGGAACTCTTCAGCCTGGACGAACTGGTGCAGGCCTTCGACATCAGTCGCTGCTCAAAGGCCGGTGCGAAGTTCGACTACCAGAAGGGCATCTGGTTCAACCACGAGTATGTCCTCCGCAAGAACAACGAGGAAATTGCCCGCTTGTTCGCGCCCATCGTGGCCAACAACGGCGTGGACGAGACCATGGACCGCATCCTGACGGTGGTCTCCCTCATGAAGGACCGTGTCAACTTCGTGCACGAACTCTGGCCGCTCTGCTCTTTCTTCTTCGTCGCTCCCACCGACTACGACGAGAAGACAGTGAAGAAACGCTGGAAGGAATACTCCGCAAAGCAGATGACTGAACTTGCGAAAATAATCGATGAAATGGACGATTTTAGTATGGAACACCAGGAAGAGGCCGTCTTTGCGTGGGTGGAACGGCAGGGCTATAAACTCGGCGATGTGATGAATGCCTTCCGCCTGGCACTGGTCGGCATCGGCAAAGGACCGGGCATGTTCGACATCACCGCTTTCCTCGGCAAGGAGGAAACCCTCAGCCGCCTGCGCAGGGCCATCGAAGTATTAGGATAGACACAGGGAGGCACCGCATCATGTTCTACAACATAGGCATATTTTTCTATTCGCTGGGCGTGTTCGTCTGTAGCCTTTTCAACGAGAAGGTCCGCAAGATGCGCCGCGGCGAGCGTGCTGCCATCCGGCTGCTGCGCGAGAAAGTGGACCCGTCGGGCCGCTACATCTGGTTCCATGCCGCCTCACTGGGCGAGTTCGAGCAGGGAAGGCCGCTCATGGAACAGCTCCGCCAGACGCATCCGGAGTACAAGATACTGCTCACCTTCTTCTCGCCGTCGGGCTATGAGGTGAGGAAAAACTACGAAGGTGCCGACATCGTGTGCTACCTTCCCCTCGACACCATCGCCAATGCACGGCGCTTCCTGCGAACCGTTCGGCCGGTTATGGCTTTCTTCATCAAGTATGAGTTCTGGTACAACTACCTCCATATCCTGAAACACCGTGGGATTCCCACCTACAGCGTGTCGTCCATCTTCTGCGAAAACCAGGTGTTTTTCCGCTGGTACGGCCGCCACTATGCCGGTGTGCTCCGCTGTTTCACCCATTTCTTCGTGCAAAACGAAGAAAGCCGCCGCTTGTTGAACGGCATCGGCATTACGGCCGTTGATGTGGTGGGCGACACGCGTTTCGACCGTGTGCTGCAAATCAAGCAGCAGGCCCGCCGGCTGCCCGTCGTGGATGCTTTCGCAGGCAGCGGGAAAGTGTTCGTGGCAGGCTCCAGCTGGGCACCCGACGAAGACATCCTGCTGCCATATTTTAACAAGAACCGCAGTTGGCGGCTCATTGTGGCACCCCATGTCATCAAGGAAAGCCACCTTGCCCAGATTGAGCAGAAGTGTGAAGGGCGCGTGGTCCGCTACACGCAGACCACACCAGCGGACGCTGCCAAGGCCGATGTGCTCGTCATTGACTGCTTCGGACTGCTCTCGTCCATCTACGGCTATGCCCAGCTGACCTATGTCGGCGGCGGTTTCGGCGTGGGCATACACAACCTTTTGGAGGCAGCCGTGTGGAATGTCCCCGTCATCTTCGGACCGAACAACCAACGCTTCCAGGAAGCTCAGGATTTGAAACGCCTGAAAGGTGGCTACGAAATCGATGAAATGGGCGATTTTTCGACATTGATGCAGACTTTTTCCGACCATCAGGAGCAACTCCGTCAGGCAGGTGATGCCGCCGGAAAATATGTGGAAAGTCTCACAGGAGCCTCTCAGATAATTCTTGAAAAAGTGCCCTTCTGATTCTTGCCTTTGAGTACTCGGAAAGGCACCGTTTCTCTTCAGAAAAACAACAGACCAATACTCGTTTTCCATTTGACGCCCAAATGCACTCCGTTTGGGCGTCAAACGCAGTGCCATCGGTCCTCTTTCGCAGTCTAAAAGAGGCTCTTTTGTAAACCGTTTGAAACGCGCTGATTTCCAAATAGTTACAAAGCCGATTTTTCAAAACGTTCCTCCTCCGTCAACTTTTTCCCCAATTTTTTATTTGTTTGCAAATAAAACACTACCTTTGCGTTAATGAATCAGCAGAATAATTTGGTTAAGCCATTCATAAAGTGGGTAGGTGGCAAAGGCCAACTTTTACCGCAATTAGAAGCAAATCTGCCCCCAGAGGTTTATCAGCAGGAATTTGTTTATGTAGAGCCTTTTGTAGGTGGCGGTGCAATGCTTTTCTTTATGCTGTCTCACTTTCCCAATATAAAGCGTGTGGTTATCAACGATGTGAACACCACTCTTACCGATACATATCAAGTGCTGAAATGCAATGTAGATGAACTGATAGCTTGTTTGCGCAAAATAGAAAATCATTATTTTTCCATACCAACAGAATCGGAACGCAAGGAATACTATTTGGAAATGCGTAGGAGCTTTAATTATGGTTTACTTGATAAGATAGAAAAGTCAGCATTGTTTGTTTTTTTGAATCATACCTGTTTCAACGGATTATACCGAGAGAATTCTCGTGGTCTTTTCAATGTTCCATTCGGCAAATACACCAACCCAACTATTTGCAATGAACCGGTACTTCGGGCCGACAGCGAGTTGCTTAATAAATTCGATATCGAAATTCTTAATAAAGATTACATATTTACAGGAGAAATCATAAACACTCATGAAGATTTCTTTTTCTATTTTGACCCGCCTTATCGACCTTTAAGTGCCACATCAAGTTTTAACTCCTATGTGAAAGAAGCCTTTGATGACAATTGCCAAAGAGCATTGGCCGCATTTTGCAAGTATCTGAATCGCTATAAAAACGTGAAGTGGATGCTCAGTAATTCCGATTGCTCTTCCGTGAATCCAACCGATACTTTCTTTGAAGATCTTTATGAACAATTCTTCATTCAACGTGTAGAAGCCTCACGAATGGTAAATGCAAATGCTTCTAAACGCGGAAAACTGACAGAATTGTTGATATCAAATTTCAACAATAAACAAACCAAAAACAAAATAAACTCCGATAGACTAACAATCAATAAATATGAATCAGAAGATTCCCTTCGGCACATTCATGTCGCAGTTGTATGAAACAAATGCAACGCTGGATTTCTATTGTGATTTTGAAAAGATTCATCGCAATGTATCTGACATTGCGATTAGTTTAAATACACTCAATTATCTGATAGGAAAAGAGGACATTGAGAAAGCTGTTGACCAACTTTGGGAGCGAGACAAGAAAGTGTTCGATAATTTGGACATTCTTATTGCGACTCGAAAGAGAGACAGAAAAATGTTTCTTTTAGAAGACAAATCGGCCAAACCAATTAGTGAATTGTTCAAAACTAAATCAGGAGTTGTAAAGTTCTTAAATGAAACAGGATTGACAAAGTTACTGCAAGATAGAGAAATAAAAAATCTTGTAGACTATGTGTTTGGCATTGAGACCGGTTTAGACAGTAATGCTCGGAAGAACAGAAGTGGGCATGTTATGGAAAACTGGGTAAATGATATCTTTTTATCGCATAAAATACCATGCGAAAAAGAAGTACGTTCCGAAAGATTCCCGTCCGTTAAAGCAGTATTGGGTAATGATATAAAACGCTTTGACTTTGTTGTTCAAACTAAGAACTGTACCTATCTTATAGAAGTTAATTTCTATTCTGATGGTGGTTCTAAACCCAGTGAAGTTGCCCGTGCCTATACAGAATTATCTCCAAAGATAAATGAGATTTCAGGTTATAAGTTCGTGTGGATTACTGATGGCCAAGGTTGGAGGGGCGTTGGCTCTTTTCGTGAAGCATATAAAGCAATTCCATATATCTATAATTTAACAACCATTTCGCAATTTCTGGACTTATTGAAATCTGAACTGTAGATGTCAAACATCATTCCATATTATCGTTCTCAAGACAGAGCCTTTACATTGTTGCATGGGAATAGCCTTGAATTGCTCGCGCAATTTGAGTTTAAGTTTGATATGATATTTGCCGATCCTCCATATTTCCTGTCTAACGATGGAATTTCTGTCCAGGCAGGGAAGATTGTGAGTGTGAACAAAGGCGAATGGGATAGAGGCGATGACCCAGAAAAGATAAATCAGTTTAATAAACAATGGGTTGCTCTGTGTCGAGAGAAACTTAAAGACAAAGGAACAATATGGATTAGTGGCACTTATCACAATATCTTTTCAGTGGCTACAGTACTTTCTGAACTGGGCTTTAAAATACTCAATGTCGTTACTTGGGCAAAAACCAATCCGCCACCAAACATCTCTTGTAGGTATTTTACTTACTCTACAGAATTTGTTTTGTGGGCTCGGAAGAGTAAAAAGAAGCCACATTACTTCAATTATGAATTGATGAAGCAAATCAATGATAATAAACAAATGACCGATGTGTGGCGCCTTCCTGCTATTTCCAGATGGGAGAAACGCTGCGGAAAACACCCAACCCAAAAACCATTGAGCTTGTTAAGCCGTATCATCATGGCTTCAACAAAGCCTGGCGACTGGATTCTTGACCCATTTTGTGGCAGCTCTACAACGGGAATCGCAGCAAACTTGTTGAAGAGGAGATATTTAGGTGTTGATTCAGAGAAAGACTTTCTGCGTATAAGTGTTAAGCGCCGGCAAGAATTGGAAGATGTATCTGTTGAAGAAGATTATAGAAATAAGATTCAAGACATAAAGAAAATAGAAACCAGCAGCCCTTGTTTTTTCTCCGAGGAGATACCTCCCATTTACACAGACTTACCTTTTTAATTATTATAATATAAATAAATAGCATAATTATAAATCCCCATGAAACTCAAACCAATCTTTATTGCTTTTGCTTTGATGTGCTGCGGTGTGCAGATACAGGCTCAGCCCAACGCATTGATACCCTCGCCGACGGTGGCCCGTTTCAGCGACGGGGTCTATGAAGTGAGAAAGAATGTGACAATCAGTTACGAAGGCGACGAACTCCAGCCTGCGGCTGAATATCTGGCCGAGATGCTCCGTAGGGCAACCGGGTTCAAGGTGCCCGTCAGCAAGAAACCTGGTGACATCCAACTCTATCTGACCGATGCCGGCAAGACCGGTGCCTATGCCCTTAAAATACATGAGAAGGGTGTCAGGATTAACGGCAACGGCTACCAAGGTGTCATCAGCGCTGTGGCAACCCTCCGCCAGCTGTTCCAGAAGGAGTTTGAGCGTTCGGACAACAAGGCTGTCAGCTGGGTGCTGCCTCATGTGGTGATTGCCGACGAACCCCGTTTCGCCTGGCGTGGCATGCATTTGGACTGCTCGCGCCACTTCTTCAGCAAGGAAGAGGTGAAGGAACTGCTGCAGGTGCTGGCACTCTACAAGATAAACAAGTTCCACTGGCACCTGACCGACGATCAGGGCTGGCGTATAGAGATAAAGAAGTATCCCCGCCTGACGGAGAA
>CALFJA010000112.1 GCA_937877605.1 uncultured Prevotellaceae bacterium | reverse complement strand
CACAGGGTATTTGTCATTTGCAGGACGCAACTCGATATATCCATCGTTCCTGTGCGTCAGGTCGAGATACTTCATCGTGAAGCCTTCCGACCCCATCCACGCCAGCACGATAGAGCCGTCATGTGGCTCCACAGCCCTGTCGATAATCACCCGGTCACCATCATAGATGCCCGCATCCTTCATCGAGTCACCCTCCACTTCGCCATAGAACGAGGCCTCCGGGTGCTTGATATAATCGCGGTTGAAGTCCAGCGTCTCGTGCATATAGTCGTCAGCCGGAGACGGAAATCCAGCCTTTACCCCTGCATGTTGCAGTTCCAGTTTGGTATCGAACACACCGCGTATAATCTTGATATTGCCCATAAATCCTAATTATTCTCAAAACTTTCTGCAAAGTTAACGATTTTACGGCATTTATGACTACTTTTGCACATAGATTTAAGTGAATTTAGACAAAAGGGACCTCTATGAAAGAAATCAACTACAAGGACATGAAGTTCAATCCGTTCAACCTGATAGGCGGTGAATGGATGCTGGTGACTGCTGGCAATGAGCAGTCTGGCTGCAACACGATGACGGCCTCGTGGGGCCATCTGGGATGCCTGTGGGGGCATAACGACCCGACGGCTGTGATTTACCTGCGACCGTCACGCTATACCAAGGAGTTTGTTGACAAGGAGGCTTGGTTCTCGCTCTGCATCATGGACAAGTCGTTCAAGAAGCAGATGGCGTACCTGGGCAGCGTATCGGGTCGTGACGAGGACAAGATTGCCAAGTCAGGCCTCACTCCCGTCTATGCCGGCAACACCGTTTATTTCCAGGAAGCCAAACTGGTGCTCATCTGCAAGAAAATGTATCAGTCGGAGTTGCAGGGCAGCGGTTTCATCTATCAGGGCACCATCGACGAAAGTTACCCGCAGCGCGACTTCCACACCATGTATGTCGGCAAGATTGAGAAGGTGCTGGTGAGGGATGATGAGTATCTGGGTTGATGGATATGCCAAAGAATGTCTGGCACGGACTGGAGTGTCTGGAGTGTCTGGAGCCAGCCGTGCTGCTGGAATGCAAGGAAGGCCCGTTCGTGGAGCATGAAGTGGATGGAATATTAGAAATCAGGAAATAATCGCTTATGTTGGAACATATCGCAGACTTTACGGCTTGGCCGATACTCACAGGTATCCTTATCGGCTACATAGCCAACCGCATCATGAGTGGTGAGGGCAAGGGATGCTGCATGAACCTATTCATCGGCATCATTGGGAGCTATATGGGAACATTTATCAGCCATCTGCTGAATATCGAACTATTTGGTAAAGGCTATCTCACCAACTTTGTATTCTGCGTTGTTGGTGCTGTAACGGTATTGTGGATTTGGAGGAAACTGTTTGACTGAC
>CALFJA010000111.1 GCA_937877605.1 uncultured Prevotellaceae bacterium | reverse complement strand
GATGCGCATGTCGTGGAGCAATTTGAAGTTCTTCCGCCTGTCCCATCACGACAGGAACCGCATACTGGACTATATCCTGGCTTACTATCGGTTGCATGTAGCCGGTTTTCCCGAGTTGAAGTCCACCGAGGTGGTCAAGGAACTGTTCGGCTAGAGGCTGGGTTAGAGGCGGCTGCTTTCGTAAAATTCCGTTACATTTCCGGAAAGTGTGCAATTTTCATACACATACTTTTTGATGGTTTCATGCTTCGGTTTTGGCTCTGTTTCGTGCCGTTTTCCATCTTGGCAGTTCCAACTGAGGCTCAGTTGCATTTCCAGAATGTCTGTCTTATGCGGTGAAACCTAAGGTATTGAACACCGAAAGAGCCACATTCACGACCTGAATGTGGCTCTTTCGGAATCCAAGAGAATATTGCTTGCGTCGTTGTCCTTACTAATCCGTTGATTAACAATGATTTGCATAGTTGTTGAGTTTCTTCCGTTTTTTGTGCCGAAGAGGGAGGCTGGTCATAAAGACGGGCAAGAAATGTCGTGTTGGCACCAGTGTGCAGTAAAAAATCTTGACAGGAACCAGCCTTCGCCGGCCAATGTCTTTTTTACAAAAAAATGCGGGTGACATTGTGTGTACACCCGCATTGCATGCTTTCTCGTAAGTGTTGGCTACGCCAGTAGTTGCTTGACGATGGTGGAGATGATGCGTCCGTCGGCGCGTCCGGCCATCTGCTTGGTGGCCAGTCCCATGACGCGGCCCATGTCCTTCATGCCCTCGGCACCCGTCTGTGCCACGATGTCCCTGACAATGGCGGCAATCTCCTCCTCGGAAATTTGCTTCGGCAGGTAGGTTTCCATGACGGCCACCTGCGCCAGCTCGCCTTCGGCAAGGTCGGGGCGGTGTTGCTGCTGGAACACCTCGGCAGCCTCGCGGCCCTGCTTGGCCAGCTTCTGTATGATTTTCAGTGCTGCGGCATCTTCCAGCGTGTCGTTGGCACCCGGTGCCGTCTTGGCTTCAAGAAACACTTTCTTGATGTTGCGCAGCGTCTCCAGGCGCACCTTGTCGCGCGCCTTCATGGCATCCTTGATGTCGTTGCTGACTTGGTCGAATAGTGTCATATGGCTCTTTCGTGATTTATGGGTTCAACTCACGGTTCAGTCGGCAGCGAAGGAAATGCCTCCCTCGATGCTGATGCTGCCGTTTCCGTTTCCGTTGCTTTCCCTCTTGGTGTTGGTCGACTTGCGTATTTCCTCCATCTTCGACTTCGTGCGGGTGAAGGTGGGAGATGTGTCGATGGCCATGATGAGATCCTCGTTGTCCAGGTCTTCCTTGTCGAAGAGGAAGATGTGGCGCGCACGCTTTGCGGTCGACACCTGTCCGGCGGGATGCCCGTAATAGCGCTGGATGCGGAGCAGTTCCTGGCGCTTCTTTTCCTCGAGCGCGGCCTGTTCCTCAATCTGCTCCTGCGTGCGGCGCTTGCCCATGTGCTCGTTCATGCCTTCCACATTGTCCAGTCCGAATCCAGTGGCAAGGATGGTCACCTTCACCTCGTCGCCAAGGCTTATGTCCTGTGCTACGCCCCACTTGATTTCAAAGTCCTTGAAATTGGCCATGAATTCGTGTATTTCGCTCACCTCTTCCATCATGAAGGGGTTCTGCCCTTTCTGGTCGCCGTAGTTCAGGCTGAGCAGGATTTTCTTCGAGCTGTAGATGTTGCTGTTGTTGAGCAACGGGGAATGGAGGGCATTCTCGATGGCTTTCCTCACGCGGTCCTCGCCCTCGCCGTAGCCCGTTGACATGATGGCCACGCCTCCGTCCTTGAGAACGGTCTTCACATCGTTGAAGTCCAGGTTGATGAGTCCGTGCACGGTGATGATTTCCGCAATGGACTTGGCAGCCACACTGAGGGTGTCGTCGGCCTTGCCGAAGGCGTTTTCGAAGGTCTCACCCGAGTAGATTTCGCGCAGGCGCTCGTTGTTGATGACAAGAAGGGCATCGACATGCTTCGAGAGTTCTTCCACGCCGTCGAGTGCCTGGTTAATCTTCCTGGGGCCTTCAAACTCGAAGGGGATGGTGACAATGCCCACGGTGAGGATGTCCATCTCCTTGCTGATGCGGGCGATGACGGGCGATGCACCCGTACCGGTGCCGCCTCCCATTCCAGCCGTGATGAAGACCATGCGCGTGCCGTCCTCAAGGCGCTGCCTGATGTCGTCGGCACTCTCCTCGGCTGCCATGCGGGCCTTCTCCGGGCGGTTGCCGGCACCGAGACCCTCGCTGCCCAACTGCAGGTGGACGGGCACAGGGGAGTTGTTCAGCGCCTGTGCGTCGGTGTTACAAACCATGAAAGAAACATCGTGGATGCCTTGGCGGAACATGTGGTTCACGGCGTTGCTGCCACCGCCGCCGACGCCTATCACCTTGATGATGCTCTTCGTCTTGCTCTCTTCGTGTTCGTCAACAAAATCAAGTGTTGACATGATATCGTAATCGTTCATAGAAAATATATCCTTATGTTTTTGTTTTTATACTATTGGTTGATTGGTTAAGTGAGTCAGTCGGGGCATCAGTCCTCTTCGTCTATCAGCGATCCCAGCCAGGAACCCAGCCTGTTCCCAATTCTCTTGAACATGCCGTTTCCCTTCCTTCTGGGCATCTCCTCTTCCTCTTCTTTCAGGTCCTCTGGACGGATAACCACATCGACGGACTGGTTATCGCCGTAGCCTGGTGCCTTAGGCACTTCCACGGTGATGATGGGCTGGGTAGGCTCTTCAGGTTCCTCTGGTTGCGGTTCAGGGCCAAAGAGGTCGTTGGTCAGCTTGTTGCCGGCGCAGTTCATGTCGCCGCTGACCATCAGGCCCAGCACCGTGTTGTACAGACCGTTCTGCGCCTTGATTTCCGGGTCGAGCGTGTGGATGTCCTGATTGATGAACTTGGCAATGCGGACCTTGTCAATATGGGTGATGTTGCGGAACAGCACATCGATGTTCTTCAGGTTGGCGCCACCACCGGTGAGGATGATGCCACCCATGAGGTTCCTGTTGTACTCGAAGGGTATCTGATGCTCCACATTCTGCACGATTTCCTCGGCGCGCGCCTCGACGGCAGCACTGAACTCACTCACCTTGATGGTCCGGTCGGCATCCACCGTGATGGTTTCCGAACTGTTGATGGCCGTATCGTTGCTGTGGCCATTGCCGTATTTCAGCTTCAGACGCTCGGCTTCGTCCTCCTCAATGTTCAGCGAAGCGATGTCCTTCGTGATGTTGTTCGAACCGATGGGGATAACAGCCAGGTGGCGAAGGATGTTCTTGTGATAGACGGCCATGCTGGTGGTCTCGGCTCCGAGGTCGACAAGTATACAGCCGGTGCGCTTCTCCGCCTCGGTCAGGATGTTGTTGGCGAGTGCCAGCAGTGAGATGCGCATCTCGGCAATCTTCACATTGGCCATCTCGAAACACTTGTTCAGGTTGTTGTAAAAAGTCTTGCGCCATACAATATTCAGGAAGTTGCCGTCCAGATGCTGACAGGGAATGCCCACAGGGTCGACCTGATACTGGTTGTCTACCTTGTATTCCTGAATGGCATCACGGAGAATCTCCATGTCAGGGTAGGGCATGTTGCGGTTGGTGTCGCGCAACTCGTCAATCATGTCGATGGTGACGATGGTGTTGGCAGGCAGATCCTTGCCCACCACATTCTTGATGCTGCGCAGCGACTGGCCGCCGACGCCCACATAGACGCGGGCTACCCTTGTCTTGAGCGATGTCTCCAAACGGCCTACAATGTTTTTAATGCAGAGGGCGGTCTTGTCCAGATTATAGACAATACCTTTCCTGATGCAGGTGCTGGCATCCTCTTTGGCAGTGGCAAGCACGCTGAAACTGCCGTCAAGTTCCTTCCGGCCAGCAACTCCGATGATCTTTGTCGATCCTAGTTCGATTGCTACGATGAATTCTTCCATACGATTCTTTATTTATTATTTATATCTTATTGTTTGATGTGCTTATTTCTTCTTGCAGATGATTTGGTTGTCGAACTCAAGGTTGATGAGCCTGTATTTGTTCCAGCCGGCCTGAGACAATCCATGGCAATAGAAGATTTCAAGCCGGTCGAGTTTCTTTTTTACGAACTCGGCGATTTGCTCTTCCCGCTCCTTCTTGTTGCCCGATTCGGGCATTTTCCCAAGTAGGATGATGTGGTCGCCCACTCGCGGCACCAGTTCCACGCTCTTGTCGGGCAGGATGTTGATTTGTTCAATCTGGTCTTCCCAGAACGGCAGTTGTGTGATGGTGTTGGCCAGCGGTGCCACATAGGTTTGTGCCATCTGACGGGTGATGTGTCCCGTGGCAACGATGAGGTCGCTGGTGTACTGAGAGTTGGGCATGATACTGTTCTTGTCGTCAAGGTAATAGTCGTCGCCGTTGGCTGCCTTGATGCGCAACTTGGGCATGCGCTGGGTCAGGCTGATGCGCACGCTTCCGTCCTGTGCCTTGTAGCATTCAGCCGTTTTGACGAAAGGTGTGCGTTGAAGATTGTCTTCGATGTTGCGCACCTGGACGGCGTTCATGTCCTTGCCTTGCGGGTAGAGCCCTGCCTTTTTCAGACGGTCGACTATTTCCTTCTCGCTGATGAATCCGGTGGCATCCTTGTCCTCAATCCGGATGTCAACCCGCTGGCATGTCTTCTCCAGTTCATCGGTTTTGTTGAACACGGTGAATGCCGCTACGAGATAGGCTCCGAGGAAGAGGTCTACAACGAGGAACAATATGAATTGCCAATTGAACTTCATGGGCTTATGTGGTTTCTTTTGTCAGAATGGCTTTCTCTATGGCTGGAACCAGGGCGTCGAGGTCGCCCGCTCCGAGTATGGTCAGTACATCGAAGTCATGCTCTTTTACGAGCGTCAGTACCTCTTCCTTGGTGATGAGGTGCTTTTCCATGTCCGGACGGAGCTGGTCGTAGATCAGTTTGCTGCTCACTCCCTCGATGGGTAGTTCGCGGGCAGGGTATATGTCGCAGAGATACACTTCGTCCAACTGGTCCAGAGCCTTGGCAAATTCATGATAGAAGTCCCTTGTCCTGGTGTAGAGATGGGGCTGGAAGATGGCGGTTATCCTGCGGTTGGGATAGAGTTGCCTGATGCTCCGGGCACTCTCGAAGATTTCCTTGGGGTGATGTGCATAGTCGGAGAGGAGGACATGCCGGCTGTTTTTTATCTTGAAGTCGAACCGGCGGTCCACACCTTTGTAGCTGCCCATGGCGTATCGCAGTTCTTCAGCGGTGCAACCGGCCAGTTGTGCCATGGCCATGGCGGCTATTCCGTTCTCAATGTTGATGGGGATGGGGTGTCCTAGTTGTATGTTGCGGACACTTTCTATCGGAGAGATGAAGTCGAAGGTGATTTCTCCGTCCTCAATACGGACGTTCTCCGCATGGAACTGCCCCTCCGTCAGGCTGTAGCCATAGACGGTAACACCCTCGGGAATATTGGGCTTCATCTCCAGTCCGGTGTGAAGAATGAGTGCTCCGCCCGGCTGGATCAGTTCAGTGTAATGGCGGAAACTATCCAGATAGGCTTCCTTTGTGCCGTAGATGTCCAAGTGGTCGGGGTCGGTCGAGGTGATGACGCTTATCCACGGGCTGAGCCAATGGAAGGAGCGGTCGAACTCGTCGGCCTCAATCACCACATAGTCGCTGCTGTCGGAGAGGATGTAGTTGGTGCCATAGTTCTTCGTTATGCCCCCGAGGAAGGCATTGCAGTCTTGTTTGCTTTGATGCATGATATGGGCACACATTGCCGAAGTGGTGGTCTTGCCGTGCGTTCCTGCCACGCAAAGCCCCTTGTGCTGCCTTGTGAGTTGTCCGAGCACCTGAGCCCGCTTCTGGATTTCAAAGCCATTCTTTCGGAAATAGGTCAGTTCCTGATGTTCGTTTGGAATGGCCGGGGTGTAGATGACCAGCGTAGCGGCGGCGTTCTTGCATACGAACGGTATTTCTTCCACGCTCTCCTCGTAGTGGAGGAGCATGCCTTCCTTCTCCAGTTGGCGGGTCAGTTCGGTGGGCGTCTTGTCGTAGCCGGCCACCACGAA
>CALFJA010000110.1 GCA_937877605.1 uncultured Prevotellaceae bacterium | reverse complement strand
GTTTCTGTGGGGCAGTCCACGGAACGGAGCGAGGCGTAGCCGAGCGCAGTGGAGAGGACTGCCCCACAGAAACTGCCGCGCCTCAGATGTCCCCGGTATTTATTAACTTTGCAGCCCGAAATAAAGAAACGGACTGCGTAACATGATAAGTATGTACAGAAAGAAAGAGGTCCTTAACTACTACATCCTATATGGATACAGGGCCAAGAAGATTCGCAGCGTGATGAGACGCGAGGGAAAGAAGCCTCTCTCGCTGAAGACCATCCGCAAGTTTTTGAACACGTATGATGACATCCTCAGGACGCAGGGCAGGGAGTCCGCCCTTGAGTATGCCAGGCATCAGGACACCTTCCAGACACCTCCACGAGAGCGCACGAAACTGGACGGGAAGGCTCGCGACTTCATCGAGTCCTGTATCAGGGACAACGAGCACAAGAAGGCGGAGGGCAACCGCAAGCAGTGCATGGACATGCAGAAGGTGTGGGACATCCTCAAGGGCGACATGGGCTACGGTATCTGCTACAGCACCGTGACGGCATACGCCCGCGACTACAGGGCACGCCTGGCAGGCGGAGGTGAGAAGGTGCACGAGTGCTTCATCCGCCAGTGGCATCCGGCTGGTGAGGAGTGCCAGTTTGACTGGGGCGAGGTGAAGCTGTGCATAGCCGGACGGTGGATGAAGCTGAGGATGGCCGCCTTCGCCCTGCCTCACAGCAACCACCGGCGCGGGTATCTCTTCATCCGTGAGCACACGCTGGCCTTCCAGGAGGCTCACCGCAACTATTTCCACGACATCGGGCATATACCCGTGCGCATGGTCTACGACAATATGCGCGTAGCGGTGAAGTCCTTCGTCGGCAGCGAGAAGCATCCCACGGATGCCCTGCTCGACCTGTCTAACTTCTACGGCTTGGAGTGGCGCTTCTGCAATGCACGGCGCGGCAATGAGAAAGGCACCGTGGAGGAGACCGTCAAGGTGCTGCGCAAGGAGGCCTTCTCCGTGAAGGACCGTTTTGACAGCATCGGGGAGGCACAGGCGTATCTCGACAAGGTGTGCGAGAAACTGAACAGGACAGGCAAGAGCAAGGCCACGGCAGAGGTGGCACGGCTGGCAGAGGAGGACTTTGCCGCCATGCGGCCCTGTACGGACGACTTCGGATGCTTCCAGCTGGTGGAGCGCAAGGTGA
>CALFJA010000109.1 GCA_937877605.1 uncultured Prevotellaceae bacterium | reverse complement strand
GTACAACACCGACTACTCCGAGAACATCCACTCCTATGTGAACAACATCAACACCATAGAGGGCGGTACCCACCTCACCGGCTTCCGTATCGCACTGACCAGGACGCTCAAGGCCTATGCCGATGCCGACCCCGTCATCTCGAAGAACATAGAGAGAGCCAAGATAGAGATTACTGGCGAAGACTTCCGTGAGGGCCTTACCGCCGTCATCTCCATCAAGGTGGCCGAGCCCCAGTTCGAAGGACAGACCAAGACCAAACTCGGCAACAGCGAAGTGGCTGGCGCCGTGCAGCAGGCTGTGGGCGAGGCTTTGACCTACTACCTCGAGGAGCACCCGAAGGAAGCCAAGATGATCTGCGACAAAGTGGTGCTGGCAGCCACTGCCCGCATTGCAGCACGCAAGGCAAGGGAAAGCGTGCAGCGCAAGAGCGCACTCTCCGGAGGCGGACTTCCCGGCAAACTGGCCGACTGCTCCATGAAAGATCCGAAAGAAACGGAAATCTTCCTCGTCGAGGGTGACTCCGCTGGCGGCTCTGCCAAGCAGGGACGCGACCAAAGAAGGCAAGCCATCCTTCCGCTGAGAGGAAAAATCCTGAATGTGGAAAAAGTAATGTGGCACAAGGTGTTCGAGTCCGAATCGGTCATGAACATTATCCAGGCCATCGGCGTGCGCTTCGGCGTTGACGGCGAGGGAGACAAGGAAGCCAACATCGAAAAGCTCCGCTACGACAAGATTATCATCATGACCGACGCCGATGTCGACGGCTCACACATCGACACCCTCATCATGACGCTGTTCTACCGCTTCATGCCGAAAGTGATACAAGAAGGACACCTCTACATTGCCACGCCACCGCTCTACAAGTGTACCTACAAAAAGGTCAGCGAATACTGCTACACCGAACAGCAACGCCAAGCCTTCATCGACAAGTATGTGGCAGGCCGCGACGACGACAAGGCCCTCCATACACAGCGCTACAAAGGTCTGGGCGAGATGAATGCCGTAGACCTGTGGGACACCACCATGAATCCCGAGAACCGACTGCTGAAGCAAGTGACCATAGAAAACGCTGCCGAAGCCGACGAAATCTTCTCTATGCTCATGGGAGACGATGTGGAACCGCGCCGCAAATTCATCGAGAAAAACGCAACCTACGCAAATATTGATGCATAACACATAGGAAGATGAAGTGCCAAAGGGTGCTTCATCTTTTTTATCTGGCATAAAACAACACAAAATGAACACACAAGCAACATACGAAAAACTATGGCAAAGAAAGCATTACTCATGATACTCGACGGCTGGGGAAACGGCCAGCACGGCAAAGGCGATGTCATCTTCAACACACCAACCCCTTATCTGGACTACCTCAACGCCATCTCCGCCCACTCACAGCTGCAAGCCTCGGGCGAGAATGTAGGCCTGCCCGACGGACAGATGGGCAACTCCGAAGTGGGTCACCTGAACATCGGTGCCGGACGCGTAGTATACCAAGACCTCGTAAAGATTAACCGCGCCTGCAAGGACGGTTCCATCTGCCAGAACAAACAAGTGGTGGAAGCCTTCACCTATGCCAAGGAAACAGGCAAGAAAGTCCATCTGATGGGACTGACCAGCAACGGCGGCGTGCATTCCTCACTCGACCACCTGTTCAAACTCATCGAGATAAGCAAGCAGTACGGTCTGACAAAAACCTTCGTACATTGTTTCATGGACGGACGCGACACTGACCCGAAGAGCGGTATCGGCTTCATCGAACAACTGGAAGGCGTCTGCAAGGCCAACGACGCACACATCGCCAGCATCGTCGGACGCTTCTATGCCATGGACCGCGACAAACGCTGGGAACGCGTCAAGGAAGCCTACGACCTCATTGTGGAAGGCAAGGGAAAGCAGGCGGCCGATATGCTGAAAGCCATGCAGGAAAGCTATGACGAGGGTGTGACCGACGAGTTCATCAAGCCCATCCATAATGCAACGGTCGAAGGCACCATCGGTGAAGGCGATGTGGTCATCTTCATCAACTTCCGCAATGACCGTGCAAAGGAACTCACCCATGTTCTCACACAGCAAGACATGCCCGAACAAGGCATGCACACCATTCCAGGACTGAAATACTACTGCATGACTCCCTATGATGCAAACTTCAAGGGTGTGGGCATCCTCTTCCCAAAAGAGAATGTAGACAACACCCTCGGCGAATATCTCTCCCGTCTGGGAAAGAAACAATTGCACACTGCCGAAACCGAGAAGTATGCACATGTGACATTCTTCTTCAACGGCGGTCGCGAAGCTCCCTTCGAAGGAGAAGACCGCATACTTGTCCCAAGTCCAAAAGTGGCCACCTACGACCTGAAACCCGAAATGTCGGCCTACGAAGTGAAGGATAATTTGGTGAAAGCCATCGCCACCGAACAGTACGATTTCATCGTTGTGAACTTTGCCAACGGCGATATGGTGGGACACACGGGCGTCTACAATGCCATTGCCAAGGCCGTCTGGGCAGTTGACAACTGTGTACGTGAGGTTATAGAAACCTGCAAGGCACACGACTATGAGGCCATCATCATTGCCGACCACGGTAATGCCGACAATGCCATCAACCCCGACGGAAGTCCCAACACGGCACACTCGCTCAACCCCGTCCCGTTCATCTATGTGACAGACAACAACTCTGCCACCGTGAAAGACGGACGGCTGGCCGATGTGGCCCCCTCTATCCTCCACATCATGGGCTTGGAACAACCTGCCGACATGACTGGGGAAAATCTGATTGAAGACAATAGATAAGACATTTTGATGGAGGTAAGAATAGAAAATGGCTGGAAACAACAATTAATCCGTGAGTTTGATAAAGATTATTTCGTCAAACTCACGGAATTTGTACGCCAGGCATATGCATCGCACACATGCTATCCACCGGGCAGGTTTATCTTCAATGCCTTCGAAAAGTGTCCATTCCATCGGGTAAAAGTAGTCATTCTCGGTCAAGATCCCTACCACGAGCCCGGTCAAGCACATGGTTTGAGTTTCTCGGTACTTGACGGTATTCCCTTTCCTCCTTCGCTCCAGAACATCTTCAAGGAAATACATGACGACACAGGGGCACCCATTCCCCACTCTGGCAACCTGACCCGCTGGGCCGAGCAGGGCGTACTGCTCCTCAACTCCACCCTTACGGTTGAAGCGCATTTGGCAAACTCACATGCCCGCTTCGGCTGGCAGACATTCACAGATGCAGCCATTCGGGCCTTGGCTGCCAACCGGGAGAACATCGTCTACATGCTTTGGGGTGGCTATGCAAGAAGTAAAGCATACATGATTGACCATAGGCGGAATCTCGTTTTGGAATCGGTGCATCCCTCTCCGCTAAGCGCCAATCGTGGCGGTTGGTTCGGCAATCACCACTTTTCCAGATGTAACACCTATCTGGAAGAACACGGACAGACACCCATCAACTGGTAAACGATGAGCAACAGGTATCTTCCCATACTTCAAGTCGGCAATGTACTGCTCTCGCCCGACATCCTGACGGAGCATTTCTGCTGCGATTACGAAAAATGTCACGGCATCTGTTGCGTCGAAGGTAACGAAGGAGCGCCTGTTTCCCTCGATGAAATCGGCGAAATTGAGGATTCTCTTGATGCTGTCTGGAACGACCTTTCCGCTCAGGCTCAGGCCGTGATTGACAAGCAAGGCGTGGCATATACCGACCGGGAAGGAGACCTCGTGACAAGCATCGTAAACGGAAAGGACTGCGTCTTCACCTGCCATGAGAACGGGAACTGCCTCTGTGCACTAGAAAAGAGATTCAGGGAAGGCAAGACCTCTTTCCAGAAGCCCATCAGCTGTGCCCTCTACCCCATCCGCGTGAAACAGTTCGACAACGGCACCTGTGGACTGAACTATAACAGATGGGACATCTGCAAGGATGCCGTGAAGCTTGGGGAAAAACTGAAAATGCCCGTGTACAAGTTTCTGCAGGAACCGCTCATCAGGCGTTTCGGCAAAGAATGGTACCGGGAACTGGAACAGCTGGCCGCCGAACTGGAGCGCATGAACACCGGCAAAACGGAGAACTGAAACCATATCGGTAATTTTTACAGGTGAATACACACATATCCATCTCTTTTATTTATCTTTGCAGACCAACAGGGAAAAGCATATAACAACCATAACACTATGAGCAACAAATTTGAAAGCACGGTGAGAGAAATCGCCTACAGCCAGACAGCAGTCTATGCCACGCTTAGCAATCTGGAAAACCTGAGCAAAATAAAAGATCGTCTGCCAGAAGACAAGGTGAACGGACTGGAGTTCGATGCTGACAGTGTGAGCATGGAGGCCCCCATGGTTGGGAAAATCCAGTTGAAAATCGTTGAACGCGAGGAACCGAAGACCATCAAGTTCGAATCGGTCCAGAGCCCCTTGCCCTTCAACTTCTGGATTCAGTTGTTGCCGCTAACCGACACTTCGTGCAAGATGAAGCTCACCTTGAAAACCGATCTCAACCCCTTCATGATGGCCATGGTGAAGAAACCGCTGACCGAAGGCCTTGAGAAGTTGGCAGACACCTTCCAAATGATACACTATGAATAGTCTGAAGACATATCTGTTGCTCCTCTGTGTGCTCCTGCTGAACATCGGCTGCGGAGATACGGAGAACGAATACAGCAATATCCGCTGCTATGTGGTGTTCAACAACGCCACCCATCTCGATGCCACGCTGGCCAGTGCGATGAACCCGTCGGCTCCGGGCATCTATTGCAAGGTATCTACCACATTCAACGCCGGCGTCAACTATTTCGCATTCCGGAACAACCAAGGGCAGGAAAGCCTCTCAAAGTTTGATGCAGAAGATGCCCGCCGCTCCCTGACCATCGGGCTGAACAACGGCATTATCGTAGGATTCTCCAACCTGACCCAACCAGCCACCTTCTATGCCTTCGACGCAGAATGTCCGAATTGCTTCGACCCGGCGGCAGTCCCTGTAAAGAGCAAGCCATTGGAGGTGTCAACCAGCGGAATAGCCACCTGCAAGGCGTGCAACCGCCAATACACACTCAACAACGGAGGCATGCCCAACGACGGCGGAAAGAAACTGACCCGCTATCATGCCACAAGCACAGGTCCCTACGGAATGCTCAGCGTTCAGTAATGCAAGGAATTGGGAATATTTGACCCTCTACTTCCAGTGAAAGTCCGGCCTTTTGCCAATAAAACCCAAAAATATTCCTGTTTACTTTTGCATTTTACCCACTTAATTGTACCTTTGCCGAGGTCTAAACATCACCATTTCCGATGGTAGTGAGCTAGCCGCGATGGTGGAATGGTAGACACGAGGGACTTAAAATCCCTTGGCCAGGAATGGCTGTGCGGGTTCGAGTCCCGCTCGCGGCACACTCATCATAAAAATGTTCCAGCGGTAGAAAGAATCGTTTAGATTGCTTCCACCGCTTTTTTCATGTCTATTCTTGAACTTGCAATATGAAACACTTTCTTCTGCTCCTCGTTCTTGCCCTGGTGCTGACGGCATGCGGCTCCAGAAAAAATCAGTTTGTCATTGAAGGATCGCTGCAGAACCTTGACCAGGCACAGTTATATATATACAGTCCAGACGGTGTAAAGGACGGAATAGACACCATTCAGGTTGCACACGGGAAATTCAGTTACCGGACAGCATGCGTGACACCAGGCACACTCATGCTGGTTTTGCCCAACAACACGCAGCAACCCATCTTTGCACAGCCGGGAAAGAAAGCCAAGGTCAGCGGCGATGTCACCCGCCTGAAGGAGTTGAGAGTGACAGGCACGGAGGAGAATAAACTCATGAATGCCTTCCGCGAGCGGTTAAAAGACGAAGACCCGCTGAGAGAGCAGGGAGAGGCGGGAAAGTTCATCGAGGAAAATCCGCAGAGTCTGGTGGCTATCTACCTGATAGAACACTACTACATACAGGTAAAGAATCCCAACTACCGGCGGGCATTGCAGCTTCTGGGCATGGTTTGCAGCAAGCAACCCGACAATCAACGGGCAAAGCAACTCAGGCAGCGGTTGTCCTATGTGGCCAACGCAGACACCAACAAGAAACTGCCCGTATTCTATGGAGAATCCATCGATGGCACCACCATCACGGAATCACCATTTGTCTCTGCCGATTATGCCGTCATAGCGTCCTTCGCTCCTTGGAGCGCTACCAGCATGGACATCCAAAAAAGGATGAGAAACCTCCATCGGAAGTTCGGCGACAGGGTGCAGCTGCTGTCCGTCTGCATCGACGGGAACACCACAAGATGCAAGCAGGTGATGCAGCGCGACACCATAACATGGAAGGTGTCGTGTCCGGGCGAACTTATTGAGGCACCCCTGGTCAAGGCACTCGACCTGATGAGCATACCCGCCTATATCATTGCAAAGAAAGGAACCATCATCAAGCGGGGTTTCGATGCGAGAGACTTCGACAAAGATTCAGAATTAATACAGTAACGACGACACCCCAAAAGAGGGCTCACGGCGATTGGCAAACCGGCATTCGCAGTGAGCCTTCTTGGCAAGGATGCCCCCACTAGGCAGAACAGAGAGAATTGCAGAACCATGCAGACCATACAACTCGACCGGTTACAAATAGGATATAAGCAGGGCGGACGACACAAAATGCCCGCTTTGCCCATCAGTGCCGCTGCCGGACAGGGACAATTAGTCCTGCTGCTCGGTGCCAACGGCACGGGGAAGTCCACCCTGCTCCGCACCATTGCAGGGCTGCAGCCGTCGCTGTCGGGAGAAATCCTCCTAAACGGCCATGGCCTGTCCGCCATGTCGCGCCGGCAACTGGCACAGACCGTCGCCGTGGTGCTTACCGAGAAGCTGCACATTCCCCACATGGCCGTAGAGCAACTGGTAGGCATGGGACGCGCACCCTACACCAATTTTCTCGGGCAACAAACGGCTGCCGACCGCCTGCTGGTGGACGAAGCCATCGCAACTACCCGTCTGCAACACCTCAGGAACAGCCTTGCCAGCCAACTCAGCGACGGCGAACTGCAAAAGGTCATGATTGCCAAGGCCATTGCCCAGGACACGCCCATCATTCTTTTGGACGAGCCCACCGCATTCCTTGACTACCCGACAAAGCGCGAATGCCTGCAACTGCTGCAACAACTGGCCGCCGAAAAGCAAAAGACCATCATCCTCTCCACCCACGACATCGAACTGGCTTTGCCCGTGGCGAACCTCGTCTGGTTCATGCAACAAGGGAAAGCGCTTTGCCAAATACACCCGGAAGAGTTGGGAGAACACCCTGATTTCCAGCAGTTCATCAGCAACAAAGCACAAGAGGAACAGCAAGAATAGGGCGAAAGTGAAAAAAATATTGTACCTTCGCAAGCAAAACAAACGCAAACACCACAACAATGGAACAGAAAAACTATAAGCGCACCACGGTGACCGCGGCACTTCCCTATGCCAACGGGGGTGTCCACATCGGGCACCTTGCCGGTGTCTATGTACCGGCGGACATCTATGTCAGATATCTCCGGCTGAGGAAGCATCCCGTCATCTTCATAGGCGGCAGCGACGAACACGGCGTTCCCATCACCATCCGTGCGAAGAAAGAAGGCATCACACCGCAAGATGTGGTCGACCGCTACCACAGCATGATAAAGAAGAGTTTCGAAGAGTTCGGCATCAGCTACGACATCTACAGCCGGACCACTTCCGACACACACCACCAGATGGCCTCCGACTTCTTCAGGAAACTCTATCAGGAGGGCAAGCTCATTGAGCGCGAAAGCGAGCAGCTCTACGACGAGGAAGCGAAGCAATTCCTTGCCGACCGCTACATCACGGGAGAATGCCCGCATTGCCACCACGAAGGTGCCTACGGCGACCAGTGCGAGCACTGCGGCAGCGACCTTTCGCCCATGGAACTCATCAACCCCAAGTCGGCCATCAGCGGGTCGAAGCCCGTCGTTCGCAAGACAAAGAACTGGTATCTGCCGCTGAACGACTATCAGGACTGGCTGAAGCAATGGATTCTCGACGGCCACAAGGAATGGCGCCCGAATGTCTACGGCCAGTGCAAATCGTGGCTGGACCTCGACCTCCAGCCCCGAGCCATGACGCGCGACCTCGACTGGGGCATCCCCGTTCCCGTGGAAGGTGCCGAAGGAAAGGTGCTGTATGTATGGTTCGACGCACCCATCGGCTACATTTCCAATACGAAGGAACTGCTCCCCGACAGTTGGGAAACCTGGTGGAAAGACCCCGATACCCGGCTGGTCCACTTCATCGGGAAGGACAATATCGTCTTCCACTGCATCGTTTTCCCCACCATGCTGAAAGCACACGGCGGCTATATCCTGCCCGACAATGTGCCGTCCAACGAGTTTCTCAACCTCGAGGACAACAAGATTTCCACCTCGAAGAACTGGGCTGTCTGGCTGCATGAATACCTGGCAGACTTCCCCGGCAAGCAGGATGTGCTCCGCTATGTGCTCACCGCCAATGCCCCCGAAACGAAGGACAACAACTTCACCTGGAAGGAATTCCAGGATCGGAACAACAACGAACTGGTGGCTGTCTACGGAAACTTCGTGAACCGTGCGCTGCAACTCACCAAGAAGTATTTCAACGGCATTGTTCCTGCCTGCGGCGAACTGCTCGATGTCGACCGCAAGGCCCTTGACGAGTTCAAGAATGTCAAGGCAGAGGTGGAACAGTTGCTGGAGCAATTCAAGTTCCGCGACGCACAGTTTGCCGCCATGAACCTTGCACGCATCGGCAACCGCTACATTACCGAATGCGAGCCCTGGAAGGTCTGGAAGGAAGATCCCAAGCGCGTGGAGACCATTCTCTACATATCCTTGCAGCTGACGGCCAACCTTGCCATTGCCTTCGAGCCGTTCCTGCCCTTCAGCAGTGGCAGGCTGCGCACCATGCTGAACCTGTCGGCATTCGAGTGGAGCCAGTTGGGCAGTACCGAAATACTCCATGCCGGGCACCAGTTGGCAGAGCCTGCATTGCTGTTCGAGAAGATTGAAGACGAGGCCATCCAGCACCAGTTGGACAAGTTGGCCAAGGCCAAGCACGACAACGAAGCGGCTGCCGCACAAGCCAAGCCCATCAAGGATACCATTGCCTTCTCCGACTTCGAGAAACTGGACATACGCGTAGGCACGGTGAAAGCCTGCGAGAAGGTGAAGAAAGCCAACAAGCTGCTGAAGTTCACCCTCGACGACGGCTCAGGCACCGACCGTACCATCGTGTCCGGCATTGCAAAGTTCTACAACCCGGAGGAACTCGTGGGCCGGCAACTCCTCTTCATTGCCAACCTGGCACCAAGAACCCTCATGGGAATAGAGAGCCAAGGCATGATTCTCTCGGCAGAGAACTTCGACGGCGACCTCAGCCTGACCACGCTCCTGCGGGAAGTGAAACCTGGCTCGCAGATAGGGTAGGCGCATCATGACTGGAAAGGCTATGCGCTAAACCTGCAAATAAACCCCGTGTGCAATGCACCAAAGAAATGTTAAAAAAGTACTTTTCGGGAGAAAAGACGGCAACGGGCCAACAAAAACGGGGAACAATTCTTACAACTGAGGCACTTTTGCCTGCATTTAGGCAGCTTTCGCGGCACGAAACCTACCGTTTCACCGCACAAAAGCCATCCACTTGCGGCACGAAAGTGCCTCAGTTGCATTTTGTCTATACCCTAGCAACGGGGCGATTTCCGTTAAAACATTGTGTATCAGGCATTTACAAAACCATCGCATTTTGGCGTCATTTGCAACGAATCAGACTTGTGCTTGCAAAAAATCGATTCTGGCGGCAGGAAAACGGCAGTGTGCAATTTTGAATTGCAAGGCTGCAGAAGATTCATTTGTCCGAAAACCGGAGGGCAAGATGCGGCAAAACAATATTTATGCTTATCTTTGCGGCAAGGAAAAAAATACTTACCGACAATGAAAAAGATGCTTCTCTTGCTGACGGCACTGACACTGACATGCCTAGCCTCAGCCCAGATGGTCTCCCCGGCCAACTTCAAGGCACAACTGAAAACAAACGGCACGGCGGAAGGCGAGATTGTCTTCGACGGAAAGATACTGCCCGGCTGGCATGTCTATTCCACCAACATGAACGGCGCCGGGCCGATAGAAGCATCATTCGCACCTGTCAAACTCGACGGCGTTGAGACCGTCGGAGGCTTGAAGGCACGGGGAAATGAGATAAAGAAGTTCGACCCCGTGTTCCAGGCCGAGACGCGCTATTTTGAAAACAGCGTGCAGTTCGTGCAGAAAGTCCGCTTCACCAAACCGCAATACGCCATCGACTGCGTGCTGGAATACGGAGGGTGCAACGACACGGAATGCTCCGCCCCGCAAGAAGTTGCGTTCAAGCAAAACGGGAAGTCGCCTGCAGTGGCCGGCGCCGAGGCCGAGAAGGAAGACCCGAAAGATGCAGCGCAAGACACCGAACAGGCGGAGGAAGCACCTGCAGAGGCGGCCGACAGTGCTGCCGTGGCAGTCGATGCCGCCGAAAGAAACCTCTGGTGGCAACCCGTGAAAGCAGCACAACTGAGCGGAACCGATGCCGACGATGCCGGAAAGAAGTCGCTGTGGTACATCTTCCTCACCGGGTTCCTGGGCGGACTGCTCGCCTTGTTCACCCCCTGCGTGTGGCCCATCATCCCCATGACCGTCAGTTTCTTCCTAAAGCGGACCAAAGAGCGCGGCAAAGCCATCGGCGATGCCATCACCTACGGCATCTCCATCATCGTCATCTACCTCGGACTGGGCCTCCTTGTGACGGCACTCTTCGGACCGGACACCCTCAACGCCATGTCGACCAATGTGTGGTTCAACCTCTTCCTCTTTGCACTTCTGGTGATTTTTGCCCTGAGTTTCTTCGGATGGTTTGAAATCCGGCTGCCGTCTTCCTGGGGAAACAAGATGGATCAGAAGGCCAGCAACACCACAGGTCTGCTCAGCATCTTCCTCATGGCGTTCACACTGGCACTGGTATCGTTCTCCTGCACGGCCCCCATCGTGGGGCTGCTCCTGGTGCAGAGCGTCACCTCCGGCGAATGGCTGAGCCCCGCCATCGGCATGCTCGGGTTCGCCGTGGCACTGGCATTGCCCTTCACGCTGTTCGCACTCTTCCCCTCCTGGCTCAAGCAGGCACCAAAGTCAGGCGCGTGGATGAACATTATAAAGGTATCGCTCGGATTCATCGAACTGGCCTTCGCACTGAAGTTCTTCTCCGTTGCCGACCTGGCCTACGGCTGGCGGCTGCTCGACCGAGAGGTGTTCCTCTCCCTGTGGATTGTCATCTTCGGACTGCTCGGACTCTATCTCATAGGCAAACTCGTCTTCCCCAGCGACGGAACCGACGGCAAGAGCCGCGTAATGCCAGTGCCGTGCATCATGTTTGGCATGCTCTCCCTGGCCTTCGCAGTCTATATGATCCCAGGTCTGTGGGGCGCACCATGCAAGGCCGTCAGTGCATTTGCACCCCCTATGTGGACGCAGGACTTCAATCTGGACAAGCAAGAAGTACACGCTGCCTACAACGATTACGACCAGGGAATGGCTGCGGCCAGGCAATCGGGAAAGCCGGTGTTCGTCGACTTCTCCGGATTCGGGTGTGTCAACTGCCGCAAGATGGAGGCTGCCGTGTGGACTAACAAGGAAGTGGCAAGAATGCTACAGGACGACTATGTATTGATAACACTCTTTGTCGATGACAAGAACCTGCTGCCGGAACCCGAAGAAGTGGAGTTCAATGGCGAGAAACGCACCCTGCGCACCGTGGGACAGAAGTGGAGCTACCTCCAGGCACATAAGTTCGGAGCCAACACGCAACCCTTCTATGTCCTCCTGGACAACGACGGCCACCTGCTGGCACCTCCCTACAGTTACAACGAGAATGCGGATAAATACATTGCGTTCCTGAAAAGCGGACTGAAAGCATACTCGGGAAAATAGCCTTCCCACACATCCTGCAAAGAAAAATCCCCCGTATGCACAGATGCGGGGGATTTTTTCATTCCAAGGGAAGTGCTGAAAAAATGTGAGAAGTAAAAACACGCTTTTTGTGCGCAATTATTTGCTATATCTAAAATGTTAGTTTACCTTTGTCTTACAAGATAAACAATCTTGTAACCTAACATTCTAATATCGCATATTCATGAATCTAAACAATGCCTATTGTGTGATTCTTGCAGGAGGAAAGGGCCGTCGCTTGTGGCCGTGCAGCCGACAGAATGCCCCGAAACAGTTTGACGATTTCTTCGGAGTGGGCCGCACACAACTGCAACAGACCTACGACCGGTTCCGACGCATACTCCCCGAAAGTCAGATTTTCGTCATTACCAACATCGACTACCTGCATTTTGTTCAGGAACAACTGCCCGAAGTGTCACCAGACAATGTCATTGCCGAGCCCGTTCACCGCAACACCGTTCCCTCGCTGGCATGGGCTTCCTACCGCATCCTGCACGAAAACAAGGACGCCTGCGTGATTGTCTCA
Source organism: uncultured Prevotellaceae bacterium (assembly GCA_937877605.1). GTDB lineage: Bacteria > Bacteroidota > Bacteroidia > Bacteroidales > Bacteroidaceae > Prevotella. The sequence goes on along the minus strand of CALFJA010000109.1, from coordinate 13,371 downwards.
CCGTCGGATCAGGCCATGACCGACACCGAACATTTCGAAACAGATGTGAAGCATGCCTTCGAACTGGCAGAAAAGGTACACGGCCTCATCTGCATGGGCATCAAGCCCAGCCGTCCCGAGCCTGGCTACGGCTATATCCAGATAGAAGGGGAACAGCAGGAAGGACTCTATCATGTCAAATCCTTCACGGAGAAACCGGAGCGGGAGTTTGCAAAAATCTTCATGGAGAGCGGCGAATTCTATTGGAACACCGGCATCTTCGCCGCCAAGTTCGCCTTCCTGTCCGAATGCTTCGACAAGATTCTTCCCGACATATTGCGCCGGCATGTCTACGAAAAACACTTTGCCACGCTCGAGGATGAGTACGCCTACATGCAGGAAAACTTCCCGCGCTATCCCAACATCTCCATTGAGCGCGGCATTCTTGAACCCCTCGACAATGTCTATGTCATGCCCTGCCACTTCGGCTGGGATGACTTGGGAACCTGGCACAGCATCTACGAGGCCATGCAACAGACTGAGGACGACAATGTGACCATCGACTCGGAAGTGTATTTCGACAAAGCCAGGAACAATGTTGTCAAACTGCCGAAAGACCGCTTTGCCGTAATTAGCGGATTGGACGGCTACATCGTGGCCGAACACGGCAATGTGTTGCTCATCTGTCCGAAGGAAGACTCATCGAAAACCATCCGCAAATATATCAACGAAATACAGCTGCTCAAGGGTGACGACTACATCTAAGCACTCTGAACAGACAAAAAAGAAGAAGGTTGCCCATTTGTGTGGCAACCTTCTTTAATGTTATTTTACCTTCTTTTCAGAGTCCGTCTACTGATAAAATTGTATTTTTTGCACTGGTAAATTATTATAAATAGCTATATGAAACGGAGTATTGTCTTTTTAATTGCAGCGCTGGCAAGTTTATGCGCCAATGCACAATTGCAGGTAAAAGAGTTGAAACTGAGTAACGGTATGACGGTCTGGCTGAACGAGGACCACTCACAGCCGAAGGTGTTTGGTGCCGTCGTGGTGAAAGCCGGAGCCAAGGACTGCCCCAATACGGGTATTGCCCACTACTTTGAGCATATCATGTTCAAGGGCACCGACCGCCTGGGGACCATCGACTACCAGCAGGAAAAAGTTTGGCTTGACAGCATCTCTGCCCAGTACGACCTCCTGAGCCAGACCAAGGACGAGGCTGTGCATGCCAAGATTCAGCAACACATCAACGAGTTGAGCCTGAAAGCGGCCGACTATATGATTCCCAACGAATTCAACCGCCTGATTTCCAAGTACGGAGGCAGCGGCTTGAATGCCGGCACCAGCTACGACCTGACTTTCTACCACAACTCGTTCCTGCCACAGTTCATGGAACAGTGGTGCTGGCTGAACTCCGAGCGTCTCATCACCCCCGTATTCCGCGGCTTCCAGGGAGAACTGGAAAATGTCTATGAAGAAAAGAACCGTGCTGCCGACGGCATGATTGGCAATGCACAGGAAAAGGTATTCGGTGCCATTTTCAAGACACAACCCTATGCATATCCCATAATCGGGTCTACCGAAAACCTGAAGAATCCACGCCTGTCGGACATGGCTGCCTTCTATCAGAAATACTATGTCGCCCCGAACATGGGACTCATCCTCAGTGGTGACATTACAGTCGACGAAAGCCTGACGGCCTTGCTGGAGCAGACTTTCGGCCGCGTGCAGACAGGTCCCGTCCCGAAGCGTGGCTACAGCCCCATGCCAGATATTGCAGCAGGAGAGGGCTGTGAGATAAAACTGCCCATCCCGATAATCAACATAGAGGCCCTGGTCTACAAGGCGCCCACCGATTTTGAACCTGATGCCCGTGCGCTGGAACTGGCTAACAAACTGCTCTTCAACGAAAAGGCCGGTCTGTTGGATTCGCTGATGCACGAACACAAGGTGATGATGGCCGGTGCCATGAATGTTGCACTGGACGACGCAGGCAGTTCCATCATACTCATCGTCCCGAAACTGCTGGGCAAGATGAAGACTGCCGAGGGGTATGTCATGCAGCAGATTCAAAAGATAATGGACGGCAACTTCAGCGCGGAGCAGTTAGAGACCCTGAAACAGGAAATGCTGATGGAAGCCCAACTGGAACTGGAGTCCATCGACCAACGCTCACAACTGATGATAGATGCTTTCTCCAAAGGCCGTTCGTGGCAGGATGTACTTGACAAGACAGAGAAAATCAAGGGCGTGACAAAAGAAGATGTAGTGGCTGCTGCAAAAAAGTACTATGGGGCCAACCATTTTGTATTCTCGAAGAAATACGGTTCCCCCGACAAGGAAACGCTCAAGCAGCCTGGCTATAAACCCATTGCCCCGAAGAACATGGATGCGAAGTCGGATTTCGCCCTGCAACTGGAACAAATTCCTGTGAAGGAAGCAACTATCCGCACCGTCGATTTCGAGAAAGACCTGACAACGCTGAAGATGAACGACCATGTCACCTTGTTCCATAAGGAGAATCCCATGAACGATGTCTTCACATTCGTGCTACGCTACAAGGATGGAAAACTGCACACACCGAAACTGGCTGTGCTGGCAGACTACTTGAATGCTCTTGGGACAGATTCACTGAAGAAGCAGCAACTGGAACAGGCCTGGCAGCAAATCGGCACCACGATGGCGGTGGAACAAGGAGACGAGCGGTTCAAAATCAGCCTGACAGGACCCGACCGCCAACTGAAACCTGCCTTGCAACTGCTGGCACACTTCCTCCGTTCAGCCAAGGGCGACGAAGAAGCACTCGAAGAGGCAAAGGATGCCGACAAGGTAGACCGCAAAAGCTTCGGCAAACAAAAGGATGATGTGATTGCACCTATGCTCCATAAAGTGGCATATGGCAGCAAGTCGAGTTATCTCACCCAACTGTCGAAGAAGGAAATCAAGAACCTTAAGAGCGAAGAACTGTTGAGTCTCTTCCGCGAAGTACAGCAATACGACTGCGAGATTCTCTACTGTGGGAAGTTGTCTGCACAGGAAGTAGCAGCCTTGTCGCAGCAAACACTCCCACTTGACCAATGCAAACGGCCACAAGCCGACACCTTCCGGCCTTTGCAACAGTATTCGGAACCTACCGTGTTTTTCTATGATGTGCCCAAGTCGCGGCAGAACTATGTTGTCAGCTACGACGGAATCCGCCCGCTACCCACGAGAGAAGAGCGAACCGTCTTTAACCTCTGGGAAGAATATTTCGGCGGAGGAATGTCGTCGATCTTGTTCCAGAACATCCGCGAATTCCGCTCGCTGGCCTACTCCACCAGCGGCAGAGGAATAACAACCAGCCTTGCCACTCATTCTCAGGAGCCCATGGCCTACTTTACGGCGACTGGCACACAGGCCGACAAAACCCTTGAAGTGGTTGCCACCATCGACTCCCTGCTGCGCGAAATGCCCATGAAGGAGGAAAATCTGGCATCGGCCCGCCAGAGCATACTCAGCGACATCCAGAACTCCTATCCCACATTCAGGAACATACCTGCCTATGTTGCCAATATGCGCATGCGGGGTTATACGAAAGACTACCAAGCAGATGTAGCCCGTATTCTTCCTTCGGTAAGTTCCAATGATGTCATACAGTTCTTCCAGCAGCAGATCGCCAGCAACAAGAACCGTGTCTGGATCATCGTTGGCGACAAGAAGCTCACTGACATGAACGCCCTTGCCAAATACGGGAAAATCGTTGAACTGAAGAAAGAAGACATCTACAAATGACCTTAATGGCTAATGGTTATTGGCTATTGTAAAATCGGCCGTGTAACCATTTGACTTGCAACATTTTACAATTGGGCCTCAAACGCACTCCAAAAGAGGCCCAAATACAACACGAAAGAGGCCCAAATGCATTGCATTTGGGCCTCTTTCGGAAAACGGTCGGATAAGTAGTGCTTTTCAAACTACGCCAATGCTGATTGCAGATGGTTGCTTACAACTGCTCGAAAGCACCACGGATGCGGGCGGCTATGGTCTCAAACTCCTCGGCAGTGAAACACAGTTTCGGCTTGCGGAAGTCCGCATCGGACTCTGTCTGCATCGGAATTAAATGTATATGGGCGTGAGGAACTTCCAGACCCAGTACTATCTGAGCCACTTTCTTGCAGGGAAACGCCTCTTTCACGGCCTTCGCCACTTTCTTGGCAAACACCTGGTAACGAGCCAACTCGTCGTCGTCCATATCGAAGATGTAGTCCACTTCCCGGCGAGGAATGACCAGCGTGTGTCCCTTAACAACTGGATTGATGTCCAGAAAAGCATAGAACTCTTCGCTCTCGGCACACTTGTAACTTGGGATTTCGCCTGCTGCTATACGCGAAAAAATATCCATTTTATCGAATTATTTATCTGTTTCGACTATTGTCAGCCTACCGTAATTTTATCAACACGCAGGCGGATGGTTCCGCGAGGAATCGTTATCTCAGCCACATCGCCCACTTTCTTGTTGAGCAATCCCTGTGCAATGGGGGTCTTTATGGAGATTTTGCCTGCGCTTAGGTCTGCTTCGTTCTCACTGACGATGGTGTAGGTCATCTTGGCGTTATTGTCCACATTGGTCATTTCCACTTTAGAGAGAATCTGAACGACATCGCTGCGCAACTGCGACACATCCACCACTTTCGCCTGAGCCAGTGTTCGCTTCAGATTGTCAATCTTTCCCTGCAGAAGAACCTGTGCTTCCTTGGCGGCCTCATACTCCGAATTCTCGCTCAAGTCACCTTTATCGCGGGCTTCGGCGATGGCAGCTGATGCTTTAGGGCTCTCCTCTGCTTCGAGATATCGAAGTTGTTCGACGAGGGCGTCATAGCCTTCTTGCGACATATAAGACATATTCTTTCCTTTCTTGTTTTTAAGACGGTTAGTATTTACGGGTTACAAAAAAAAAGAGTTCCGATAATTTGCATATCGAAAATCCGCAATTTTGATCCCAATGTTTTTCTCTGGGCACAAAGATAAGAATAATATCTTGACTGGCAAATTTTTCAGTTGTTTTTTATTCGGGAGCAGCACAACCAACGGGTAGAATCAGCCACTCCTCCTATTGCCCGCCAAGACGGCTGAAATAGGTATGGACTTCCTCCCATGTCTTTGTCTCCTCGCTGCCAAAAATCACGGTTGTACCGATGAAATCGTCACATTCTGCCCTGGCTATAAGATAGTCGGCAAGAAGCATTTCGCGCTGATTGGTAAATGTAAGTCGGTTGAAAGCCAGTACACCCATGTGCTTGTCAACCCACAGTCTGACACGGCTTGTGTATTCCGCGTCAGTTGTTGGCGAGCCAGCCAGAAAGCAAACCCGATAGTTCTCCGCCAGAAATTCCAATGCCTTCATGGCTGCCGAGGCAGTATTGCCTGCACCATCGCGAAGCGTATCTACCTGCACCAGTATCAAGGGCCGTTCTGTATGGTTTTGCCGGTCGTCTATCCACCGAATCACAGGTATCACACTGTGCAGCAGTGCACTGTCATCGAGGCGATGCCCACCATCAAAACGGATGGCATTGGGATAGTGCCGGAGAAACAAATCGTAGGTATCAACCAAATCGTCGTAACGCCCGAAGAGTCCAAACACCCGTTGTTTTTCTTCCGATGAAATGGCCGAAAAACACTGTTCGGTCATTTCCTGATATGCCTTCACCGTGGACTTGTTGACCAGAAATTCCTGAACACCGTCTTGCCTGAGATTCTGGAAATGTTGCAGTCCCATAAGATTGTGTGCCCGCATGGTTTCTCCCATTCTGAAAGCAGGATTCACCAAGACACGGTCAAAGCCATAGAGCATTTCCGCATACATGCCACCCATCGATGTTCCGACGATCAAGTCGGGGTTGTCCGCCTGGCATCTTTGACGAAGCAATGCCATGGCTTCTTGCGGAACGACGGGGAGGTCGTATGCCACCACCTCTGTCTGGGGCAGTGTATGACGCAGAAGTGCTACGGTTCCCGACTGCGCCGACGACCCGAATCCATGTACATACATGACCTTCTTGCCAGCCATGAGCATGGGAAACTGTTTCAGATGGTTGTTGTTCATCGCCATTATTTGAAATGCCGGGCAAGTTCCTCGTCCAATGCCTGACGGTTCAGGAATATATAAGTGGTATTAGTGGCAATATAGTCGCGCGACATATACCAGATACCAGCATAGTTGCCGGTCTCGCCCCAAGAGTTCTTCACCATGTAGAAAGGGCGTCCGTCTGCATCGACAGCCTTCCCGTAAATAAGCATTACATGGTCGTAGGTGGCCTCCCACTGGTCGAACCGCCGTTGACGGCTTTCCTGTGTGGGTGCAACCTTGTCGGGGGTGTCGGCCAGACCGGTTCGGGTAAAGCCGTTGCCACTCACATCTCCACCCCAGCAGACGGTGTATCCGCGGTCGAGTGCAGTGTCCACCACCTGCATCAACTGCTCAAGAGGGATATTATACGACAGTTTCGGGCGCCACTTGTAGGGTGCTTCAATGACGAAATCGGTAAAGAAAGGATGATGGGTGAAACTGGTCAGGCTCACATAGTCGTCCCAGTCAAGTCCCAGCGAGGCCGCATAGGTCTGCGGCGTATAGATTTTCCCATCAATAGTGAATTGTTCCGGACAGACCCCGAGGTAGGCATCGAGTATTGCCTGCATCCCTTTGCGCCATTGAGAAGAGAGTTTCTGCTGCCTGCTCCTTGCCACCGCCTTGACATAAGGCTCGAGCAAACTGAAGAACTCTGTGAAGTTTGCCAGCGAGTCGCCCGTCAGTGAGCCTGGTGCCGGCATGGCTTCTTCGGGGCAGATGCCGTTTCTGCGAATCACGGAAAGCGCATCGTCGGCCGAACCTCCTTCGGAAAATCGGCTGTCGCCGTGCTGACGGACATGATATTCGGCACAATCCATATAGTCTTTGTTGACCACGAACATCTCACACAGGTCCACCTCCCTGCCCGTTTGCCGGAGCACTTCCGCCTCGAAGAATGCCAGCGAGGCAAAGCACCAGCAGGTGCCGGAACGGTACTGGTTCTTGATGGAGGTAATAGGATTGGCTTTCACCGTGGTAAAGACGGGTGAATCGCTTGCCGGCTGTGCCTGCAGTGCACTGCCAATGCCTATCAGCAAGAGCATTATACCTGCCCGTAGCAATCTGCGCATTGTTTTTTCGGTTACCATTATAATATCTATTCTATCCATTCAAAGTTCTCCCTGCCCGCTCCCAGTTCAAAATTGCACTTGACAATGCCCAGGTCGTAGGGTGCATTGCCGAAGAGATCGAACTTTGCCTTGGCCGAAACCTTGTTGCCGTCGTGCAGTGAAATGACAAATTTCTGCTGGTTGACGGCCGTCGGGGCAAGCATGGCAGCCTCCATTCCCTGCAGGAACCACTGTGGAAGTTCGCTCTTTTCGCTGCGCTCGTCAATAGAGAGATCGGCCATGGTGCGCTTCTGCGGATGTGGAACACCATTGGTTTCGCCATAACCGCAGGCCACCACCAGTTTCAGTTCTTCGCCTGACTGCAGTTCGTAGGCGTCCCTCACATTCTTGAAAGTCAGCGCAACCCAGCAGGTGTTCAGCCCGAGTTGTTGCATCTGCAGCACGATTTTCTGTCCATAGTAGCCCACCTTTTCCTTCCAGTTGCCCTTCTTGGGTGCCACCAGCACCAAGTAGTTCTTCACGCCGGAGAACTGCCCGTACTTGAAAATGCCCGTGGAGAAAGCGCGTGGTTCGTCGGTTACCAGTTGTATGTGCAGGCCGCTCTCCTTGTTGCAGGCGTCGATGAGCGCTTGTATCTCCGCTATTTTGGCTGCCTCAATGGGCTTGTCCTTATATTTCCGCACGGCATGCCGCTGGCGGATGGTGTCCATTATTATTTCCTTCATATTATCCGTAAGTGCTGTTTTCTTCACAAAGATAGGCAAAAACCGTCGAATTGCAGTCATGGGAGCACTATTATTTATGCTGTCCGCACGGTTCAGCCACAATGGGAATGTATTAGTCGTGCGTCATGGCGAGTGCAAGCAGGTTCAACCGGACATCGGGTGCTTGCAGGGCGGCCTCCGCACAGGCAATGAGCGTAGCCCCCGTGGTCACCACATCGTCTATTAGCAGGATGTGTTTGCCGGCCAACAGGGTGCCGCCGGCCAGTTGGAAGGCATTAGCCGTGTTCTCGTTGCGCTGCATTCGGCTAAGGCGCGTCTGGCTTTGCTTGAACTTTTTGCGCACTATTACCCCCCCCACGACAGGCAGGCCGGTTTCCTTGGCGATGCCCCTTGCCAGCATCATGCTCTGGTTGTAGCCGCGCTGGCGCTGGCGCTTCCTTGCCAACGGAACGGGAACCAGGCAGTCAATCTGTTCAAAGAAGCCCGTGGGGAGCAACCGCTGGGCGCAAATCCGGCCCATTTCAACGGCAAGTTGGGGACGATTGTGGTACTTGAACTGCTCTACAATCTTGGCAGTCTTGTTCCCTTTCTTATAGAAATACATGGCAACAGCCTTTTCGAAAGGAATGATTCCATAGAACATCTCCGCCATGCTGTTGTCGTCAGGATGCTGTTCAAAACCTGTAACGGGCAGGTCCAGATAGCATTGCACACAGCAAGTCTTCTCTTGTATGCCCATTCTGTTGCCGCACACAGGGCAAATGCGCGGTGCCAGAAAGTCGACCAGCCGTGCCAGCAGGTGTCTCATGGCTCGTCTTCCTCCACCTCTGCCAGGCATTGCCTGATGGTTTCCATCTCATAGCCGCGTCCCAGGGCAAATCTGACGAGTTTGCAATAGCGCTCATAGGCAGTCTTTCCCGTCACGCTGCGCTGCTTCTGCCGCAACAACGGCTGCAACTGCCCTACAAACACCTGCGGGTCAATCTCTTCAAGGATGTTACGCACCACCTGCTTGTCAATCCGTTTCGCGACAAGCATCTGCGCAATCTTCCGAGGTCCCCAGCCGTTGTAGTGAACCTTGTCCTCTATATAGACGCGGGCGAACCGTTCCTCGTCGATGTAGTGGTGCGCAAGGAGGTAGTCCACAATGCGGTCCTGTGCCTGTGGTGCAATGCCCCAGTCGTACATCTTTTCCTTCACCTGGCTGATGCAGTGCTCGCTTCTTGAACAAAGTGCTGCAAGGCGCTCCCGGGCTGTTTCTTCGGTTATCGGTTTCATATCAAAGTGCGGCTTTAACAAATCTGTCATCGCCCTGCTGGTCGGGCATCATTTCCACCTGTCTGAATCCAGCTGCCAGAAGCAGCGCCGTCAGTTGGCCGGCATAGGCGTGGTTGATTTCCAGCCATAGGATGCCGTTCCCGTTGAGATGGGCAACGGCATAGCGGGCAATGGCACGATAATACTTCAATGGGTCGTCGTCGGGAACGAAGAGGGCGCTGTGGGGTTCGTAGTCCAACACATTGCGGTGTATCTGCGCTTGCTCGTGCTGACAGATGTAGGGCGGGTTCGACACGATGGCATCCCACCGCTGGGCGTTCCCTTCCATGTCAAGGATGTCGTGCCGGCCCCACTTCACCTGAGCACCGAGCCGACGGGCATTCTGGCGTGCCACGGCCAGTGCGCTGTCCGAAATGTCCCAGCCATGCACCTGCACATCGGACAACTCCAGCGCAAGCGTAATGGCTATGCAGCCCGAACCGGTGCCGATGTCGAGCAGACGGAGCGCCGCAGGGGCTTCACCCGAAAGCGCATCCACGATGTGCTCACAGAGCAAGGCGGTTTCCGGCCGGGGAATGAGCACACGGCGGTCGACATGAAAAGTGCGGCCGCAGAACATTTCCCTGCCAAGTACATACTGCACGGGCTCAGCAGTCGAAAGCCGGACCATGATTTCTTCGAGAAAATCGGTCTGTTCCGGAGATAATTCACTAACTTTGCCACTGACAATCTCCGTGAACGACAGTCCGAACTGGTCTTCCAGCACCCGGCGCACGATGGCCTTGGCCTCGCCTTCGGTGTAAAGCGGGACAAGCCTGTGCCAGAGTTGATTGTAGGTCATGTGGCGAAATTACTAAAAGTTGCGCTATGAGCAAAGAATTGACAGACGAAAAGTACATGCGCCGGTGTCTTGAACTGGCTGCGCACGGCCGTCAGGAGTCGCGCCCCAACCCCATGGTGGGTGCCGTGTTGGTGGCCGACGGCAGGATTATCGGCGAGGGCTATCATGTCCGCTGCGGCGAAGCCCACGCCGAGGTGAACGCCTTCCGCTCGGTACAGCCTGCCGACGAGCCTTTGCTCTCCCGTGCCACGCTCTATGTCAGCCTGGAGCCCTGTGCCCATTACGGCAAGACACCGCCCTGTGCCGACCTCATCGTGCACAAGGGAGTCGCCCGCGTGGTGGTGGGATGCGTCGACAGTTTCTCCCAGGTCAGCGGCCGTGGCATCGAGCGCATCCGGCAGGCGGGTATAGAGGTGACGGTGGGCGTGCTGGAAAAGGAGTGCCGCTGGCTGAACAGGAGGTTCTTCAAGTTCCACGAGCAGGGGCTGCCCTACATCATTCTGAAGTGGGCCGAGACCGCCGATGGGTTCATCGACCGCAACGGGCAGCCCCTGTCCATCTCAACATCCCGCACCCGCATGCTGGTACACCGCCTCCGCGCCGAGGAGGATGCCATCGTGGTGGGGCGCATAACCGGCGAACGCGAGCATCCGCTGCTGAATGTACGCCACTGGGCTGGAAAGAACCCTGTCAGGTTTGTACTCTCAAACGAGTTCGGCATGGAGCAGTTGTTTGAAGCATGCCGGCGACAGTCGCTGCAGTCGCTCATCGTAGAGGGCGGCCGCAAGACCCTCCTGAGCTTTATCGACAAGGACCTTTGGGACGAAATCCGTGTGGAACGGTCGGCGCAAGTGGCGGGCAACGGCACGCCGGCACCACAATTACCACACAATGCCGTGGTCGCAGAAATGCTCTCTATCGACGAAAATACCATCACGATCTATCGGCACTCTGCGGCCGATTAGGACAAAAAATGCCCGTTTCCGGACTTCTTTCTGAAAACAGGCAACCAACTGTTAGTCAATATCTTAGAAGGAACTGCACATCCGTTGGCTGGTGTGCGTTTCCGTTTGGGGCCCAAACGCAGTCCAACTGGAGCCCAAACGGAACACGAACGGGGCTCAAATGCATTGCGTTTGGGCCCCGTTTGGAAAACAGGTGTAAACCTCCCGGATTTCAACGCTCCGAAAGTGATGGAAGACACCTGTCAGATTGTGTGGAAATTTTGCCGCTATTCCTTTGCCAACTCAATTATATTTACCAATTTTGCAAAGCAAAAACACAACAGGCTCCTGTTAACCTTACAATCGTATTCCATACGCAACCATGTTAGAAATCAAAGAACTAGACCAGGTTGTCGTCCGCTTCTCGGGTGACTCTGGCGACGGTATGCAACTGGCCGGTAATATTTTCTCAACCGTTTCGGCCATTGCGGGCAACAGCATCTCCACCTTTCCAGACTATCCTGCCGACATCCGCGCCCCGCAAGGCTCACTCACGGGTGTCAGCGGCTTCCAGGTGCACATCGGCTCCCAACAAGTCTACACTCCGGGCGACCAGTGCGATGTGCTGGTTTGTATGAACGCTGCCGCACTGAAGACACAATACAAGTTTGCAAAACCGCAGGCCACCATCATCGTCGATACCGACAACTTCGGCGAGAGCGACCTGCGCAAAGCGGAATTCCAGACCGACGACTTCCTCGGCGAAATGGGCATAGACCCCGACCGCGTGGTGCTCTGCCCGCTGACCAGCATGGTGAAGGATGCACTCAAGGAACAACAGATGGACCACAAGGCCATGCTGAAGTGCCGGAACATGTTTGCGCTCGGACTGGTGTGCTGGCTCTTCAACCGCGACCTCCAGCTGGTCTTCAACTACCTGCACGAGAAATTTGCCAAGAAACCGGCCATAGCAGAAGCCAACTGCATCGTGGTGCAGGCCGGATACGACTACGGTCACAATGTGCATGCCTCCGTGCCGTCCACCTACCGGATTGAATCGAAACAGAAGACACCGGGCAGATACATGGACATCACCGGCAACAAGGCCACGGCCTACGGACTGATTGCAGCAGCAGAGAAAGCCGGACTGCAACTCTATCTCGGCTCCTACCCCATCACGCCGGCCACGGACATCCTCCACGAACTGGCCAAGCACAAGTCGCTCGGCGTCATCACCGTCCAATGCGAGGACGAAATATCGGCCGCATCCAGTGCCATCGGAGCATCGTTCGGCGGCGCGCTGGCCGTGACCTCCACCAGCGGACCTGGCATGTGCCTGAAATCCGAAGCCATCAACCTGGCCGTAATGGACGAACTTCCACTGGTCATCATCGATGTTCAGCGCGGAGGCCCTTCAACGGGACTGCCCACCAAAAGCGAACAAGCCGACCTGCTCATGGCTCTCTACGGACGGAACGGAGAGAGTCCGATGCCCGTCATCGCCGCAACAAGCCCCACCAACTGCTTCGATGCAGCCTACAACGCCTGCAAAATAGCACTCGAACACATGACGCCCGTCATCCTGCTTTCCGACGCCTACATTGCCAATGGCTCGGCAGCATGGCGCATTCCCGACATCGACGAACTCCCCGAAATAATCCCCCACCGCGCACTTCCTGAACAAAAAGGCAACTACAGCCCCTACAAACGCGATGACGACAACCACGCCCGCTACTGGGCCGTGCCCGGACAGGAAGGCTATGAGCACATCATCGGCGGACTGGAAAAGGACAATCGCACCGGAGCCATCTCTACAGAACCGGAAAACCATGAACTCATGTGCGGACTCCGGGCTCGCAAGGTGGAAGAAATCAAAGTGCCACGGCTACAGGTTGAGGGCGACAAAGCCGACGCCCAACTGCTCATTGTGGGCTTCGGCGGAACCTACGGACACCTCCATGCCGTCATGGATCAGATGCGGCAGGAAGGCTACAAGGTGGCACTGGCACAGTTCTCTTACATCAATCCGCTGCCGGAAAACGCCGCACAGGTACTCCAAAGCTACCCCAATGTGGTCGTTGCCGAACAAAACAGCGGACAATTGGCAGCCTACCTCCAGTCGAAAGTGCCAAACGCAAGGTTCTGGACGCACGACGAAATAAAAGGACAGCCCTTCAATGTCAACACATTAGTAACCAAATTCAAGAAGCTGATAGCATGGAACTGAACACAATACACCAGGCAGCAGACTACAAAAAAGGGCAACCGCGCTGGTGCCCGGGCTGCGGCGACCACTTTTTCCTGGCCTCGCTCCACAAAGCCATGGCCGAAATAGGCATTCCCCAGCATCAGATTGCCGTCATTTCGGGCATCGGATGCTCCTCGCGTCTGCCCTACTACATGAACACCTACGCCATGCAGA
>CALFJA010000108.1 GCA_937877605.1 uncultured Prevotellaceae bacterium | reverse complement strand
GTGGTCTTGTAGCCGCGTTTGTTCTCAAACTGGAAGTCGTAGCGCTTCGTGCCGTCGTCGTTCACCTGCTTGATTATTTTTCCCTTGGTGACGGTCTTGGGCAGCACGATGCCTTCCTCGTCGTCCTGCAGGCCGGTGAAAATCTCGTAGGGACGGCCGTTGAGCAGACCGACAAAGGCCACCCATTTGTCCTTGTTGTTCTGGAAGCGCACCACATCGCACTCCAGTTCCTTGGGTCGCACCTCGGTCACGGTGTGGGTCACCACCACCTGTTCCTGCCGGGATTCGCCGTTGTTGTTCTGGTCCATAGTCGTTGTGTCTTTGCTGTTATACTATCGGCAAAGATAGTGAAATTCGCTTATTGCGCAAAATCGTGGCCTATATTTCTCTTCCGTCCGCCTTTGCCTTGTCCCGTGGGGGGACGGAACGCCGCTGGCAACATAACTCCCCTGGCTCCTCTTGAATCAAGAGGGGAACCTTTTTCTCCCCTTACGATAAGGGGAAATGCAGAGGGGTTATGACCTACAAGCGCGCATCCTTGCAACCGATTGATTGCCAACGGGTTGCAAAAGAGCCCCAAACGCATTCCGTTTGGGGCTCTTTTGCAGCGCGTTTGGGCGGCAGTTGCGATGCGTTTGGGGCCTAAACGGAAAACGATGGAAATCCGGTCGTAGCGAGGACGCTCGTAAACGCTCCGAAAACTGCCGTTTGCAAAAAAATGCATATAAATCTTCCGAAATACTGCCGGAACAAAATTATTTTTGTAATTTTGAGCACCTATTGTATCCCAGTGAGCCATGAAAGACAACAATCAAAAATTATCATAATGCACTTCAAATGGAACTACGAACCACCAACACCCGAGGAGCAGCAAGCGGCTAAGGAACTTGGCGAGAAACTCTCGCTCAATCCCATCCTTGCCAACCTGCTCATCCGCCGCGGCATCAATACGGAGAGTGCTGCCAAGCGATTCTTCCGCCCGCAGTTGGCCGACCTGATAAACCCCTTCCTCATGAAGGACATGGACCTTGCGGTCGACCGTCTGAACGATGCCATGGGGCGCAAGGAGCGCATACTGGTGTACGGTGACTACGATGTCGACGGCTGCACCGCCGTGGCATTGGTCTACAAATTCTTGCAGCAATTCTATTCCAACATCGACTACTATATCCCCGACCGCTACGACGACGGCTACGGGGTGACGCAGAAGGGAATAGACTACGCCCGGAAGACGGGTGTCAAACTCATCATCATCCTCGACTGCGGCATAAAGGCCGTCGAGGAGATTGCCTACGCCAAGACGCTTGGCATCGACTTCATCGTCTGCGACCACCATGTTCCCGACGAGCAGCTGCCCCAGGCAGTGGCCGTGCTCAACCCGAAGCGGGAGGACGACACCTATCCTTTCAAGCACCTGTGCGGCTGCGGCGTGGGATTCAAGTTCATGCAGGCCTTCGCCAAGAACAACGGCATACCCTTCTCGCGGCTCATCCCCCTGCTCGACCTCTGCGCGGTGAGCATCGCTGCCGACCTGGTCAATGTCGTTGACGAGAACCGCATCCTCGCATTCCACGGACTGAACCAGCTCAACCACAACCCGAGCGTCGGCCTGAAAGCCATCATCGACATCTGTGGGCTTACCGGAAGGGAACTCGCCATGAGCGACATCGTCTTCAAGATAGGTCCACGCATCAATGCATCCGGACGCATGGAGTCGGGCAAGGAAACCGTAGACCTGCTGGTGGAGCGCGACCTCGCAGCGGCACTCGCCAAGGCAACTCACATCAACGAGTACAACGAACAGCGCAAGGACATAGACAAGCAGATGACGGAAGAAGCCAACCAGATTGTGGAACGCCTCGAGAGCCAGAAGCACCGCTCGTCCATCGTCATCTACGACGAACACTGGAAGAAGGGCGTCATAGGCATCGTTGCCTCCCGCATGACAGAACTCTACAGCCGCCCCACGGTGGTGCTGACACGCGACGGCGACAACGCCACAGGCTCGGCACGCAGCGTGCACGGCTTCGATGTCTACTCGGCCATCAAGTCCTGCCGCGACCTTATGGTCAACTTCGGAGGACACACCTATGCCTGCGGACTGACACTCCCCTGGGACAAGATACCGGAATTCCGCCGCCGCTTCCAGCAGTATGTCGAAAGCCACATCCATCCCATGCAGATTGAGCCCTATCTGGAAATCGACGCGCTGCTCGACTTCAAGGACATCACCAAGCGCTTCCACTCCGACCTGAAACGCTTCTCACCCCTCGGACCGGGCAACCCAAAGCCCGTGTTCGCCACGGAGGGCGTCTACGACTACGGCACCAGCAAGGTCGTAGGACGCGAACAGGAGCACATCAAACTGGAACTGGTCGACTCCAAGTCGTCAAATGTGGTCAACGGCATCGCATTCGGACAGAGCGAGGCCGCACGCTACATCAAGTCGAAGCGCGCCTTCGACATAGCCTATACCATCGAGGACAATATCTACAAGCACAATGCCGTGCAGTTGCAGATAGAGGACATTCATCCCGCAGAAGAAGAGTAGGCTTGGACAAATTTCAAACCATACTGCAAACCTACTGGGGCTACGACGATTTCCGCGGCATACAGCGCGAAATCATCGAAAGCATAGCCGGTGGGCACGACACGCTGGGCCTCATGCCCACCGGAGGAGGCAAGTCCATCACCTTCCAGGTCTCGGCACTTGCCAGCGAAGGGATGTGCCTTGTCATCACGCCTCTCATTGCCCTGATGATCGACCAGGTCTCACAGCTCCGCGAAAGGGGCATCCAGGCCGAGGCAATCCACTCGGGGATGATGCGCCAGCAGATACTTCGCGTTCTCGACAATGCCGTCTTTGGCGGCGTGAAAATCCTCTACCTCTCCCCCGAACGCCTCTCGTCAACCCTCTTCCTGGCCAAGCTCAGCCGCATGAAGGTGAGCCTCATCACCGTCGACGAGGCGCACTGCATCAGCCAGTGGGGCTACGACTTCCGCCCGCACTACCTCGAAATTGCCAAGATACGCGAACTCCTGCCAGGCGTTCCCGTACTGGCACTCACCGCAACGGCCACCCGCGAGGTCATGAACGACATTCAACTGCAACTCCGGTTCCACGATCAGCGGGTCTTTGTCATGAGTTTTTCGCGACCCAATCTCTCCTATGTCGTCCGCCATACGGATAACAAACGCGATGAGATGCGGCACATCCTGTCGGCCGTCGACGGCCCGGCCATTGTCTATGTGCGTACCAGGGCCCACACGAAGATGCTGGCCGACCTGCTCAGCCAGGAGGGACTCGATGCCACCTACTACCATGCCGGACTCGACCGTGCCGAGAAAAACAACCACCAGCGCCTCTGGACCGAGGGAAAGAAACGCATCATCGTGGCCACGAATGCCTTCGGAATGGGCATCAACAAGAACAATGTACGCCTTGTCCTCCACTATCATGCACCCGATTCGCCCGAAGCCTACTTCCAGGAGGCAGGCCGTGCAGGCCGCGATGGCAAGCGGGCGTATGCCGTCCTCCTCTATGGCAGTAGCGACACCCAAATGCTCAAGCGCCGCGTGTCGGACAATTTCCCATCGCGTGAGTTCATCTCCCAGGTGTACGAGGAACTCGGGTCGTATTTCCAGGTGGCGGAGGGAATGGGGCAGGGCCACACCTTCCTGTTCGACACAGACCGCTTCTCAAAAACCTACAGGCATTTCCCGCTCCATGTGCAGTCGGCAATGCACTTGTTAGCCTCGGCCAAATACATCCATTTCGATGCGGACAACGACTCGAAGTCGCGCGTCAAGATGCTCTTGGAGCGGCACGAGCTGTCGCGCCTGAACAGTCTTTCACCGCGGCAGGAGGCTGTCATCACGGCCATGCTGCGCAACTACGGCGGCCTTTTCATTGATTATGTCTACATTGACGAGGGCTTGCTCTGCGAGATTACTCATGAATCGCGCGAGGAGATTTACCTTTTGCTGAAGGGGCTGAGCCAGCAACGCATCCTGCATTACATCCCACAGCGCAACATGCCGACCGTAACCTTCCTGACGCGGAGGCTCGACAAGGCGCAGATTGTCATCCCCAAGGCTATCTATGAGGACCGTATAGAGAGTTTCTACGAGCGCATCCATGCCATGATTGCCTATGCCCAGGGCGACCGCTTCTGCCGGAGTCGCCAGTTGCTGGTCTATTTCGGCGAGACCGATGCCGTCGACTGCGGCCATTGCGATGTCTGTCTGGACAAGGGGAAGCACGGGGTTTCCAGCGACTTTGACACGCCGGAGATGGCCCGCATCCTGGAAGTCCTGGCAGATGGGGGGCCGCATTACATGCACGAACTGGGCCTCCTGGACATCCGCAAGCCCCTGCTGGGAGCGGCTGTTCGGCAACTTGTGCTTGAAGAGAAGGTGGAGTTTGAAGGGGAGTTTATCCGTCTGAAGAAGCGTTAGGTTTTTTTCTTCTTCTTTTTCTTGGTGTCTTCGTTGGTGGTTACGGCGACGGTACGGTTGGAGTTGTCGCTCAGCACCTGAATGACTATCTGGTTGATTTGTTCCTTCAGTTCGTCAATGAACTGCCTGGGGTCGTACGCATGTTTTTCGATATCGCGCAGTTTCTTCTCCCAGATGCCGGTAAGTTCGCAGCTCTTGAGCAGTTCCTCCTTGATGATGTCGATGAGTTCCACGCCGGTCTGGGTGGCAACGAGGCGTTTCCGGTCCCTGCGTATGTAGTTGCGCTTGAACAGTGTCTCGATGATTCCGGCACGCGACGAGGGCCGGCCGATGCCGTTTTCCTTCAGGGCGTCGCGCAGTGACTCGTCGTCGACAAACTTTCCGGCCGTTTCCATGGCCCGCAGGAGGGTTGCCTCGGTGTACCATGCCGGCGGGTTGGTCTGCTTCTCGGTGAGGGTGGGGCGGTGTTCGCCGCTCTCTCCCTTGGTGAAGGTGGGCAGGGTATTCTCTTCCTTGTTGTCAGTGTCGTCGCCGTCGCTGCTGTCGGAGGTCTGCCTGGCGTAGACAACGCGCCATCCCGGGTCGAGGATTTCCTTACCCGTGGCCTTGAACTGGATGCTGTCAACCTTGCCGGTGACGGTGGTGGTGGAGAATTTGCAGTCGGGATAGAAGGCGGCTATGAAGCGGCGGGCCACCAGGTCGTAGACTTTCTGTTCCATGTCGGTAAGTCCGCGGGCTACGATTTCCGTCGGGATGATGGCGTGGTGGTCGGTAACCTTGCTGGTGTTGAACACCTTTTTCGATTTGCGCAGTGCCCGTCCGCCCAGCGTTTTCACCAGTTCGGCATAGGGACGCTGCCCGTTTGTGCTTGTCTGGAAGAGCCCGTTCATGACGGCGGGGCACTTCGGATAGACATCGTCGGGCAGGTACTGGGTGTCGACGCGGGGGTAGGTGGTGAGTTTTTTCTCGTAGAGGCTTTGGATGAGATTGAGGGTGGTCTCGGCCGAGAAGCCGTATTTCCGGTTGCAGTCCACCTGCAGCGAGGTGAGGTCGTAGAGGAAGGGCGGTGCCTCCGTGCCGTTCTTCTTCTGCACGCCGGTCACGGTGAAGGGCTTGCCCTCTATCAGTTTGAATGCTTCTTCGCCCTCTTCCTTGGTGAGGAAGCCCTTGGGATGGGCGTTCTTGTCGGCCTTTTCCTTCTTGCCGGCCTTGTCGTCGGCTGTGCCTTCGTCCTTCTCCTCGTCGGGGAGGACGGCGGTGAAGAGGGTGTCGCGGTAGATGGTGGCAAGCACCCAGTAGGGCTGGGGCACGAAGTTCTCTATTTCCTTCTGGCGGTTGACGATGAGTGCCAGCGTGGGTGTCTGCACCCTGCCGATGGAGAGCACTTGCCTTTCACGGCCGTATTTCAGCGTGTAGAGCCGTGTGGCGTTCATTCCGAGTATCCAGTCGCCGATGGCGCGGGAGAGACCGGCCATGTACAGCGAGTCGCGCTGGTGCTGGTCTTCCAGGTGGGCAAAGCCTTCGCGGATGGCTTCGTCGGTCATCGACGATATCCACAGGCGCCGTACGGGACACTTGGCCTGCGCTTTCTGCATCACCCAGCGCTGTATCAGTTCACCCTCCTGGCCGGCATCGCCGCAGTTGATGATGCCGTCGGCCTGCTGCATGAGTTGCTCTATCACGGCAAACTGGCGCTTGATGCCGTCGTCGTCGATGAGTTTGATGCCGAAGCGGGGCGGTATCATCGGCAGCGACGAGAGCGACCAGCGTTTCCACTGCTCGGTATAGTCGTGGGGTTCTTTCAGCGTACACAGGTGTCCGAAGGTCCAGGTCACCTGGTAGCCGTTGCCTTCCATGTAGCCGTTCTTCTGTGTTGTGGCACCGATAACGCGGGCGATGTCCCGTGCCACGCTTGGTTTCTCTGCGATACAGACAATCATTTGCCGCAAATGTACGAAAAAAATCCCGGAGCCCTGCCTGCCGGTTATGATTTTTTGTTTACAACCCGTCCTGCGACTGTATTTCCTCCTTGTCGGCACGACTGCCCCCACATACATCCCTTCCCTCCGCGCTGACGGCGTGGCTGTCCCCAACGGGGGCATATCTGGATAGCTGCGGGTGCTTGCGGAGCAAGTGCCTGCAGGAAGGAGCGGGCACGCACAAATCCCCCCTCCTCCCGCACTGCGGCACGGAAGGAGGGGGAGGGAATACGGGTTGGCGGTATCCTCTGCAGGTCTCCACTGCGTTGCGCCCAGCAGTTACAGAGAGTTGGACCTCTTCGAGGCCCTGACCCGACGAAACGACTGCTCCCGACGGGGATGCCTGAGGGGGCAGCATCTCTCCGGAAATCACCCTTGCAACCGCTTGAATATCAATTGATTGCATTTGGGCCTCAAACGCGTTCCATTTGGGGCTCAGTTGCGCTGCATTTGGGGCTCAGTCGTACTGTGTTTGGGGCTCAAACGGAAAACGGGTGTAAAAACAGCCATTTTTCAATGGGGGTAAACAGGGCATGGTGGGGGGAGTGTCCGTGCCCTCACCATGACGAAACGAATGCCCCCAACGGGGGCGTATCTGGGTAGCTGCGGGTGCTTGCGGAGCAAGTGCCTGCAGGAAGGAGCGGGCACGCACAAATCCCCCTCCTCCCGCGCCACGGCGCGGGAGGAGGGGGGAAGGGAATACGGGTTGACGGAATCCTCTGCAGGACTCCACTGCGTTGCGCCCGGCAGTTACAGAGAGTGGACCCCTTCGGGGCCCTGCGCTGATGGAATGGACTGCCCACAACTCTGCAGGACTCCACTGCGTTTTGCCCAGCAGTTACAGAGAGTTGAACCCCTTCGGGGCCCTGACTTCCCCCGGTTGGTGCCGGAGGGGAACAAACAAAAAATCCCTGCACATTGGTTGTGCAGGGATTTTTCCTTATGGTTAGCATCGTTATCTTATTCTTCGTCGTCCCAGAGTTTGTCATCGTTGGGGTAGAGGTCCAAGGCGTTCTCGTTGCGTCTGGGAGCCAGGATGGGATCGTCCGGATCCGGGTTGCTTGTCTTATCCAGGCAGAACGGTTCCATCGTGTAGATTTTCATAACGGCGGGGTTGATATATTCTTTTTTCATCGTAAATTCCTTTCTATTTATAAAGAGGTTATAAACATTATTTAATAATCACCTTGCGTCCATTATGGATGTATATACCCTTGGTGGGCTGGCTTACCTCGATGCCTTGCAGTGTGTACCACTTGCCATGGCTGCCGTTTTCGGTTTCGGCGGTGAAGTCGTTGATACCGGTGGTGTTGCCTTTGTCGCCGATGCGGTATACACCAGTGGTTGCATTGGCTTCCCAGGTTAGTTCGTCAACTTCGTCGTTACCGTTCAGGTAGCCACGGTGGTCGGGCACTTGGCGGCCGTTGCTGATCTTGTTGAAGTAAGGTTCTTCCATGCCGGCCTTGATGGTCAGGATGAACAGACGGGCGTTTCCGCTTTGGGATACGAGGTTAGGAGCAAGCGAACCCTTCAGCAAGTTGTTCTTTACTTGGTTTACTTTGTTGTCGCTCTCGGAGATGATAAATTCGATAGTCTCACCGGCAGGCCCCTGAATAATGATGGGCGTCCCGTTCGGTATGTAGCGTTCGCTGTTGTCGGTACCGTCAACATGCTCTTCCACCATACCCAACTGCTGCAGCACGACGGTGTTCTGGTTGAATTCTGGCACCTTGTATATCTTCAGTGTCTTGCCTGCCTCTATGTAGTTCTGTGTGGTCCGGTAAACATCAATGTCGTGGTCAACAACATAGGTGGACCAGCCATATTGGTTCATTTGGAATGTCTCGGCTTGGGAAGCATATACATTGAACTCGTCGATATTCCAGGTTCCGTAGGCTTGAGGAGTTGATTCGTAGGTAAAGCGGATACGGATGTACTCGCCCAGATAGTCGCTCAGGTCAATCTGTCCGGAGTTCGTACGGTTGAACTCACCACCACGGCTTGTTGTTGATGTTGTTGTGGTGGAGCCGGCATTTCCGGTTTTGCTGTTGAAAGTCTGGTGGAACATGTTGTAATCAGAGTGACTTAACAGCGTCCAGGTATCAACATCACCGTTTTCGTCTGCTATACCGATGTAGACATTGCAAGCAGTGGCTGCAACAGCGTCGTCAAGCGTTTGCTCAAGTGTGGTGCTCTGAGTTGCGGAAGTATTAGGGTCGCTGTAGAATCCGTGTCCGGCATGGATGAAGTTGAAGTACGGGTCGGTCAGCGAATCATCGGTCAGGTCAATCACTGGCGAAGTGAAGTGGGCTATACCGTAGTAGCGGGTAATGGAACTTGCATAGGTATGGCCTAATGTTCCGGAGATGTATTCGTAGTAACGCTCTTCACCCCATTGTGCGATGGCATCTGCACCGGTGTTGGAATTCAGTCTCCATTCCGGATATCCGTTACTGTTGGTGGTATCGCTGTTGTCTTTGTACGACTTGGTGAACGAACCGGCAAACGATGTGAACTGGTCGTGGTAGTTCGGTTTCACGGCACCGGTATAGGTGTAGTCGCATACGGTTGCTTCAGAGATGTTGCCGTCGTTGTCAACGCAGACAGCAGCAATGCGCATGGTCTGGCCGAAGGTCAGTGCCGAAGAGTAAACCTTTGCTTTCGGATTCAGCTCGCCGGTGTCGGTAGCGGTCGGGTAACCGTACTCGTCCTTGAAGATCTTATCGTCGAGCAGCAGGTAGTAGATGGTGTAGCCCTGCGGCGAGGTGATGGTAACATTGTACTCGTCGTTGAAGCTGGTGCCAGTGGCAGGCGAGATTACCGGCGGCTGTACATAGAAGGTGAGCGTGCTGGTGGTAATCGTAGAGTGAGAACCGTCCTTGTAGGCAATGGCCTTCACGGTGGTGGTCTTCGTTACGGTGAACGGACCGGTGTACTCGGTGCTGCTGTCGGTTGGGTCGCTGCCGTCGGTGGTGTAGTAGATGGTTGCACCTTCTGGTCCGCTGATGCTGACAGTCTGTGCTTCGGTGTAAGTACCGGTTGAAGGAGTGATGATAGGAGCAGTCAAGCCGCTGGTGTTCACATAGAGGTAAGCGTATGGCTGGTTACCAGAAGAATGGTCTACATAGTTTCCAATTCTCCAACCTGAAGAATAGTTTACAGAGATTGAGCGTGAGGTGTAGGCCACACTGGTTGCTACATAACCGTTTTCTTCATCTGCAGAGATGGTCCACTGGTTTCTGTTCTCACTTGTTCCATTGTCAGAAATAAGGTTTCCATTTTCGGATGTACCTGCACTCAGGTAGCTATCGTCTGGCAATACGATGGCCCATTTGCTGTCGCCGAGGTTTTCCAGCTGAACAACTGCTACTGAAGAGATACCGTCAATGTCGCAGATATTGCTCTCAACGGTTACCTCTACACCTCCGTAGAAGTTGCCACTGGCAGTTGAACTCATGGCTACATAGGTCGAATTCTTGTAGCCTACAAGGATGTAACTGTTTCCTTCGGCAATCTGCGAGGCGTCGGTTACAAGCTGGTATTCAGTTGTACCCAATGCGGAAGAGGTGATGGTGTAAGAGCCTGAGGCCACATCGCTCAGGTTTCCATTAGCGTCGATGGCAACAACCTTGACCGTACAGGTCGTGCTGACGGCGATAGAGCCGGTTGTTGTGTCGCTGCTGCTGGTTGGGTCAGTACCGTCGGTGGTGTAGTGGAGGGTCACACCGCTGGTGGTGCAGGCGGCAATCACGCTGGTTGCGCTTGAGTAGGTGCCGCTGGCAGGCGACAGAGTTGGTGTGGCAGGCTTGATGACATAGGTCTGTTGGATTCCCTCGGTGCTCCATTCTGTTCCGTTATAGGCAATGTAGCGCAGAGTCAGGCCGTTGTTTACAGCCACGGTGGCAGGGCTGGTGGCGTGTGTGCTGCTCAGCTTCGGGTCAGTACCGTCGGTGGTGTAGTAGATTTCGTTGGTCTCGGAGGTCAGGGTCACGGTCTGTGCGGTCTCGTATGTTCCGCCAACGGGGCTGGCCACTGGTTTGGTGACGGTGCTTGATGTTTTCTTGTAGACGATAATCTGGGCAATTTGCATATTGGCTCCGCTGGTAGCCTGTACCTTATATATATTGCCAGCGTCCTGATAGCCTTCTGCAATCTCGTAGCTGTTGGTGCCGGTTGAACCGGTGCACTCTGTACTTGCGGCGTTGTCGCCTACATAGATGTTCTGTGTTACAGTAGAAGATGCGTTAGTCATACCCACAACTTCGATAGAAGCCACATCGAATGCGAATGCGGGAAGCTGCACATAGGCTCCAGCAATCTTACCAACGATAATACCTGTGTTGAATTTCTTGTAACCTGTGTTGGTAGACGACAGTGTGATGGTCTTGTAGCTGTCGCTGGTTGTAGTGGTAGAAGCACCGGTATAGGTGTTTGTACCTGTTGTGTAGCTTGTCGGGAATCCCCAGTTGTCGTTGCTTGCGAAGGAGTAGACAATCTTCTCCGAGTCTTCCACGATGTCGGGAGTGGCTGCTGCGCTAACGGTAACGGTATATGTAGCGGAGCCTGCATCGTAGGTTGTGTCGTCAACATCTTGTTCTGCCCAGCTGCAGGTGATTGTTGCTGTGCCTGCGGCTACGGCGGTAACCAATCCGGTGTTGGCGTCAACGGTGGCAACGCTGGTGTTGTTCGATTCGTAGGTTACAACCAAAGCACTTGGGTCTTTTGTTGCGGTGTTGGTATAGGTGTCTCCCACGGTCAGCGACTTGTTTGCGTCGGTGAAAGTGACGCTTGCAGTCTCGTTGCCAGATGAGGATCCTGCAAGCTGGATGGTTACTTCGGCAGAAACGAGACGGGTGGTGCCCGTACCGGTAAAGATTACGCTGTTGCTGTTGCCCGTCCAAATTCCAGTGGTGTCGTCCCATGTGTTTTCGTCGGTGGTAAGCGATGTGAAAGCACCTCCGCTTGAACTGGCCAATGTGATAGTGATGTTTGTCAGTACATAGCCTGTTGGGGCTGTGAAGGTCAGGGTATTCCCACTATACATTCTTATTTGAGCATTATTAAGGTAACCATAGCTACTTGAATCTTTTGCATAAACAACGGCTACATCTCCTGCGTCGGTTGTAATTACACCTTCACGAGTTCCCCAATCGCCTGTCAGCTGCCCATTGTCAGAGTAAGAAGAGAAAACTCCACCTGTGCTCAAGGTGCCTGTTTTAGTATCGCTGGCTGCTGCGGCGGTAACGGTGAGAGTGAAGGTTACTGGTGTTGTGACGGCGTTGTAGCCTGTGGCTGCTGCCTGTGTCACGCTGATGGTGGTTGTTCCCTCGGCCAGTGCGGTGATGGTTGCGCCGGAAACGGAGGCCACGGTTGGGTCAGAAGAAGTAACGGTGAGTGTTCCCGGGCTGTCGGAGGTGACGGTGAGTGTAGCACCCACGGCCAATTCCTGAACAGTGTTGGGCGTGATGGTCGGGTCAGTATTGGCATCTACAGTGATGGTGCCTATTTCCTTGTTGCTGATTGCGTTAAATCCAGTAGCGGCAGCCTGTGTGGCTGTGATGGTTGCAGTACCTGCACCAACGGCTGTGATGGTACCGCCAGAAATGCTTACTACGCCACTTGGCGAAGCAGCGAGTGTGAACGATTCTGAGGTGTTGCTTGAACTGATGGTAGCAGTCTCTCCAATCTTCATGTTGCCGGTGGGCCAACCCGTGAATACAGGGTCAACAGTGGTATCTGAAGAATAAGTAAACTCAACGTCGTCGATGGTCAGCTGTGCATTACCGCTGCTCGGTTTCGTCGAATTTGATGATATTGCTATTTGGAAATATTTTCCACCAGAAGGAATATCAAATTCGTACGTCGCAGCAGAAGTGGTCAATTCTTTATCCGTTTCAATAGCAGTCCAAGTAGAACCGTTGGTTGAATAGCTGACATTCACCAAAATCGATGCGCTTTTCGTAGTCGCAGCCTTAGCTTGGAGCGTTACTTTTGAAAGGCCGTCAATGGCTGTTGTGGTTTTCAAATAGCCGTAGTTATCAGACGTATAAAGTCGCAGTGCGGCTGAATTGCTACCTGTGATTTTGGAAGATGTAGAAACTGTACCGTAGAACATTTCCCAACTGACACCACAATCACTTTCAGATGTACTGATAGTGACGGTGCCTTGGTAACTTGTACCAGCAGTTTTTGTTTCAAATCCTTCCGTTTTCGTAGACTGAGCCAACGCATTTGTCGCTCCTACGATGAAGCAAAGCAAAGCAATGCAACGCCTGCCCCACAAGTGTAAGGTTTTGTTTTTGTTGTTTGTCATAATGTTTAAATGTTTTGAAAATGGTTTTAATTTATCTTTTCTGATTTCTCAATGCTATACAAAATAGGCACTCCGGCTCCCCAAAGTACTCAAAAATGATGCTTTCCAAGTGTTTTAATGGGGGGCAAAATTATGAATTTTTGTGATACGAAACAACATTTTTTCAATTTATTTTTATTAAAATGTACCTCCGCGTGCGAAATCTTGATGTAAATCAAGTGAATATTCATGCAATTATGGTGCGTGGAAAAGGGGTGTTTTTGAGGTGTTTCTGTAAAGTGTTGACGGTCAGCAGTTTGTCGTTTTGCTGTCGGTGGTTTTGCGTTTGACGCCCGATGACACTCCGTTTGGCGCCCAAACGCAATGCAACTGCCGCCCAAACGCACTGCGAAAGCCCCCCAAACGGAGTGCGTTTGAGGCTCAAATGCAAGTCGTTGGTAGTCAGAGGGTTGCAAGGGCAGGGGCGAAAGGGTGGAATAATGTGGATAACCATACTTCCGGCTTTTGTGGTCAGAACTCACCCTTCCTCCCTTAAATCTTTCAAGGGAGGGGAATTTCCGTGGGGAAACTTTCACGGTTTCCGGGAGAATGCTTACTTTTGCGGACACGAAAACAACGCAAACACCAACCGAAACATGGAAACAAGGAAACTCCCTATTATCGAAACCTTTGCCGAGGGGCTTGCCGTGGGCATGAAGCACCTGCCTTCGCTGTTCCTGACCACGCTGCTCTATGTGCTCACCCTGTGGATTCCCTACCTGAATGTGGGGACCACCATTGCCATGACCACCCTCCCGGGACGGCTGGCGGAGGGCAAGCCCATCTCCCCGCTGTTCATCTTCGACGGCCGCTACAGGAAGGACATCTGCTCGTTCCTGCTGTTGCTGGCCTTCGTCTACCTGGCGACCTACATGGCAGCGCTGTTCCTGCTGGTGCCTGCCATGGTGGTATCGATAGCCATGTCGCTGGCGTTCTACATACTGGCAGACGACGGCGTGACCCCCACCGAGGCTATCCGGCTGAGCAACCGTGCCACCTACGGCAACAAGTGGCGCATCTTCATCGTCGACATGCTGCTGGGTGCGCTGGTGACCGGCGTGCTGCTGCTCATCGTCTTGCTCACGCACAAGGTGCTGCCGCTCTGCATCTTCCTCGCGGTGGTGCTGGTGCTGGTGGCCGAGCCCCTGGAAATGGGCATCCGCTCGGTGGTCTACGACCGTCTCTACCGCCGGCAGAAGCCATCCGAAGACATGGCTGCCGAGACAGCATCGGAACCTGAAGCCTAAACCGCCGCCAGCCATGGGAAAAGGAAAACTGGCAAAGTTTGCCGAGATGGAGACCTTCGAGAATGTGTTTCAGTACCCCTTCTCGGTGGTCGACACGGTGCCCTTCGACATGAAGGGGCACTGGCGTGAAAGCTATTTCCGCAACGACCATCCCATCGTCCTGGAACTGGGATGCGGCAAGGGCGAGTATACCGTCGGACTGGCGCGGCTCTTCCCCGAGGTGAACTTCATCGGCGTGGACATCAAGGGAGCCCGCATGTGGACCGGTGCGAAGCAGGCCCTGGAGGAGCAACTGGCCAATGTGGCCTTCCTCCGCACCAACATAGAAATCATAGACCGCTTCTTCGGTGCCGGCGAAGTGCAGGAGATATGGCTCACCTTCAGCGACCCGCAGATGAAGAACCCGCGCAAGCGCCTCACCAGCACCTATTTCCTGGAGCGCTACCGCCGCTTCCTCGCAGCCGGCGGGACCGTACACCTGAAGACAGACTCCAACTTCCTGTATACCTATACTCGCTACATGGCCGAGGAGAACCGCCTGCCCGTGCTGCTCTCGACCGACAACCTCTATGCCGAACAGGGGCTCGACGCGCCGACGCGCCGCATTCTCGGCATCCGCACCTACTACGAAAGCATGTGGATGGAGCGCGGGCTGAACATCAAGTACATGAAATTCGCCTTGCCGGCGGAGGGTACCCTGCACGAGTCGGAACGGGAGATACCCCTCGACGACTACCGGAGCTACCACCGCGACAAGCGCACACCAAAAGAGACCGCCAAGTGACGGTCTCTTCTTTTTGTCTTTTTCGTGCGGCTTCCCCAGGCTTAGTATTTGGTGTTTGCCTCTTCGGTGAAGGCATCCATGATGACAGTGGGACGGTGGTTCTTGAACGCTCCGAGCCAGTAGGCCCCGCCTTCCATCTCGGGTGCCCAGTAGAAAGCCCCCTCGCAGTGGCCGCCGGTCTCCGTTCGGAGCGAGCGGAAGAGGTCTTTGAGGAACAGCTTTCCCTTCTCCGGCTGCCGCAGGTCGACGCCCGTCTCGGTAACCATCACCGGCTTGCCGTATTTATTATATAAGGTATTGATGTTCTGCACCACCCGCAGGCGTGTCTCGTCGTCGGTCTT
>CALFJA010000107.1 GCA_937877605.1 uncultured Prevotellaceae bacterium | reverse complement strand
CCTGTCGTGATGGGACAGGCGGAAGAACTTCAAATTGCTCCACGACATGCGCATCAGCAGCAGGAAATATTCGGCATCTGCGGCCGGGACGAAATCGGCATGGCCGGGCTTTACTCCCACAAACGAAGCCATGCGCAGGTCAAAAACACAGCCCTTCCTGTAGTCTTCAAGGTTTGGGAAAAAGCCTAAGCAACCCGCCAGGCGAATCATGAACAGCAAGTGGAAGTTGGCCACGCCCTCCTCCATTTGGTCGAACAGCAGCAGGGCCTCCCGCACAAAGTCGAAGAGTTGCTCGTCGCGCTGACTACCGCGAGTGGCATAGGTCAGGAACTCGGCCAGGAACAAGGCTACCGAGAGCTTCTCAAGGTGCATGAGCATGGAAGCGTAGGGGGCACTCAACTGCGCCGAGGCAAGGCGCTGGACATCCTGCTGAGGGCGGTATTCTGCCGTTACGGAAAGAAGCGTCAGCGGTTGCAGTATGTTGCGCAGCGAGCGCCCCCGTCCCTTGCCTGACACCGTGCAGGCAAACGACACGCGTCCCCTTTCGCGCGTCAGCATATCTACAATCCAGCGCGTGTCCGAATAGCGCACAATGCGCAGCACAACAGCCTCTGTCACCGTCATCATACCCTACAAAAGTACAAAAAACGGGGCGTGCGCGAAATTTTTTCCGATAAAATTTGGAGCATAAGAAGAAAACGCATAACTTTGCACCCGCAAATAAAAACGCATGGTCCCTTCGTCTATCGGCTAGGACGAGAGATTTTCATTCTCTAAAGAGGAGTTCGACTCTCCTAGGGACTACAAATTAACGAATAAGAAAACGACATAAAACAAGATGGCAAACCACAAATCATCAGAGAAGAGAATTCGTCAGACCAAGACAAGGACATTGCACAACCGCTATTATGCAAAGACCATGCGCAATGCCGTTCGTAAGCTTCGTGCGCTGACTGACAAGGAAGAAGCCCTCAAGCTCTATCCCAATGTACAAACCATGCTGGACAAGCTGGCAAAGAAAAACATCATTCACCGCAACAAGGCTGCCAATCTCAAGTCTAGTCTGGCAAAGCACATCCAGGGATTAGCATAACTCAAGGAGAAACATATAGGCAAAAAGGTCGCAGGCTTCAGCTTGCGACCTTTCTCGTTTTCATCCTTCTCCATCCACCGGAAAACGGCCGAAGCGGAACACTTTCTTCAATATTGAAGAAAAATTCGCATCCGACCCGTTTTTTTGAGGGCAAAAATTTCTATAAACAAACGGAAATGAGTAAATTTGCATACTATTAAAGCGAAAAAGAAAAATGGCAGAAAACAAGCAAATTGAGAACAACTACTCAGCCAGTAACATACAAGTGCTGGAAGGACTCGAGGCCGTACGCAAGCGCCCCGCCATGTACATCGGCGACATCAGCGAGAAAGGTCTTCATCACCTGGTGAACGAAACCGTGGACAACTCCATCG
Source organism: uncultured Prevotellaceae bacterium (assembly GCA_937877605.1). Taxonomy (GTDB): domain Bacteria; phylum Bacteroidota; class Bacteroidia; order Bacteroidales; family Bacteroidaceae; genus Prevotella. The sequence continues at coordinate 692 of CALFJA010000107.1, read as the reverse complement.
ACGAAGCCATGGCCGGCTTCTGTAAGAACATAGAGGTGACCATCAACGAAGACAACTCCATCACCGTCCAGGACGACGGCCGAGGCATTCCCGTAGACGAACACAAGAAGTTGCACAAGTCGGCTCTCGAGGTGGTAATGACCGTGCTCCATGCCGGCGGCAAGTTCGACAAAGGTTCATATAAGGTCAGCGGCGGTCTGCACGGAGTAGGTGTCAGTTGCGTCAACGCGCTCTCCAGCCACATGATTTCGCAAGTGTTCCGCGACGGAAAGATCTATCAGCAGGAATACGAAAAGGGCGTGGCCCTGTATCCCGTGAAAGTGGTGGGCGAGACCTCCCTCCGCGGCACGCGCCAGCAGTTCTGGCCCGACCCGACCATCTTCACCACGACCACCTATCAATGGGACATCGTGGCCCGCCGCATGCGCGAACTGGCCTACCTCAACGCAGGCATCCGCATCACGCTGAAAGACCTCCGGCCCGACGAGGAAGGCAACACCAAGGAAGAAGTGTTCCACGCCGAGGACGGTCTCAAGGAGTTCGTACGCTACATCGACCGCCACCGCACACACCTCGTCGACGATGTCATCTATCTGAAGACCGAGAAACAAGGCATCCCCATCGAAGTAGCCATCATGTACAACACCGACTACTCCGAGAACATCCACTCCTATGTGAACAACATCAACACC
>CALFJA010000106.1 GCA_937877605.1 uncultured Prevotellaceae bacterium | reverse complement strand
GATCTGGCACTTTAATCATAACTCACTTACTCCCTCTTACCGTAAGAGGGAAAACATCGTGGCTTATTCTTCGTTGGGAACCAGATAGCGGTCGCCAGTTTCCTTTACGAGTTTCCGTGCGAAGGAAGTTGGATAGCCCGGTCGCTTGACGCGTCCTGGGAGAAGTATGCCGGCAGAGTCGGGCCGTATGGTCATATCGTTGTATTTGACGATGATGCGTTTTGCAAGTTGTTGCCATGCCTTCATCATCTGTTCGGCCATCTGTCCGGAATGTTTTTCAAGGAATGCCACGGCCTTGTCCGGAGCCTCACCATATAGCGCCAGCGCTTTTTCCTCTACCTCGGGCTGTTGCTGAAGATAGTACTTTTCGAGTGAATCCCTGACAGCCTCGAGTTCCGGGAAGAGCATGCTGTAGCGCGGATAGACCATGTTGGCGACGAAGTTGCACATCCAGAAGGCATTGTCAGGACTGAAGTGCGTAATGTCTGCTTCCGGCGTATTGTAGCAGTCGGGCTGTTGTGTGTTTGCGCAGTAGATGGGTGTATAGGCAACCATGTTGGCATCGTCGTTGCCGAACCACAGGACTCCCCCAATCTGCCGTGGCAGCCAAGCACGCATCTGTGCTATGAATGTGAAGGCCGTCTGCTGTGTACTGATGGGGCGTTCGTTGAAATATTGCTTGCCATCCACCTTAAAATACAAGGGTGTCGGCCGATAGGGCATCTCCCAGATTCCGCCTCCAATGCTTGTAGTGTCAAGTGCAAGCGGTGTATTTTCGAAGTGGTCGCGCATGGCGGTGGCCAAATCGTGCACGGAGAGTTTCCTGTCGGGAACTATCCAGAGAGGCATATCCTCCGCTTCGGGCTCGGTTCCGAGAATCCAGGGGAGGTATCGGTCCATATTGGATGCATATCGGTTGAAGAAAGTCCAGACGCGTGCGTCGCATATCCGTCGTCCGCTGAAATCGGGCTTGGCGTAGGCATCTTTCCAGGAGAAATCGCGGTCGGCCCCTGTGTACCATCCATTTTTTCGGGCAAAGGAAATGACATCCTTGCTGTAGAGTACATTTTTCTTGTCGGCCATGTCGAAGCGTCCTATCCTGCTTTGGTTGGCATGTCCGCAGATGGCATCGTCAGGTATTCTCAAGGCCACCCACACGACTCCCTTTGAGCCCGCTCCTTTTCCCTGCATTTCCATGATCCACGCTTCGTCGGGATCGCAGATGGTGAAGGTCTCGCCTCCGGAGCAATAGCCATAGGTGTTGGCCAGGGTGGTCATGACCTGAATGGCTTCGCGTGCGGTGCGCGACCGCTGAAGGGCAATGTAGATGAGTGAGCCGTAGTCGAGTATCCCCGTGGAGTCTTCCATCTCCGGCCGTCCGCCATAAGTGGTTTCACCGATGCAGACCTGAAACTCGTTGATGTTTCCTATGACATTGTAGGTCTGTCTTGCCTCGGGGATTTGTCCGTGGTACTTACCGTTGTCCCAGTCGTAGACCTGCCGCATCGAGCCTTCGGGATGTGCGGCTGCGGGATAATGGCAAAGGTTGCCGAACATACCATAGTCATCGGCATTGTAGGTGCACATGACAGAGCCGTCGACCGAGGCTTTCTTGCCGACAATGAGATTGGTACATGCGGTGGATGAAAGAATGAAAGAATGAAGTAATGAAAGAATGAAGATTGCTTTTTTCATTATTTTTGTGGTGTTAGTTTCCAATTGTTCTTGGGAGGAAGCGGTGGCAGTTCGGCAGCCTTGCGTGCAAGGGAATCCACTCTCTTCCTTCGTTCTGCCGGCGATTGCAATCGTCGAGGAGGAAGTTTGGGACGGGAGGTTGCAGAATGTTTGGTCGTTTGGTCGTTTAGTGGTTTAGTTCTTGCCCCTGACAAGCGCGTAGCGAGTGTTTGGCCGTTTGGTTGTTTGGGCGTTTGGTTGTTTAGGGGGTTGGGCGTTTGGGGGATTGGGCGTTTAGGGGTTTGGTCGTTTAATCGTTGGGGAGATTGTGGAACCGTATCTGTTTCAGAGCTTTGTGCGGCAGGACCTGCTGGAGATGTTGGCGCATTATGCATGCGTAGCAACTGTATGTTTTCAAAGAGCAATGCCCGGAACAAAGATTGCGAAGATTGGATGGGAGTCGGGTTAAGGAGCATATAGCCACAGAGCCGCTTGACACCCAATGCCTTGGTGTCGCTCACCCGTAACTGGAAATGCCCGGACGAGGACGGTTGGGTCTGTGCAATGATGGTACTGTCGTTCTTCAGCACAAGACAGAGCAAGACCACGCTGCTCTTCTGCCCGTCGGGGTAGATGTAGCGTGTATTGAACTCCAACTGATAGTTGTCTCCGGCATGATGTGCGGTATCGATTGGAATGTCGAAAAAGATGGACTGGCGTGTTTTATATGGAAATAAAAGTAATGCAGGGCTTTCCTGCCAGATATCGACGGTGTCAGAGGAGTTGGAATATGTTTTCCTGGATTGAGCTGCGACATTGCCGCCCAACGCAAGCGACTGCTCCGTATAGCGTTCGTCCAGGTGCTTGTATATTTCCAGCAGTTTGTCGGCATGGCGTGAATAGTAGGCCAAGGATGTTTGAAATTGCTGTGGGCTGACCTTGTGTTTTTTCAGTACGCTTTGGGTGTAGAGTTCCCTTGCCACTTCGGGTTGTACTCCCTTGTAGGGAAGGTTCTCTGCATAATGATAGTCGTAAAGCAGCGACTCCATCTTGGAAGGTTTCAGGATACCCTTTGGTATGGCCGGCTTACACCCCCATAGAAGGGAAAGCAGAACGAAGGATGAAAGATAGAGGATGAAGGTGGAGGACTTTTTCATGTTTCGTTTCATTTTGCTTTGCCTTCAAAATCTGCACGGCAGAAAAGTATGAGCGCAACAACGGATACGGAAATGTAGGCATCGGCAAGATTGAACACCGGTGAGAAGAAGGTATGGGGTTGTCCTCCTACTACGGGCAGCCATTCCGGCCATGTGAAGTGGAAAAGGGGGAAATAGAGCATGTCGACCACTCTTCCCGTCAGGAAGGAGGCATACCCTTCACCGATTGGCGCGAACGATGCTATGTGGTAGAATGTCGATTCGGTGAATATCAGCCCATAGAACAGGCTGTCGATGATATTGCCGAGAGCACCTGCAACGATGACAGAAAGCAGGAGGATGTATCTCAAGCGTGCCTTACGCTTGATTAGGCGACATATGTACCAAATCAGTGCTGCCACGATAACTATTCTCAACGAACTGAGGAAGAGCTTGTTGAAGAAAGTCATTCCGTATGCCATGCCATTGTTCTCGACGAAATGTATTTGAAACCATGTGGTTACGGGAATACATTGGCCGAGGGTCATGTGTGTCTTTACCCATACCTTCACAAACTGATCGATGATGATAAGCAGAAGTACGGTAAGACATGCCCATTGGGCAGACGAGAATGGCAGACTACGCTGTTTCATCTGCTTATTTGCTTCGCGCATTCTTCGATTCAACGCTAAGGGTTGCGTTCGGAACCCTCAGCAGCCGCTCTTTGGGAATCAACTCGCCTGTAATGCGGTCGATGCCGTAGGTCTTGTTCTGAATGCGGACAAGAGCCCCCTCCAGAGAATTGACATATTTCTGCTGCCGATAGGCAAACTCCATGAGTTCTTCCTTCGACTGAGAAGCGCTCCCCTCTTCCAGCATCTTGTAAGTGGGTGCAGTATCGTCCACCCCGTTTTCACCCTCGTTGCTCAATTGTGCGAGTACGGTGTCAAGGCTTTGGCGCGCTTCGGCCAGTTTCTCATTGATGAGCTGACGGAATTCTTCCAACTCAGCATCTGTGTAACGCTTTTTTGTTGCCATAGTTATAGTTTATTAATTGTGATTTGCAGTTTAAGTCCGTCTATGTCAATGACAGTGCCATTGTTCGTTTCCAACATCAGTCGCTCGGCGAGAACCTGTTCCTTGAGGTAGTCAGCATATTGGTTGAGTGCATTCTGGAGTGTATCGTCGGGAGAGACGGAAAGAACAATGTGGTCGGTTATTTCCAATCCCTGCTCTTTTCGTAGATTCTGTATGCGGTTGATGAGTTCCCTGACGAGTCCTTCCTGACGAAGTTCCTCCGTGAGTGTGACTTCGAGAGCCACGGTAAGATTGCCTTCGTTTGCCACGAGCCATCCTGGAATATCTTGACTGACCACTTCCACATCGGCAAGTTCAATTTTAAAGGTGTCGAGGATGATTTCCCCTTCACGCTCCAATTGCATGATTTGGTCCTGGGTAAGTTGCTCGACCGCATTGGCCACTGTCTTCATGTCCTTGCCGAATTTTTTTCCCATAACGCGGAAATTACATTTAACCCGCTTCACGAGCACATCGCTTCCCTCGACAAACCGAAGTTCCTTCACATTAACCTCACTGAGAATAATATCTCGTACGGCCTCGATGCTTTTCTGCTGCGATCCAGTAGGAATCATAATTGTCTGTAGGGGCTGCCGCACTTTGATGTTTACCTTTCTACGGAGGGCGAGCGTCATCGAGGTAATGCGTTGTGCGAGTGTCATCCGCTCTTCCAGTTCCTTGTCGATGAGTTGTCCGTTTGGCGTTGGATAGAAGTCCAGATGTACGCTGTCTTTCTCACCTCCCAGTTGCGAATAGAGCTGGTCGGAATAGAACGGTGCAAACGGAGCGAGCAATTTTGTCACGGTTATGAGACATTCGTAGAGCGTATGGTAAGCCGAACGCTTGTCCTGACTCATCTCCTTTCCCCAGAAGCGTTTGCGGTTCAGGCGGACATACCAGTTACTCAGGTCGTCGTCTACAAATTTATCAATTAGTCGCCCAGCGCGTGTCGGGTCATAAAGGTCCATCTCTGCCGTAACATTACCGATCAATGTATGAAGCGAGGATATAATCCATCGGTCAATTTCCGGTCGATCAGAATAGTTCACCCATTCGGTATCGGCTGTGAAGCCGTCAACATTGGCATAGAGGGCAAAGAACGAATAGGTATTATAGAGTGTTCCAAAGAATTTCCTTCGGATTTCGTCAACGCCTTCCGGATCAAACTTCAGGTTGTCCCATGGCTCGCTATTGGTCATCATGTAGAATCGTACAGCATCGGAACCATATTTGTCCATCATTTCGAAGGGATTAGTCACATTTCCCACATGCTTTGACATTTTGTTTCCCTTGGCATCGAGCACCAGTCCTGTGGAAATTACATTCTTGAAAGCTACGCTGTCGAACACCATGGTGGCAATGGCATGGAGCGTGAAGAACCATCCGCGGGTTTGATCCACGCCCTCATTGATGAAATCAGCGGGGAAGGCTTTTCGGCTGTCGACGGCTTCACGGTTCTCAAACGGATAGTGAACCTGTGCATAGGGCATGCTTCCTGAGTCGAACCAGACATCAATAAGATCTGTTTCGCGATGCATTGCCTTGCCCGATGGGCTGACCAGTACGATGCGGTCAATATATGGGCGGTGCAAATCTATCCGGTCATAGTTTTCCTGCGAGAAGTCGTCGGGTATAAAGCCTGCCTCTTTCAAGGGATTCTTGTCCATGATTCCGGCAGACACACTCTTCTCTATCTCCTTGTAGAGTTCGGCTACCGAGCCTATGCAGATTTCTTCACCATCGTCGTTACACCAAATAGGGAGCGGTGTTCCCCAGAAACGGGAGCGTGAGAGATTCCAGTCGTTCAAGTTCTCCAGCCAATTGCCGAAACGACCCGTACCGGTGGAAGTTGGTTGCCAGTTAATTGTCTTGTTCAGTTCCACCATTCTGTCCTTTGCAGCGGTCGAGCGGATAAACCAGCTGTCGAGCGGATAATAGAGTACTGGTTTATCCGTTCTCCAGCAGTGTGGGTAATTGTGTACATGTTTCTCCATTCGAAGGAGACTGCCGTCCTTCTTCATCTCAAGTGAGAGTACCAGGTTCAAGTCTTCCGCCTTGCTGGCTGCCTTTTCGTCATAGCCATTTTGGTTGAATTGTGGATCGTAGGCATTCTTTACATAGCAGCCGGCATACTTGCCATAAAGTTGAAAGTCAACACATCTGTCAAGGAAGTTCTTGTCCAGTTCTTCCGTTACATAGTACTTTCCTTCAAGGTCGACCATTGGACGCGGTTCACCCTTCTTATTAATAAGGTAGAGTGCCGGGACTTCGGCATCCTTTGCCACCTTGGCGTCATCTGCGCCGAAGGTAGGTGCGATGTGCACAATACCTGTACCGTCCTCAGTGGTAACATAGTCACCAGGAATGATGCGGAACGCTTTTTCACCCATCTCCACGAAACGGTCTCTGCCAGTCTCGCCGGTAAACACTTTTTCAGAATGCCTTTCGGCATAATTCTGAACGAAACGAGGGGCGTTCTTGTCCAATTTTGCCACTGGGAGCACCCAAGGCATCAGTTGCTGATAGGTTACACCCACCAGTTCTATTCCCTTGTATCTGCCTACCACTTTGTAGGGCATGATTTTTTCTTCCGGATTATATGCCTCAAGAGGCTTTTCTGCTCCTTCCGTACCGAAATAGGCAGCCACACGACTCTCTGCCATGAGCAGCGTCATGGGCTCATGCGTATAGGGATGATAGGTACGCAGGGCGACATAGTCAATCTTCGGTCCCACACAGAGTGCGGTATTTGACGGCAGTGTCCAAGGTGTTGTAGTCCAAGCGGCAACATACACTCTCCCCCATCCTTCCCATTCGGGGCGAACAGAGGTCACCTCGAACAGCACGGTAGCAGTTGTATCCTTCACATCGCGGTAACATCCAGGCTGGTTCAACTCGTGACTACTCAGCCCGGTACCTGCTGCAGGAGAATAAGGCTGGATGGTGTAGCCTTTATAGAGCAATCCTTTCTTATATAGTTGCTGAAGCAACCACCACAGCGTCTCAATATATTTGTTGTCGTAGGTGATATATGGATGGTCCAGGTCTACGAAATAGCCCATCTGTTCAGTCAGTGCACGCCATTCGGCAGTGAACTTCATCACATTCTCGCGGCAACGATGGTTATAGTCTTCTGTCGAGATGTAGCGTTCTGAATCCTTGTTGTCAATGTCAGCCTTGGTAATGCCAAGTTCCTTCTCCACGCCAAGTTCCACAGGAAGACCATGCGTGTCCCAGCCAGCCTTTCTGTGCACTTGGAAGCCTTTCATAGTCTTGTAGCGATTGAAAGTATCCTTGATGCTACGCGCCAGAACATGGTGGATGCCCGGATGTCCATTGGCCGACGGAGGGCCTTCGTAGAAGACGAACTGTGGACAACCGTCTCTTTCATCTACCGAGCGTCCGAACACATTCCGCTCCTGCCAACGGCCGAGCATAGTCCTGCCTGTTTCCCTAAGGTCAAGGCCTTTAGGCTGTGGAAATTTCTTTTCCGTCATTGTTTTTTCTGTTTTTCAGTTTCAGCGCAAAATTACAATTTATTGTTGACTTAACGAAAACTATTCCACAAAAAAGAGAGGATAAAAATCCTCTCGTATTTAAAAAGCCCTTAATTAGGAGCCTGACGGTAGCAGAAGTAGGCCACAACGGCAAACAACAAGTTTGGCAGCCATGCGGCAAGCATGGGCGGAAAGTCGGCATTGACAGCGAAGGTGGAGCAGACGGTCTGCAGCATGATATAGATGAAACTGAGCGCCATGCCAATACCGAGTGCAAGTCCCATTCCTCCCTTCCGTTTGCGTGCAGAGAGGGACAGTCCGATAAGAGTGAGTATGAACGAGGCAAAAGATGCAGCGATGCGCTTATGATATTCCACTTGATATTGGACAACATTGGTGGAACCACGCTGACGCTGGCGCTGGATGTACTGCCGAAGTTGTGGGAGTGTGAAAGTTTCCTGCTGCCCCTTGGAGTAAATCAGGTCAGTAGGTTCAAGTGCAATGATAGTGTCAAGTTCCTCACCGCTAGTAATCTGTTCCTTCAGTCCTCGCATCTCCCGTTGTCGCCACTGCTGAAGATGCCAGTGGTAGCGGTCCTGAGCGATAGTATCATACTGTGCCTGCACGGCGGTCAAATGGCTGACAAGCTTCTTTCCCTGGAACTGGTCGAGGGAGAAACCGTAAGCGCGCCGTTGTTTGTTGTCGTAATGCTGAAAAAAAGCAACTACACCCGGCGACACCTGCAACTGTACATTCTCAGCCGTCGTGACCCGCCGCTTGTTCTTGTAGCGTGCCTCAAACTGCTGTCGTGTGACAGTACCATGGGGAATGACATAAGCACTGAGATAGAACGAGAGTAAGGCGATGGCCACACAGGATAGCATATAGGGGCGTAGCAACCGCTTGAATGATATTCCCGCCGCCAGCATGGCGATAATCTCGGAGTTGCCCGCCAGCTTGCTGGTAAAGAAGATGACGGCAATGAATACAAAAAGCGGACTGAACAAGTTGGCGAAATAGGGAACGAAGTTGGCATAGTAGTCAAACACAATGGCACTGAGTGGCGCGTCATTCTGGGTGAACTTTGCCAGATTTTCGTTTACATCGAATACGATGGAGATGCTAATAATAAGAGCTATCGAGAAGAAATAGGTACCGATGAACTTGCGTATGATGTACCAGTCAATTGTCTGCAGCGGCAGGCGTTGCAGTTGCTGGGCGAAGAAACGACGGAAATCGCTCCAGAGGGTTACAATTTCTTTCAGTTGCTGTTTCATATTCGGCGAGAAAGTTGTTCTACGGTATGCTTCTTCCAATCAGGAAAATCACCCTGCAGAATATGCTCACGGGCATCGGTAACCAATCGCAGATAGAATGCCAGATTATGGATGCTGGCTATCTGCATGGCAAGCAACTCGTTGGCCTTGAACAGATGGTGAAGGTAAGCCTTGGTATAGATGCGGTCGACGGTGCATCCTTCGGGATCGATTGGCGTGAACTGGTCTTCCCATTTCTTGTTACGCATGTTCATTGTTCCCTCATAGGTGAAAAGCATGGCATTGCGACCATTGCGGGTGGGCATGACGCAATCGAACATATCAACACCGCGGTCAATAGCCTCAAGAATGTTCTGTGGAGTGCCGACGCCCATAAGGTAACGCGGACGCGATGTAGGCAGAATTTGGTTCACCTCCTCTATCATCTCATACATTACTTCTGTAGGCTCTCCTACGGCAAGCCCGCCGATGGCATTTCCCTCGACATCCATGTCGGCAATACGCTTGGCCGCCTCACGACGGAGGTCCTTGTAAGTGCATCCCTGCACAATGGGAAACAGTGCCTGACTATGCCCGTAATGAGGCAGTGTCTCACAAAAGCGGCGATAGCAACGGTCGAGCCAGTGTTCCGTCAACTGGAGACTGCGCTTGGCATAAGCGTAGTCGCTTTGTCCCGGAGGGCATTCATCGAAAGCCATGATAATGTCTGCGCCGATAATGCGCTGGGTATCAATAACATTCTCTGGCGTGAAAAAGTGTTTTGAACCGTCAATGTGGGAGCGGAACTCGCATCCTTCCCTGGTAAGTTTGCGGATACCTGTAAGGGAGAATACTTGGAAACCGCCGCTGTCGGTCAGGATGGGACGATCCCAGCCTATGAAACGGTGGAGTCCGCCGGCACGGGAAAGGATATCAAGTCCAGGTCGCAGGTATAGATGGTAGGTGTTGCCGAGGATGATTTGCGCCTGAACCTGCTCGATAAGTTCCTGAAAATGGACTCCCTTCACACTTCCACATGTCCCCACGGGCATGAAGATGGGGGTCAGGATGTTGCCGTGGCCGGTTTCCATTTGCCCGGCCCGAGCCTGGCTGCCTGCGCATGTATGTGTCAGTGTGAATTTCATCTTAGGCTTTGTCGGCGGTTTTCTCAATATCGAAGTGTACGGGGTTGTCCACGATTTCATCAGTCAGTGCGAACTTCCACACCTCGTCTATTTGTTTCACATAGTGGAAATTAAGTCCTTCGAGGTAGATGTCGGGAATTTCCTCTATGTCTTTCTTGTTCTCCGAGCACATGACAATATCCGTGATTCCGGCACGCTTGGCTGCCAGAATTTTTTCCTTGATTCCACCGACAGGAAGCACTTTTCCACGGAGGGTAATCTCACCTGTCATGGCGGTGTTCTTGCGCACCTTACGCTGGGTCAGTGCCGAGGCTATGGATGTAGCGATGGTGATGCCTGCCGAAGGTCCGTCCTTGGGCGTGGCACCTTCCGGAACATGGATATGGATGTTCCACTCATCAAAGATGCGTGCATCGATTTGTAGCAATTGGGCATGAGCCTTGACATATTCCAAAGCAATCTGGGCACTTTCTTTCATAACATCACCAAGGTTACCGGTCAGTGTCAGCCTCGCATGTTTAGACCGACTGAGTGAGGTCTCGATAAAGAGGATTTCGCCACCGACGCTGGTCCATGCCAATCCAGTAACGACACCGGCGTAGTCGTTGCCCTGATAGATGTCACGGTAGAACGGTGGTTTACCCAGCAGATCCTTCAAGTCTTTTGGATTGACTTGGATAAAAGGTAGCTTATTGTCACGCACCTTGATGTAGGCCAGTTTGCGAAGTGCTTTGTTTATCTGCTTCTCCAACTGACGCACACCACTCTCTCGGGTATATTGCTCAATGATGCGCTCAATGGTTGTCTTTGAGAAGCGAGGCTGTTCCTCCTGAGTGTCAAAGCCCGTATTCACCAGTTCGCGAGGAACCAAGTGCTGGCGGGCTATTTCTATCTTCTCTTCCGTAATATAACCACTCACTTCAATGATTTCCATGCGGTCGAGCAATGGGCGTGGTATAGTGGTAAGGTCGTTGGCTGTGGCAATAAAAAGCACCTTGGAAAGGTCGTAGTCCACATCCAGGTAATTGTCGTGGAAAGCAGAGTTCTGCTCAGGGTCGAGCACTTCGAGCAATGCCGACGATGGGTCGCCGTTGATGGTGTTCTGCGTTATCTTGTCGATTTCGTCAAGTACAAAAACGGGATTGGAGGTTCCTGCCTTCTGTATGTTCTTGATAATCCGTCCGGGCATAGCACCGATATAGGTGCGGCGGTGTCCGCGAATTTCCGACTCATCGTGTAGTCCTCCCAAGGAAACGCGCACATATTTGCGTTGCATCGACTCGGCGATGCTCTTTCCCAGACTGGTTTTCCCCACTCCCGGAGGACCATAGAGGCATAGGATGGGCGATTTCAGGTCTCCGCGTTGCTTGAGCACGGCAAGGTATTCGAGAATACGCTCCTTCACTTTTTCCATGCCATAGTGGTCCTTATCAAGAATTTGCTGTGCCCGCTGGAGGTCCAGGTCATCCTCGGTGAATTCGTTCCAGGGCAATCCGACCAATGTCTGCAGATAGGTGTACTGTACGCTGTAGTCCGGACTTTGCGGATTGAGGATGTCCAGTTTGTTCAGTTCTTTCTGGAAAACGCTCTCCACCTCTTCCGACCATTTCTTGGTTTCTGCCTGTGCCAGCAGTTCCGCGCGCTCGGGAGATCCCTCACCCGTGCCGAGTTCTTCCTTGATGTTCCGCATTTGCTGCATGAGGAAATACTCGCGCTGCTGTGCATCCAAGTCTTCACGCGTACGATTCTTTATACTTAACTTGAGTTCGTTATATTGTATCTCACGATTCAGGAACTTCAACAGCAACAAACATCGGCTGAAGATATCGTCAGTGCCGAGCAATTGTTGTTTGTCGCGGACTTCCAAGGGAAGATTTGAGCAGATGTATTCCACCAGGATGACATCGTTCTTGATGTTGCTCAGGGCAAACTGGGCATCATCAGGAATATCTTCATTCTTGCGGATATAGTCGATGGCTGTTTTCTTCAGTTCGGTGACGGCCACCTTGAAATGCTCGTCGCCTTCCTGCGGAAGATTGCGGTTGTCTGTATCCAGATCCAGCACTTCTGCACGCAAGAAGGGTGTGGTTTCCACCAACCGGACCATTTTGCAACGGCTCAATGCCTGCAGAACAAGTGTGGATGTATGATCTTCCGACGGAATCTCAAGCACGCGGACCATCTTGGCATATACGCCATACTCGCAGAGGTCTTCGGTTGCAGGATCGTCAATCTGCGAGTTGTTTTGGCAGAACACGGCGAAAATGGTTTCCGGATGTTTCTGTATATATTCAACCAAATGCCTGCTGGCCTCACGGCCAATCAAAATGGTAGACAAGACTCCAGGGAATATAACTTGGTTGCGTGTAGCCAGTAATGGCACCACATGGCGTTCTTCACCATACTCAGGTGTCGGCCGCTCGGTCAAGAGAGTGGTTATGTCGCCATCGTAGTCGGCTATCATCTGCACGCTTGTATTTATTTTCTTGCTCATCTCTGTTTATCTCCGTTATGTCTTTCCTTTGCGTTTTTCATACTTTGAGTTTGCAAAGATACACCTTTTCAAAGAAAAAACATCATAAGGAAATGCTTTTTATCGGGAAAAAGGCTTAATAAATTTTAAATTCAGCCGTATTGTCAGATGCCTGCTGGAATTTTCGTATCTTTGCCATATCATGGATGAGATGACAAGCCTTCCCCTGCGGGGATGCTTTCTTGCCATGGCAAGCGCGTAGCAAAACGCGGCACTGCGAAGAAGAATACTTTTCAACCCACAAAAGAATAATGCCTGCACCCAGTTTCCTATTCAAGCAGTTCGAGGTTCGTCACGACCGCTGTGCCCACCGCGTAGGTACCGATGGTGTGCTGCTGGGCGCATGGGCAGACGGGGGTAAGCACCTATTGGACATCGGCACGGGTTCCGGGCTCATTGCACTGATGATGGCACAGCGTTATTCACATGCCCTGGTCGATGCCATTGAGCCAGACGAGCCTTCTGCAGCGCAAGCCAGGGAGAACTTCAAGGGAAACCTCTTTGCCGATAGGATAAGGCTGTTTGGGAAACGCCTGCAAGACTTTTTCCCGACGGTACAATACGACAGCATTGTCTGCAACCCGCCTTTCTATGTAAACGGCCTGCTGGGCGGCGACCATCGGCGGATGCAGGCGCGTCATAGCCAGTGGTTGCCCTTGGGCGAACTGATGGAGGGTGTAGACAGACTGCTCACGAAGGAGGGAGCGTTCTCACTGATACTGCCCACCACTTCCGTGCCAGCACTTGTTTCCGAAGCACTGTCCCGTGGATTTTCTGTTCAGAAGCGCACAGATGTTGCTACCATAGAGGGGAAGTCACCCACCCGGACACTGCTGAAACTGACAAGAAATTCCGACAAGATGCTGCTGGAGGAGCAGTTCATCAGCCATAAGGACGGCACGAAGTCAGAATGGCATCATGCGCTTACTCGTGATTTCTACCTATGAACATGGAAAAAATATTTGACAAGTTTCTCGCTCATTGCTCATTCCATTATCTGCATATTGTGAAGTATCTGATACGGGAAGCGAATGTCTTTTAACATTTTCCAGCCAGGAATCCCATTAAAAGAGCCTGAGTGCCGTATGCCGACTGGACTGGTATTGTACGACAAGAGCCTAGGAATCGGCATCCGACTCCTAGGCTCTTGAAAAACAGAAGCATTTCAAACGCCCGAAAACATGCCCGCAAACTGCTGACAACCATAGGAAAACGCAAAAGAGACAATTTCTCGGACAGGCCTTCACTTCTTCCCACCAACCGAATTTTAACATGCTGTAGAGAGTGAAAAATCTGGATTTCCATAAAATATCTTTACAAACTTACCCAAACAGAAACAGTCAAGACAGATCTGAATGCATTCGATTAAAATGCAAATAGGGATATACTCACGCTCGGGAAATGCAAATAAATTTGCTTTTCCGCTCGCTTAATCACACCTTTGGATAAGGTACTCACGCTCGGGAAAATGCAAATAAATTTGCTTTTCCGCTCGCTTAATCGTACCTTTGCCACCGATATGGAAGAAATCCTGAAATATTTCCCGTGGCTCTCGGACAAGCAGCGCAGCCAACTGGCAATGCTGGAACCGCTCTACCGCGACTGGAATGCAAAAATAAATGTCATTTCCAGGAAAGACATAGACGCGCTCTACCCTCACCATGTCCTCCACTCGCTGGCCATTGCCATGACCATCCGCTTCCGCCCCGGCACGCGCATACTGGATGTGGGCACCGGCGGAGGTTTCCCCGGCATCCCACTGGCCATCCTCTTTCCGGAATGCCAGTTCAAACTGATTGACGGCACGGGTAAGAAAATAACGGTGGTGCAGGACATTGCCCAACAGTTGGGACTGGAGAATGTCAAAGCCGTACAACTGCGGGCCGAAGAGGAGAAAGAACAATATCACTTTGTGCTGTCCCGAGGAGTGATGCCCCTACCCGACTTAGCAAAAATGGTCAGGAAAAACCTGCTGGGACAGCCGAAGAAAAAGACAGCCGACGTGGTGAACGCACTGCCCAACGGCATCATCTGCCTGAAAGGCGGAAACATTGAAGAGGAAATCCGGCCATACAGAAAGATTGTCATGGTCGATGAAATCGGCAAATGGTTCGCCGACCCGTGGTTCAAAGAAAAATATGTAATATACCTCCCACACTGCTAACCGCCTACATTCCCAGCCATGTTAGAGATAAAGACCTTTCAATACAACATGTTCTCCGAGAACAGCTACATACTGTCCGACCCTGAAAGCCGTGAGTGCGTCTTCATAGACTGCGGTGCACTGTCGTATGAGGAGGTAAAGGCATTGACCGACTATGTCGCCACTGAGCAACTACATCCCGTACGGCTCATTGCCACACACGGCCACTTCGACCACAACTTCGGCGTACCGGCCATCACCAAAGAATACGGCCTTTCACTTGAACTGCACGAAAAGGACGAACCGCTGCTGCGTACAATGGCCGAGCAGGCTCGCAAACTGGGCGGCATCGACATTGGTGGTTCCGACGGCTGGGAACTGAAATGCTTCGGCGACGACTATACCTTCACACTGGGAGGCTATCAGTTCACCGCCATACACACCCCCGGGCACACAAAAGGAAGCGTATGCTTCTACTCCGAGGGCGCACACCTGCTCTTTTCGGGCGACACCCTCTTCATGGGAACCATCGGCCGGACAGACCTGCCCTACGGTTCCATGTTCGAAATGACCAACAGCCTGCGGCGACTGTGCCAACTCCCCGACGAGACCATTGTCTACCCGGGCCACGGACCTCGCACCACAATGGCACAGGAACTCAGCACCAACCCATTCCTCGACCGATGAGCAAACCTGAACGCATCATACTCGGCATAGACCCCGGCACCAATGTGATGGGCTATGGCATCCTCTCCGTCGAGGGGAACAAGGCAACGCTCGTCGACATGGGCATCATCGACATGCGAAAGATGAGCGACAACTACCTGCGACTGGGCCATATCTTCCAAGAGGTGACCACCGTCATTGAGCGATACCTGCCCGACGAGATGGCCATCGAGGCTCCCTTCTTTGGCAAGAATGTGCAGTCCATGCTAAAACTCGGGCGTGCGCAGGGAGTGGCCATAGCCGCTGCAATACAAAAAGACATCCCCATACACGAATATGCACCGATGAAAATAAAAATGGCAATCACCGGAAACGGCCAGGCGTCCAAACCGCAGGTGGCCGACATGCTGCGACGCATGCTGCATATCCCTGCCAGTAACATGCCGAAAGCCATGGATGCCACCGATGCCGTGGCAGCAGCCTACTGCCATTTCCTCCAAAGCGGAATACCGGAAAACGACCATAAATACAAATCGTGGAAAGACTTTGCCATCAAGAACCATAAAATATAGTTTTAGTTGACAAGTTACCAATTAACCAAACATCCAGACAACAAAACGACTAAACAACCAAACAACCAAACAACCAAACAACCAAATATGAAGAAACTATTGTTAGCCATGGCACTGCTCGTTGCCATAAGCACATCCGTAAAAGGACAGGAAATATTCAAGGAAGTGAACAGCATCCTCGGTAAGATGGAAACCCTCAAGTTCGACAAGAGTAAACCGTTGCAGGACCGTAAGATTGCCACATTCAAATACGACGCTATCTACTATCTGCTCTACGAAGGGTCCAAACACGACACCTTCACCGAATACGACTTGGGCGTACAAACCAGTGCTATGCTCGACTTCGTAACCATCTTCGTGGAACAACTGAGCAAGGAGACAAAGAAGTCGAAACGCGAGGTTGTCCTCGCATTGTTCAAGAAACTCTCACTGGAGAACTCTCTCTTCCAAGACCAGGACAAGGAACTCGTCTGGGGTTATGTCGACAACAACGACTTCCTCACGCAGTTCTCGCTCGACACCGACTGGACAAAGGCACTGGAAGCAGCACAGAAGATATACAAGCCAGCACAATAGGCAAACTGCCATCGCCGCAAAGAAAGCAAGTATGGCCAATGGGGACCATGCTTGCTTTCTTTGCAGGTGGATATTAACCTATTTACCGCAAACGCCCTGATGGTACAATAACATTGGGGAAGATATGCTCCGCCGCCATAAAAAGAAATTAATTTCTTTTGTATTGCGCACATTTAATTGTAACTTTGCAGCGAAAACAAAACATTCAACTCTAAATCGATATGAAGATTGCCGTTGCCGGAACAGGCTATGTAGGTTTGAGCATCGCCACTCTGCTGGCTCAGCACAACGAGGTTGTGGCTGTTGATGTGATTGAAGACAAGGTGAACAAAATCAATCATCGCGTCTCACCCATTCAGGACGACTACATTGAAAAATACCTGGCTGAAAAGCCCTTGAACCTTGTTGCTACGCTGGACGGGGCCGCAGCCTACAAGGATGTCGACTTCGTCGTAATCGCAGCACCGACCAACTACGACCCCGTGAAGAACTACTTCGACACATCCCATGTGGAAGAGGTCATAGACCTGGTGTTGCAGACAGGCTCCAAGGCCACAATGGTCATCAAGAGCACCATACCCGTGGGCTATTGCCGCTCGCTCTATGTGAAATATGCGCGGAAATTCAAGGAAGAAGGTAAGAACGAAAAGCTCCGGCTGCTGTTCTCGCCAGAGTTTCTTCGTGAAAGCAAGGCACTCTACGACAATCTCTACCCCAGCCGCATTATCGTGGGCTATCCAAAGATTATCAACTCACCGGAATTTGCCGAAGAAAATGCTGCCATCAAGGCCGTTGGCGGAGAGGGCTTGGAAGAGTCGGCCCACCAATTTGCCCAACTGCTGCAGCAAGGTGCATTGAAAGAAAACATCGAAACACTCTTCATGGGATTGAAAGAGGCCGAAGCAGTGAAACTCTTTGCCAACACCTATCTGGCACTTCGCGTGAGCTATTTCAACGAGTTGGACACCTACGCCGAGGTGAAGGGACTGGATACCAAGGCCATTATTGACGGCATCGGATTGGACCCACGCATTGGCACACACTACAATAATCCCTCGTTCGGTTACGGCGGCTATTGTCTGCCAAAGGACTCGAAACAGTTGCTGGCCAACTATCAAGACATTCCACAGAACATCATGAGTGCCATTGTGGAAAGCAACCGCACCAGAAAGGACTTCATTGCCGACCAAGTACTGCGCATGGCTGGATACTATGGCTATTCTGAGCAGAACGCCTACCACAAAGAGGGCGAGAAAACAGTGACCATCGGCGTCTACCGCCTGACCATGAAGTCCAATTCGGACAACTTCCGCCAATCGTCCATACAGGGAGTGATGAAGCGCATCAAGGCAAAAGGAGCCAAGGTGATCATCTTCGAACCGACGCTGGATGACGGCAGTACATTCTTTGGCAGTAAGGTGGTGAATGACCTTGAGGCATTCAAGCGCCAATGCGACTGCATCATCGCCAACCGCTACGATTCCTCACTCGACGATGTAGCCGGGAAAGTTTACACCAGGGATATCTTCAGAAGAGACTAAAAGTGTTTCTCCCACCTTCATCCAAACAAATGAAAATTACAATAATCACTTCATGTTATAATCGCGTTGAAACCATTGGCGATGCCATGGCAAGTGTGCTGGCTCAAGACTACAATGATGTGGAATACATTGTTGTTGACGGAGCCTCCACCGATGGTTCTGTTGATAAACTCAAGGAATTTGCCACACATTGTCAGACCGAAGATTTCAAGAAAGCCCACCCACACTTCATCTTTAAGTGGATATCCGAAGCCGACCATGGCATGTACGAAGCCATTAACAAGGGCATTCGCATGGCCACCGGCGATGTAATTGGTGTGCTCCACAGCGACGACTGGTTCTACGATGCACACACGCTCAGCACCGTGGCCGAAGAAATAAAGCGCACCGGATGTGAATTCCTCTATGCGAATGGGCTTTATGTGGATGCAGACCACCACGAAAAGATTATCAGGAACTGGATTGGCGGCTCATTTGGGCGCTGGAAGATAAAGATGGGATGGCTCCCCCTGCACACCACTTGCTACATCAGAAGGGATACCATGCTGCGACTGGGTCTCTACGACGAACAGTACAAAATTGCCTCCGACACAGATCTGCTCCTCAGATATCTTTACGATGAAAAGGTCACGCCTGCGTACCTTAATAAATATGTCGTACGCATGCGCATGGGAGGTCTTTCCACCAATCTAAGAAATCACAAGGCCATGTGGAAAGAGGATGTGAAGATATATAGAGCACATGGATTCTGGGCCATACCTGCGAAACTGATGAAGATGGCCTGGAAAATACCACAGTTTATCAGACGATGAAAGAACTGTTCTACCAAATTCTTCGCAATGCCCTTTGGCTTAAGGGAGAAATGCCCGAAAGCATCGATCCCATAGTGTTCGCAGACATCTGGCAAATGGCACAGGAACATTGTGTCTCTGGATTGGTAATTGAATCCATGATACGCAACAATGTCAAGACCAATACCCAGTACACAATGAAAATGCTTGTAGAGAAGCAACAACATGAGAATTTCTTTAAGAAGTTTAATAAGGTTGCTGGCGAATTGGCTGAGATTCTAAATACAGCACAGATTGACTATGTCATATTCAAGGGGCAAACGCTTGCAGTATACTACCCTGAGCCTGCCATGAGAAGACCAGGCGACATAGATTTCTATGTGTCGAAAAAAGATTTTCCGCGTGCTGTCAAAATATTCACCGAACACCCCGAAATCAAAAGGGGAAGCGAAGACACTGAAAAACATCTGGACTTCTACCTCAAAGGGATTGACTGTGAGATGCACCACCGAACAGAAACCTTTGGCAATCCAAGACATCAACGCTATTTCGACAATCTGATTGAGCAAAGCATGAGCAGAGCTGGAACAATACATCTGGGCGACAAAGAAATCAAGACACTTCCAACAATAGAGACCATCATATTGATTTTCAAACATTTATATAACCATCTGATTATAGAGGGCGTTGGGCTGAGGCAGGTATGCGACCTAGCCATACTGCTTCATACTTTCAGCGGGAAGTATGACACCAAACTGTTTCAGTTACACCTCAAACGCATTGGCTATCTGAAAGCCTTCCGTGCCATGGCGGCATTGCTTGTAACGAAGTTGGGATTGCCTGCCGAAGATGTTCCGGTAATTCTTAAGAAGTCGGACTATGTCTGGGGCAATCGACTGTTAAAGGAGATTGAACGACGAGGCAATTTTGGCAAGTATCATCGTAAGAATATGGCCCCGGGAATAGCCAAGAGCATGGAAACTGCAGAGATTGCCTTCAAGCATTTCATCAAATTCTTTCCGCTTGCACCCAATGAGATGCTCCATCTCATACCGCAACGCATTAAAATCACATTGGGAAAATATACCAATTAGCACGACATGCAAGACAAGTCTATTTTCATTGCCGGCCCTTGCGTCATAGAGTCGCAGGAACTGCTGGACACCGTGGCCGAAAAACTAGTTAAAATCAATAAGGACCTCGGTGTTGAGATTATCTTTAAGGCCTCCTTTGACAAGGCCAACCGCACAAGTATATCTTCTTTTCGCGGACCAGGATTGGAGCGGGGGCTGCAAATGCTTTCCAAGGTAAAAGAGAAATTCGGATTAAAGTTGCTGACCGATATTCACGAAAGCCATCAAGCACAAGCAGTCGGCGAAGTGGTTGATGTACTCCAAATACCTGCATTTCTCTGTCGGCAAACCGACTTACTGATAGCTGCTGCAAAGACCGGCAAGACCGTCAACATAAAGAAAGCTCAGTTTCTCAGTGGGCAGGATATGCGCTATCCTGTTGAGAAAGCAAAGGAAGCTGGCGCCAAAGAGGTATGGCTCACGGAACGCGGCAACGCTTTCGGCTACAACAATCTGGTCGTTGACTTCCGTAACATTCCTGACATGCGTGAGATTGTCGACACTGTCATCATGGACTGTACGCACAGTGTCCAACGGCCGGGAGGTAGCAATGGAAAAACTGGCGGCGACCGAAAGTTCGTTCCTTCCATGGCACTTGCCGCAAAAGCATTCGGTGCAAGCGGCTATTTCTTTGAGGTACACCCCACTCCTGACCTAGGGCTAAGCGATGCTGCCAATATGCTGCAACTTGACAATCTTGAACCACTTATCGCCGAACTGATTAAATAACGGAAGACAGCACAGAATTCTTTCCAAGCAGGGTGTACGCCTACACCACCGGCCCACCTGTGAAACTTATTTTATTTATAAAAAAGTTTGGGGGTTTGCCCTGAAAAGCATACCTTTGCAATGATGAATACATTCGTTGGTCATATAGAAAATCTTTTGCTTTCGAATGATTGCGTTATAATTCCCGACTTCGGCGGATTTGTAGCGCATCATATTGATGCATGCTATGACGAAAACGAGCATGTTTTCATTCCTCCAAAGCGTACATTGGGCTTCAATTCCAAACTGACCATGAACGATTCTCTGCTGGCACAGTCATATGTGGAGAGCGAAGACATCAGTTACCCGGAGGCCTGCACAAGAATAGAGCACACGGTAGAGCGTCTAAACCTTCTCTTGGAAAACGAAGGCTATGTCGATTTCTACGGCATTGGAAGAATAGAACTCAACGAAGATGGGAAAAAGACATTCTCACCGTTCGAGTCGGGTGTACTTACCCCAGGACTTTACGGACTAGGAGTTGTTGACATTCAACCTTTCAAAACTGACGATAATAGTCTGAAAGACTTGATGCCAGCCAAAGTTGTTTCACTCACCAACGACAAAAGCGGCGACACCATCAGCATAAAGAAGAGTACACTGAGAGCACTGGCAGCAGCCTGCATCGCTTTCATTCTCTTCTTCTCCCTTCCTTCAACGGTCAACAACAGCAATACTACCGCGGCCAACTTCGATGTAGCCCACACGGCATTGCGCCTCCTTCCTAAAAGCGTATCCACCAATATCCTGCCAGAGCAAAATCTACTCATTACCCAGCAGCAGGCTCCCATGCTGGTAAATGCTACGACGACTATGGGACACGAAGCCCACGCCGAGGGTCGCACTTATTTCACCATTGTACTGGCAAGTAGAATCAGCAAAAAGAACGCTACACAATTTGCCCAGGAAATGATTGTGAAAGGGTATACCGGTACAAAAGTATTGACCAAGAAGAATACAAAAGTCATCTATGGTGTGTTTTCATCGGAGAATGACGCTTACCTAAAACTTCAGCAACTGCGTGACAATGCTGGATTTAAAGACGCTTGGGTTCTGAAAGTCAAAGAATGACTCACCTTCAATCTGTAATCGGCATGAAAAGAGTCAGATGTCCCAAATGCGACAATTACATTACCTTTGACGAAACAAAATACAGCGACGGGCAGTCGCTTGTTTTTGTATGCCCGGACTGCAACAAACAATTTGGAATAAGAATAGGAATATCCAGACTCAGAAACCGGCAAAGAGAAGAAATTCCCGAGGAGAATCTTGTAGATGCTCCTTATGGAAGCCTGGTTGTCATCGAAAATGTCTTCCACTACAAACAGATTATTCCTCTTCACCTTGGCATGAACACCATTGGCAGATACATGAAGGGAAGCGGCATCAACTGTCCTATTGAGACTAACGACCCCAGTGTGGACATGAGCCATTGTACCATTAATGTGACAAAAGACAAAAAAGGAAAGCTCCGATATATTCTAAAAGACGGGCCAAGCTATACCGGCACTTTCGTTGACAACGAGATTCTTGGCGACAAAGAACAACGGTACATTTCTGACGGAACACTGTTCACGCTTGGAGCGACTAGCATTATTTTGAAAGAACCTAATAACGATAAGGAGAAATAGCCCATGACGGTTGTCCAATATAAGAAAGTAAGTATCTACCAAGCCGACACCCTGATTCTCAATGATGTCGACTTTGAAGTGAGCGAAGGAGAGTTTGTCTATATCATAGGAAAGGTAGGGTCGGGAAAGAGTTCTCTGCTGCAGACGCTCTACTGTGAACTCGATATTGAAAGAGAGGATGCCGAAACGGCCGTCGTCCTGGACAAGAACCTGTTGAATATCAAGCGCAAGGACATCCCTAACCTACGCAAGCAGATGGGGATTATCTTCCAAGACTTTCAGTTGCTTCATGACCGTACCGTTTTCAAGAACCTTCAGTTTGTACTGAAATCGACCGGATGGAAGAACAAAAAGGCCATTCAGGAGCGCATAGAGGAAGTGCTTTCACTGGTAGGCATGAGTGATAAGATAAACAAAATGCCTCACGAACTCTCCGGCGGTGAACAACAACGCATAGCGATTGCCCGTGCCGTGCTGAACAACCCTAAATTGATTGTGGCAGACGAACCGACCGGAAACCTTGACCCGGAAACAGCCGCCGACATTATTAAACTGCTGAAGGGTTTCACCGAAAATGGAACTTCGGTCATCATGACGACACACAATCTGCCCATGCTTGACAAATATCCAGGTACAGTCTATCAGTGCGTGGAAACCTCCATGAAAAATGTCACTGAGGAATTTACTCCAAAGAAGTCTGCGCAATGAAAATAATGAAATTTGGGGGCACTTCCGTTGGCTCACCCGATAGAATTAAAGATGTTGCCCGCCTGCTCTGCGAAGCGAACGAGCCACTTCTTGTAGTGTTGTCAGCCATGAGCGGTACTACGAATGCACTCGTGGAAATTTCAAAACACTATTATGAGGGTGAAACTGCCCAAGCGCACAGCATAATTGATGGGCTGGAAGAAAAATACCTCGCCCATATGACCGAACTGTTCCATACAGCGGAATATCAGGAGAAACTTTCAAGATTTGCCCAAGAGCGATTCGAGTTTATCAAGTCTTTTGGGAATGGATACTTTGCATCGTACGAAGAAAAGCAGATTCTCGCGCAAGGGGAAATACTCTCCACTACCATGATGGCGAACTATTTGTTGGAGAACCATGTCAATGCTCAACTACTTGATGCCCTCGAATTTGTTTTTACTGACAAGAACCAGGAGCCGGACATGCCCATGATTACAAACAGACTGGCTTCCGTCATGGAACGACACAAAGGTGCGCAAATTTATATCACGCAGGGGTATATCTGTCGAAATGCCTTTGGCGAGACTGACAACCTCCGTCGGGGAGGGTCCGACTATACGGCTTCGTTACTGGGAGCAGCGCTGCCTGCCGACGAAATACAAATCTGGACCGACATCGACGGCATTCACAACAACGACCCACGATGCGTAGAAAAGACCTCCGCCATACGGAAAATCAGTTTCTCCGAAGCGGCCGAATTGGCCTATTTTGGAGCAAAGATACTCCATCCTACCTGCGTACTGCCTGCCAAAAAGGCAAATATCCCTATTCGTCTCAAATACACGATGGATCCGAAAGCGGAGGGAACGCTCATCGTAGGCGATATAGAAAGAGGAAAGATACAGGCCGTTGCTGCCAAAGACAACATGACGGTACTTAACATCCGTTCAAAAAGGAATGTTGCCCCTAACCTCTTTCTGAAGAAAACCCTAGAGATATTCGAATGTTACGACATCACCATCGATATGATGTCTACCAGCGAAGTAAGCCTTGCTATTTGCTTCGAAAGCAATACGCACTTGCAGGATTTGGAACGGGCACTGGAGCAATACGGTCAAACAACTGTTGAAAACAATATGAGTGTCGTTTGCGTGGTGGGTGATTTTTCCTGCGAGAATGGGAAATATCACAGCGTTCTTTCCGCCGTCAAAGGACATACCATCAAAATGATTTCCTACGGAGGGTCCCCCTTTAACATCTCCATG
This sequence comes from uncultured Prevotellaceae bacterium, assembly GCA_937877605.1. Taxonomy (GTDB): domain Bacteria; phylum Bacteroidota; class Bacteroidia; order Bacteroidales; family Bacteroidaceae; genus Prevotella. The sequence goes on along the minus strand of CALFJA010000106.1, from coordinate 21,294 downwards.
GCGGTGAAAACCAATGAGAAAATTGCCATCCTGCAACTTCTCAGCCAGCATCTGTTCTAAGGTGTTTTTGCCCTTCAAACACTTTGACTTGCAACGAATTACATTCGAGCCCCAAACGCATTTCATTTAGGCCCCAAACGCAGCACGAAAGGGCCTCAAACATAATGCGTTTGAGACCCTTTCATTTTTCAGATGTCCGACATCCGTTAAGGTTTTCGTCCTTTCTTCCGTCACAGCTTACTGCTGCACTATATTTGCAAAGGCAGATTTATGTCTGGGAAAAGGTCTGTTAAGCGCATGGTTGTCGTATAGAAAAAGCCATCAGGAATTTCTTCTTGATGGCTTTTTTCTATAATTGTCACCGCGCTCTAGAAAGGCAGGTCGTCCTCCGATTCGGCTGCGGCCGGTTCCTGTGGCGGGAATGGGTTGGCTTCGACAGCAGGCTGCGGAGCGGCTTGAGGAACAACTGGACCCTGTGCGTTGGGATCAACCTGACGAACATCAAAAGCCCTGACATCAGTATACCAGCGACCGTTGTATTCGCGCGCATTAATGTCGAAGGAGACATTTACCAACTGCCCCATCTGTATGTTAAAGCGGGCAATACGATCAGCTCCGAAAACGCTGAAATGCAACTTGCGAGGATATGCATCTACAGTCTCAATAACATATTCTTGAATTTCCCAAGAGCCACGGGCGGATTCTCCCTGGCGTTTTTCCAATACGGCTATAACCTTTCCTTGTAATTCCATTTTGTTGTATTTTAAATTGTTCGTTGTCAAAAATATTATCGACTGCGAAATTAGTAAAAAATGTTCAAAATTCTAAAGTTTTCATTTTATTTTTTGCATCGTATGCCTCTTTTTTATATTTTTGTGGCAAAGAACATCGAATGTGTGGGAGAACTGCTTTCAACCCGACATCGGTGGCTAAGTAAACCCATGCTATAAATAAACGAATTAAAATAAGACCAATGAGATTCACACTATCCAGTACTGCCCTGAGCAGCCGTTTACAAGCCCTTTCAAAAGTTATTAACAACAAGAACTCGATGCCCATCCTCGAGTGCTTCCTTTTTGAGGTGGCCGACAAAAAACTCGCCATTACCGCCAGTGATGGCGAGAATGTGATGAAAACCACGCTGGCATTGGACGACGCTGACAGCGACGGCCGATTTGCCGTACCCAGTCCGACCATTCTGGAGGCTGTAAGGGAATTGCCTGAGCAACCTCTCAACTTTGATGTGGATATTACACAGAACACAATCCAGATACTCTACCAGAACGGCGTGTACAATTTCACGGCCCAAAATGCCGATGAATATCCTTTGACACAAGCCGTAGGCGACGATGCCAAGGTCATTGTCATGGATGCCTCGCTCCTGAGTGACAACCTGAACCGCACCATCTTTGCCACAGGTCAGGACGAACTCCGGCCCGTAATGAACGGTATTTACTTCGACCTCACGGCAGAGGGACTGGCCATTGTTGCCAGTGACGGCCACAAACTGGTGCGCAGCATCAACTTCAACATCAAGAGCGACGAGCCTGCTGCATTCATCCTGCCTAAAAAACCGGCATCGCTTTTGAAGAATGTCCTCGCGAAGGATGGCGGCGATGTTACAATCCGTTTCAATGACCGGAATGTTGAAATACTTTTCAACGACGGAGTGCTTAACAGTCGACTGATTGAAGGCAGATATCCGAACTATTCTTCCGTAATACCGAAGAACAATCCCAACAAACTATCCATCGACCGCAAATCGCTCATCGGAGCCTTGCGTCGCGTTCTTCCGTTTGCAAGTGAAAGCAGCCAGCAAATCCGCTTGACGCTTGAAATGGGGCTCTTGAAACTGTCTTCGCAGGACATTGACTTCTCAACAAGTGCAGAAGAGAAACTGACATGCGACTACACTGGCCAGAACATGAGTATTGGCTTCAAGGGCAGTTCTCTCACCGAAATCCTCAATAACATTGAGAGTGAAAGCGTTGACTTGCTGCTCGCCGATCCAAGCAGGGCAGGCATTATCGTCCCCACTGTTCAGCCAGAGAACCAGGATGTGCTCATGCTCATCATGCCAATGCTTCTCAACGACTAATTAAATTATGCAAATACATCTTGACAAAGCCCTCGTAGTTTTCGACCTGGAAACTACGGGGCTTGATATTATTAAAGACAGGATAATTCAATTGTCCTACATCAAGGTAAAACCGGACGGGACAGAGGAACGCAATAACCATCTCTTCAATCCCGAAAAACCTATTGGCCAATTCATTTCCCAACTGACGGGTATCTCGGACGAAATGGTGGCGCACGCACCTACTTTCAAGGAAGTTGCCCCTACCCTTGCAAGGGAGTTTGAAAATTGCGACTTTGCGGGCTTCAACTCAAATTATTTCGACATCCCCATGTTGGTAGAGGAATTCTATCGTGCAGGCATTTCGTTAGACCTCGCCAACAGCCGGTTCATTGATGCACAGACCATTTTCCACAAGATGGAACCGCGCAACCTTGCTGCGGCCTATAAATTCTACTGCGGTCGGGAGATGACCGATGATTTCGCCGCCCATCGCGCAGATCAGGATACAGAAGCCACCTATCGGGTATTGCAGGGCCAACTACAGATGTACAACGAGGCTAATCCCGAAAACAAACATCTGCCCAATACCATTGCCGGCCTGGCCGAATTCTGCAAGACCAACAACAATGTCGACCTCGCCGGCAGGATTGTCTGGAAAATATCCAAAGACGAAAAGGGCAACGAGCACAAGGAAGAAGTATTCAACTTTGGGAAGCACAAGGGCAAGTCCGTTGTTGAGGTCCTGAAGAAAGAACCATCGTTCTACACATGGATGATGGAAAGTGATTTCCCCCACAACACAAAAGAAATTGTCACACGCATAAAATTAAAGATGAAATAGTATGAAGTGTTTGATTTCGCTGCTGCTTTTGATGTTCTCGCTCATCAGCAATGCGCAAGAGCTGAACGCGCGTATTGTTGTGAACCACAACCAGATACAAGGTACAGATGTGAGTATCTTCGAGAACTTACAGGAAACGCTTGAGCAATTCATGAACGAGCGTCAGTGGACCAACTCGCAGTACAGGAGAAACGAAAGAATCAACTGCAGTTTTAACATCACAGTTACGAAATACGACCCTTCAACCAACCTCTTCACATGCAAGGCACTGATCCTGTCGAACAGGCCTGTGTACAATTCCGCCTACACCACCACCACCTATAGCAACACAGACAACGATTTCAATTTTGAATTCGCACAGTTCGACCAGCTTAATTTCAATGAGGAAACAGTCGACAACCAACTCACGGCACTGCTGGCCTACTATGCCTACCTGCTAATTGGAATTGACATGGACTCTTTCTCTCCAAAGGGAGGTGAAGACTGTCTACTGCGTTGCTACAACATTGCCAACAATGCCCAGAGCCTGAATTTCACAGGCTGGAAATCGTTCGAGGACGACAAGAACAGATATGCCGTCATCAACGACTATCTGGACAGCGGAATGGAGCCTTTCCGACAGTTACAATACAACTATTACCGACTTGGACTTGACCAGATGGTTGCCAATGCCGATCTGGGAAGGAACGCCATTACCACCACCATTGAAACAGAACTGAAGAAATGCCACGAAGAGCGACCCATGAGCATGTTGCCACAGATATGGACCGATTACAAAAGGGATGAAATTGCCAACATCTACAAAGGAAAAGGCACGCAAAAGGAAAAAGAATCTGTCTACGAAGTACTCTTCTCCATCAATGCCAGCCAAAGCAATGCATGGGATAAAATCAAGGAATAACTATGTTACGACAACTGGACATCAGGAACTATACCATCATTGAGAATCTGCAGGTAGACTTTCATCCCGGATTCTCTGTAATCACTGGTGAAACCGGTGCCGGCAAGAGCATTATTCTTGGAGCAATAGGCCTACTCGTAGGCAACAGAGCCGATGGAAATATACTGCGCAACGCTGACAAGAAATGCATCATCGAAGCAAAGTTCGACATCAACGGCTATCAGATAAAGCAATTCTTCGACGAGAATGAACTGGAATACGATACTGAAGAATGCATTGTTCGGCGTGAGATAGCCCCCAGTGGCAAGTCCAGGGGATTTATCAACGACACCCCTGTCGCCCTTCAACTGATGAGGCAACTGGGAGACATACTGCTCGATGTCCACAGCCAGCACCAAAACCTACTTCTGCGGAAAGAAGATTTCCAACTCAACACGCTCGACATCATTGCCCGACACTCTGACACTATCGGGGAATACAAGAATGCCTACACGGCCTATCAGCATGCCATCAGGCAACTGAACGACGAAACAGAAAGAATTCGCCAGTCAAAAGACAGCGAGGACTACCTGCGCTTCCAGCTGAATGAGTTGGAAAATGCAACACTCTCCGACGACGAAGAAGAAAGCCTAGAAAACGAAATAAGCATTCTCGCCCATGCCGAAGAAATCAAAGAAAGCCTGTATACGGCCGAGGATCTCCTTGGAAATGAGGACGGAATCATCGAACGCCTGAAAAGAATTAGTCACGAACTGGCAAGAATCAACCGCGTCATGTCCTCCTCAGAAAAACTTGCCGAGCGAATTGAAACAACATTGGTCGAAATAAAAGACATTGAACAGGAAGTTGCCACGCAACTCAGCCGCATAGACTTCAATCCATCCGACCTTGATGAGAAACAACAACGATTGGATCTCATACAGTCTTTAAAGAGAAAACACCACCGTCAAAGCATTACCGACCTGCTCCATCTCCAGCAAGAGCTTGCACTCAAAGTAGAAGGAATAGACCACAGTGAGGAAGTTCTGGAGCAATTGCGGAAGAATGTCCAAGAAAAAGAGGACCTGTGTCGCAAGTTCTCCGCAGAGTTGACCGACAAACGCAAAAAGGCAGCACGGACAATCGAAAAGCAGATGACTGACGACCTCCAGCAACTGGGCATCCCAAAGGTGATGTTCAGTATTGACATGCAGGAAAAGGAACTTGCTCCTGACGGCGCCGACAAGGTCGTTTTTCTCTTCAGCGCAAACAAGGATATCCCCATGCAGCCAATCAGTCAGGTGGCATCGGGTGGAGAAATTTCACGCGTCATGCTCTGCCTGAAATCACTCATCAGCCATTCTCAGAACCTCCCGACCATCATTTTTGACGAGATAGACACCGGTATCAGCGGTGCCATTGCCGAGAAGATGGCCAACATCATGCGCAACATGGGACAAAGCAAACGGCAGGTAATCAGCATCACCCACCTGCCACAGATTGCCGCCATGGGCGAACACCACTACCGCGTCACCAAACAGGAGCGCGACGACAGAACCGTCAGCAACATGGTGGAACTCGCTCCCGAACAGCGCATTGACGAAATAGCACAAATGCTCAGCGGCACAGACATCAGTTCAGCCGCCATTGAGAATGCCAAACATCTTCTTAGACTATGAAAAGAATCATTATATACTTCCTATTAATATTATCAGCAGTAGCGACCTATGCACAGCCAGCAGCCGTGCAGAATGTCCGCAAGTCTGTCTTCCAACTGAAAAGCTACAACGCTAAGGGCGACATCATTGCCACCGCCAACGGTTTCTTCATCAACGACAATGGCGATGCTGTCAGCCTGTGGACGCCCTTTAACGGAGCTCACCGCGCGACAATCGAAGATGCCGACGGCAATACACACCCTGTGGAAACCATCTACGGTGCCAATGAACTGTACGATGTTTGCAAATTCCATGTAAACATGAAGAGCCGTCAGCCAGTACTCGCCAGTAAGCCGGCAAGCAACGGCACCAAGGCGTGGATTGTCGGGAAAGGAAGTACAGCCAGAAATTGCGGAATAAAGTCCACTGAAAGTTTCTTTGGCAAGTACTGCTATTACCTGCTCGACTGTTCAATTGACCAAATGCTCGACGGCTGTCCTGTCGTCAACCAGAACGGGCAAGTGCTTGGAGTGGCTAAATCGGGTGTGAACCATGGTTCAGCCACTGCCATTGACATTAACTTTGCCACCAGTTTTCAAATGGAGAACGCCATATTGGCAAACGATGCCACCCTGCGGAGCACCAACATCCGCATTGCCTATCCCGACGACAAGGAACAGGCGTTGGCAGTCTTGTTGCTGGCAGGACAACGCTCCGACTCCATTACGAGGATTGCCTACATAAAAGACTTCATCGGCAAGTTCCCCAGCGAAATAGAAGGTTATTCCACACTGGCCGAGGAAGAACTGAAATCGCAGAATTTCCAAAGAGCCGATGACATCATAAAGCAGGCTTTCGCAAAGGTAAAAAACAAGGACGAAGTCCACGCTGCGCTCTCAAAGCTCATCTACCAGAAGCATGCCTACTTCCCCAATCAGCCATTTGCCGAGTGGACGCTGGACAAGGCCCTTGAAGAAGCGCATGCTGCCTATCGCATCCAACCCCTCCTGCCATACAGGCATCAGGAAGCACAGCTGCTCTTTGCCAAAGGCAACTATCAGACCGCCTATGACAAGTTCATGGAACTCACGAAAACAGAAATACGCAGCGGTGAACTGTTCTACGAGGCCTCCCAATGCAAGCAGGCGCTGCAGGCTCCTTCCACAGAATACATCGCCCTGCTCGACAGTGCCATACAAGTTGAGGGCACAACAAGCGGCACCTATCTTCCACCCTATCTCCTGGCACGGGCAGATGCCTGGAACCAGTCGGGCGACTACCGCAAGGCCGTAGCCGACTACAATCTCTACGACAGCATCATGGGCGGCCGGCCACTTATCAGCGACTTTTATCTGGTCAGAAGCCAGTGTGAAATGCAGATACACCAATACCAACAGGCACTGAACGACATCAACCGCGCCATAATCGTCGACCGTGCCAACTATCTGCTCTGGGCACAGAAAGCCTCCCTGCACCTGCGGTTCAAGCAATATGAGGAAGCCATCCGCTCGGCAGACGCCTGTCTGCTCATCGAAGAACAAAACCTTGACGCCTTGCTCATCAAGGGCATTGCCCTCTGCCAGACAAAGCGTAAGAAGGAAGGGCTCCCACTATTGGAACGCGTCAGACAACTGGGCGATTCCAGGGCAGACGAATACATCAAGAAGTTCAAATAAACGACCAATCCCCTCTTTAGCCAAGAGGGGCTATGAGTGTTATGAGCAAACCACAATTTCAGTGGCAAAATTTTGCGCAACCGATAAAATCATTTAATTTTGCACCCGCAATGCTGGTTCCGTAGCTCAGTTGGATTAGAGCAGCAGCCTTCTAAGCTGCGGGTCTTGGGTTCGAGCCCCAACGGAATCACATAAAAGAAAAAGGCTTGAGAATGAAAACTTAGTTTTTTGTTTTCAAGCCTTTTCTTTTCTAATGATTAGTCGTGTCAAGCAAAATCCATACACCTCTGGGGAGGTCTCTTTATTTGCCGTATTGCCCTATATGCCTATTATCACTGCCCACAAAAAATAAAATGAAAATGATGAGCAGTGGACTTGCTATCATACTTAGCAGAACCCATATTACCACAGACCTGTGACGCTTCTGTGCCATCACTGCAACAATGATATACATGCTAATCCATGCTCCAATGGCAAACAAGAAAATAACAAATTCCATTAAAGCAGACAAGCCTGTATTCTCATTTTCCATGGAGTCTGAGATTAGCATGTCGGACTGTTCTTCTTCATATCCTGCATCCTGCGATATTGCGTTATAGTCCTTCAGTTCAAACTTCACTTTGAAAGCAGGAGAACCTCCAGGCATGTTTTCCGATTTATAATAATGGTAATTGCGTCTATGTTCGTAAGCTGGGTGTCTATCTTCCTTGTCATCCCAGGAGCGGTATCAACCCTTAGAGAATATTCTTCGTAATCGAGAGCATTGCCAGACATATCAAGATAGGTAATCCGAAAAGAAACATTATTAATATTCCTATCCGTGTTGTTTTTCAGTGCAAGGGTACCATCGCTATCAAGCCATCCTTGCTCATAAGAGACCATTGACACTGCATTTCCTTTAGTCTGAGCAAAAGAATAAGATACAAGGATAACACAAAAGATTGTTAATAGGATTCGTTTCATCTTCTTCATACTTGTATTTCGTAATATTGAGTTTTCTACTAGTTTCTCCAGCCTGTAATTTACAAGAAAAAATTTTTCCTTGAACAAATAGCTGTCGTAAGTGAAGGGTTATATTTTCTTCTTTGTAATTGACCCCGGAGTCTGCTGAGGGAGTGAGCATCTCAGGCCGTTATGATGTCATGAAACTTGTTAATTGTTTCATTCACCTGAGTCACTTTCTTGGTATAAGAGAACTATCATTGTATGAAATCCCATCGAATATGGGCAGCTCAAATGTTTTTTCCTGATTGTATGCATGGTATTTCACTTCAATGTATATGCGTTCAATCTGCCGAAGTATCTTCGTCGTACTGGAAGCCCATCTGTATCCTTTAATTGAGATGGGAGAAATGCCTCCGCGTGTAACTTTCTTTGTTTTTGACACCTCCATCGGTTGCAAGGAAATGATATCCGAGAAGGCGATGGTCTTCGACACACCATGACTCCTTATATTGGGTATGATAGACAATTTCTCGCGCTGTTCATCAAATAACACAAGGCAATCATTCACGAGCAACTCATCTGTAGGAACGAAATCAGTCAGGGTGTTTGTCTTTCCTGATATAAAATATCACAGAATGGTATAGCCCGCATCCCTGTCAATATAACGGGTCAAACTGCCTTTGTACAATTTTTTAGTTTTATATGCTTTCTCCACAAGGGTTGCTTCATAGTTCTTTCCCTTGCGTTTGTTCTGTATGAAAGAGAACAAAAAGGCTACTACAAAAAGTGCAATAACAATTAAAACGATATTACCCATACCTGATTCTCTTGAATATACTATGAAATATAGAATTATTTTTTCAAAAAACTTTTCGTACAAGAGTATTTTTCACAAGACAAAACAATAGCAAATCCGCGTCTTTCGGGAACGCCCTATTTCAGGGCGGTTAGAGGGTGTTCTGCGTTTGGGGCTCAAACGGAGTGCAACTGCCGCCCAAACGGAAGGTGAACGGAGCCTAAACGAAAGGCGTTTGGAGCCTAAACGGAAATTGAATAGAAAACAGCGGAGATACAAACACAAAAAAGTCCTCGCAAGCGCAGATTGGAAACGCTTGCGAGGACCTTGTTTTTATAGGGTGCGAAGACTATGCCACGCGCTCGAGACGCTTCATCATGGCAAACATGAAGAGTGCCGCTACGAGGCATACGCCGAGGAACACGCTCCAGCATACCCAGAGGGGAACCTTTCCCCAGAGCACGCCACCGACCAATACGAGCTGGTTGCCGATGGCGGTGGCCACGAACCAGCCGCCCATCATCATGCCCTTGTACTTGGGCGGTGCCACCTTCGAAACGAAGGAGATGCCCATCGGACTGAGCAGGAGTTCGCCGAAGGTAAGGATGAGATAGGTGAAGATGAGCAGTTTGGGCGTAACATCGGCTACATGCTTGCCAACCATGTTCCCGCTGGCGTCGGGCACCATCTCGGGCATGGGCAGCCCGTAGGAGAAGATGGCCAGCAGTGCGAAGGCACTGGCTGCCACCAACATGCCATAGGCTATCTTGCGCGGTGCGGACGGTTCCTTGCCCTTCGATGCCAGCGAGGCGAAGATGGCCATGCTGACGGGTGTCAGGGCTACCACATAGAAGGGATTGAAATGCTGGAAGATGGGTGCGGACACATCGACGGAGCCCGTCAGGCGGGTATAGCTCCAATAGAGGAATGCCGCAGCTGCCACGATGACGGCCGTGGAGATGAGTTTGCCACGCTGCGTCTTGCTCTGGAAAAGGGAGAAGCCGGCATAGACAATGAAGATGATGGCCACGAGGTTCCACACATTGAACGCCATGCTTTCCACGCCTTCAGACTTGTTGGCGGTGAACTCGTCGGCAAAGTAGGTCAGTGAAAGGCCGTTCTGGTGGAACGCCATCCAGAAGAAGATGACCACGGCGAACACAAGGCAGAGGGCAATGATGCGCTGCTTGGTTTCCTCCTTGGTGAGTTCGGGCTCTGCGCTGACGGCTTGCTCGCCCTTTACGGCCTGCTTCTTGCCTCCCTCGGTATGGCGGAAGGTGAAGCGGAAGGCATAGTAGATGGCGATGGAGAGGATGAGCGAGGCACATGCCACGGCAAACGAGAAGTGGTAGGCATCGTTCGACGAATAGCCCAGTGCGGTCTCGGCGTACTCCTTAATCTTGATGGCGGCGGTGGGAGCAAACAGCGCACCGATGTTGATGGCCATGTAGAAGATGGAGAAGCCGGCATCGCGCTTGCTGGCGTACTTTGCATCGTCGTAAAGGTTACCCACCATAACCTGCAGGTTACCCTTGAACAGACCGGTACCGAAGCCGATGAGCAACAGCGCTGCCAGCATGACGATGAGCGCCACCTTGTCGCCGCCGAGGGGTACGGCCAGCAGCAGGTAGCCCAGGAACATGATGATGATGCCCGTGGTTACCATGCGGCCGAAGCCGAACTTGTCGGCCATGATGCCGCCTATCAGGGGGAAAAAGTAAACAAACATGAGGAACGAACTGTAGATGGTGCCCGCCATGGCCGGCGTGAGGCCGAAGTTGGCACGCAGGAACAGGGCAAAAACGGCTATCATTGTGTAGTAGCCGAAGCGCTCGCCGGTGTTGGCCAGGGCGAGTGCGAATAGTCCTTTCGGTTGACCTTCAAACATAGTTGTAGTGATTTATTTTTTTGTTTTGATGATATCGAAGAGGTAAGAAACCTTGAACTGGATGTTCTGGAAGTTGCTGGAGCCGAAGGTGTCGGCCGAGGAGTCGGGATAGATGTTGCCCAGTCCGTAATAATAGCGTGCTTCCACGAGCAAGTGTCCCACACGGGGCATGCTGTATTCAACGCCGATGCCACCCACGATGCCGTAGTCGAACTTGTTGTCGACGGGAGTTGTCTCCTGTTCCACAATCTTGTTGGCACGGTCGTCGATGTTACGCTGCTCGAAGTCGTAGTTTGCCGAGGTGGTTTCCTTCTGGAAGAAGCCAAACTGCGGTCCTCCGTGGAAGAAGAAATTCCAGCCCTTCTCTTCCCTGCCCCATGCCAGATGGGCCATGATGGGCACCTGTATGTAGCGCATCTTGCGGCTGTAACGCTCGGCAATACCGGTTTGGGCATTGATGACGGGATTGTCGTTGACATCGAGGATGTCTTCCTTCCAGCCCATGGTGTTAAAATTCACCTCGCCATAGATGGAGCAGATGGTCTTGAAATATTTCTCGCAGACATAGCGGAAGGAAATGCCCGCCGTCGGTCCCGTGAGGTATCCCTGGGTTACCTGCGGGGTGAAATGGACGCTGCTGAGAGTGTATCCGCCGTTGACGCCCAGCGAGAAGTTGTTGCGATGCTCGCCGACCTGTGCCGAGGCATAAAGGGAAAAGGCGGAGAAAAGGAACAGATAGATGTATTTCATTCTTACTTTAAACATTAAACAATAACCAATTGCCAAAACCAATAACCGTCTACTTGCCTACTCGTCCGATTGCTACGCACTCTGCGTAGCAAAGAACTTGTCAACTTAATAATAATTGATAGCCTGTATCTTACCTGTCTGGGTGTAGTGGATGAGCATGAATGCATCGTTCTTGTACCCACCGCTCCCCTGTCGGCGGAATCGCAACGGCGTCTGCACATGGTGGGTGGCATTCTGAGCCTTCGTTCCCACAAATTCGTTCCCGTAGAGGTGCAGTCCGCGCAGGAAGAACATACCGTGGTCTACACCTGTCAAGGCAAACTTCGGCATGACATGCTGCATGGGCTGGCCAAACCAGGACTTGTAGGTCTGCTCCAGCTTGGTAGTCCGCGAAATGCTGGGGTTGTAATAGAAGGGCGTAGGAACATAGACATCGTACTTATAGAAGTTGGCGCGGTTGGTGCGGAAATAAGTGAGCCACTCCTTGTAACCAAACATGCTTACCTGATAGTCGCTGTTCTGTGCCGTCAGTCCGTTCAGTGCAGTGAATGCTGCATTGATGGCCTGTTGGCTGCCGGAGTTGAGCACTACCACATTGGGCAATGTAGGGTCGAAAGCCTTGGCAAAGTCATCGTCAGACGACTGCAGGCTGGTCAGATTATAACTAATACCCTTTGCTTCCAGACGGTCACGCAACAAACGGGTGAAATGCCCTTTGCCACTGGTGGCATCGCCGCAGTCGACAATAATGGGGTGGGCATCGGGAAAACGCTCCATGAAGGCATCTACTGCAGAGGAGTCTATCTCCGCCTGTGACTGGTATACTTGGAAAATCTGCTCGTAGTTGTAGACATCGTCGCCCTTGATGGAGAACGGAATGACCATTCTCATGTTATGGGCACGGCAGAAATCGGCCATAGGTTTCACCTGAGTGGTGTAGAGCGGGCCAAACAGGAGGTCGCAACGGGCAACATCGTCGTTGAGGAACTGGCTGATATCGGCATCGGCCGGCACATTCCAGGCGTGCATTTCAGTAGAGATCCCTTCCCTCTTCAGCGAGTCGCAGGCCAAGAGCAGCCCACGGTAGTATTCCACCATCCGCCGACCGTCGCCGTCAACATTATGCAGCGGCAGGAGTACTCCGACCCGTATGGGACGCTTGCGCACATCGTCGGCAGGCTGAGAGGTGAGCCTTGCCGTATTGGATGGCTTGGCAACAGCGGGCTTACCATCGGCAGTTTCCGACTTGGCATAAGGAATGAAAACGGTGTCTCCCTTGCGCAACACAAACCCTTCGGCGGCCATTTCGGGATTGGCTTCCTTCAACTCGTCGACAGTCAGCCCATATTGTTGTGCTATGCCGTAGAGCGTGTCTTTTTTCTTTACCTTGTAGAGGTCGCGCCACATGTTTATTTGCGCCGTGGCATCAACTGCCATCAACAACACTATCAAAAAGAACAGCGTCCTGATTGCTTTCATCACTATTGGATAGAGTTTCATATTCATGCTTCAAAAGACCATAATACGGCACAAAAATACTAAAATTTAGATAAAATACCTTTTTGCAGGATAGAAAATAAAATCTTTTATTTTGCTTTTCTGCCGCGATGTCGTATTTTTGCAGGGATAAACCAAGACAAAGAATGAAAAGAGGACGATTCTACCTTATTATATTTATGTTGGGCATCTCGATGGGATTGCTGGCACAAACCTACCCTACCATCAACCCTACCATGAAGGTCCTTAACGCCGAAGAAGAACCGGAGAGCCCGACAGAATATTCCGGCGCGGCACCGGCGGAAGTGGAATTCTATGCCAATGTGGAGAATGCCGACGGGTGGACAGCCCACTATGAATGGCATTTCTACGAGGAAGGCAAACAGTCGGAGCCCTACTTGATCAGGTATGACGAGAATACGGAATACACTTTCCTTCAGGCCGGCACGCACTACATTGAACTCTATGCCACATTCACCAACGGCAGCCAGACAATGGAGTATACCGAAGAATATTGGAGCTATACGCCGGCCCTGAAAGTAACCATTTCGGAGAGCTTCCTGAGCTTTCCAAATGCATTCTCGCCCAACGACGACGGGCGGAACGAAGTCTACAAGGCAAAGAAATGCCAGTCGATTGTGGAATTCCACGGATACATCTACAACCGCTGGGGGCAGCTTCTGTACGACTGGACTAACCCCGAAGAAGGCTGGGATGGCAAGCATAAGGGAAAGCCCGTGAGGGAGGGCGTCTATTTCTGTCTGGTAAAGGCTCGTGGGGCGGACGGCAGAGTGTTCAACATCAAAAAGGATGTGAACCTGCTGCGGGGCTATACTGAATACAGTAGTTCTGGGACTACTGACGGAACTGGCGAATAAGCCATAACAGAAATCCATATTGAAAGAAATCGAAAGCATAGAAGTATTCGGTGCGCGAGCCAACAACCTGAAGAACATTGATGTCAGTATTCCGCGCAATAGCCTTACAGTAATAACCGGCCTGTCTGGGTCGGGCAAGTCGTCGTTGGCCTTCGACACCCTTTTTGCCGAAGGGCAACGCCGCTATATAGACACTTTTTCACCTTATGCACGCAACTTCCTGGGGAACATGGAGCGTCCCGATGTGGACAAGATAACGGGACTGAGCCCTGTAATAAGCATAGAACAGAAAACCACCAACAAGAACCCGCGTTCCACCGTGGGCACCACTACCGAAATATACGATTTTCTCAGGCTGCTCTTCGCACGCACTGCCGATGCCTACAGCTACCTCTCCGGCGAGCGTATGGTAAAATATACGGAAGAAAAGGTCTTTGAGATGGTAAAAGAGGAATATGCCGGCAAGCGCATCTACATTCTCTCGCCACTGGTGCGCCAGCGAAAGGGACACTATCGCGAACTGTTTGAGAACATGCGCAAGAAGGGGTATCTCAACATCCGGGTGGATGGAGAACTGCTGGAACTGGTGCGCGGTATGAAAGTGGACCGCTACCTGAACCATAACATAGAGGTAGTGGTGGACAAACTGAAGGTGGGCACCGACAATTCCGACCGCTTGCAGCGAAGTTTGAAGACTGCCATGCAACTCGGAGAAGGCGTGGTCATGATTATAGACATGGACACCATGGTGGCAAGAAACTTCTCGCGGAGACTGATGGATCCCGTAACCGGCATTGCCTACAACGACCCGGCACCAAACATGTTCTCGTTTAATTCGCCAGAAGGTGCCTGCCCGAGGTGCAAAGGACTGGGCGTGGTCAACGAGATTGACCTGAAAAAGGTGATTCCCGACACGAAAGTCAGCATTCACGAAGGTGCCATCGCCCCGCTCGGGAAGTACAAGAACCAAATGATTTTCTGGCAGATAGAAGCCCTGTTGGCCAAATACGACTGCACGCTGAAAACTCCCGTGGACGAAATTCCGAACGATGCCATGAACGAAGTGCTCTATGGCTCCATCGATCACATAAAGATTGCGAAGGAACTGGTGCACACCTCAACGGACTATTTCATGAACTTTGACGGCGTTGTGAAGTACATCCGCTCCATCATGGACCACGACGACAGTGCGAGTGCACAGAAATGGGCAGACCAGTTTCTGGCGGTCTCAACCTGTCCGGAGTGCAAAGGGAACAGGCTCAAGGCAGAATCGCTGGCTTTCCGGATTGGAGAAAAGAACATTGCAGATGTCGCCTCACTCGATATCAAGCAACTGAAGCAATGGTGTAAAGCCCTGGCCACCGCACAGGCAGACAATCCCGTGACAAGGGAAATAACGAAGGAATTACTCTCACGCATCGATTTCCTCTTGCAGGTGGGGCTGGACTATCTTGCCCTGAACCGCCCCATGGGGTCGCTCTCCGGCGGTGAGGCGCAACGCATCAGGCTGGCCACGCAGATTGGTTCCCAACTGGTGAATGTGCTCTACATCCTGGACGAGCCCAGCATAGGATTGCATCAGCGCGACAATCAGCGGCTCATTAACTCGCTGAAAGCCTTGCGCGACATGGACAACACCGTAATTGTGGTTGAACACGACCGCGACATGATGCTGGCAGCCGATTATCTGATTGACCTCGGGCCTGGTGCTGGAAGGAAAGGAGGCGAAGTGGTGTTTCAAGGCAACGACATCCGACATGCCGCAGCCCTCACTGCCGACTATCTGTGTGGGCGAAAGAGAATCGAGATCCCCACTAAGCGGCGCAAGGGAAACGGACAGTTCATCAGTCTCAAAGGTGCAGCGGGCAACAACCTGAAGCACATCGATGTAACCTTTCCCTTGGGAACGCTTACCGTTGTGACTGGAGTTTCCGGTTCGGGAAAGTCAACACTCATCAACGATACCCTGCAGCCTATCCTTTCGCAGCATTTCTACCGTTCACTGCGCAAGCCTCTTCCCTATGAAAGTATTGAGGGAATTGAGCATATAGACAAGGTTGTCAATGTCGACCAAAGCCCCATCGGGCGCACGCCACGCTCCAATCCTGCCACCTACACAGGGGTATTCTCCGACATCCGTTCGCTGTTCGTAGCCCTTCCCGAGGCAAGAATCAGGGGATACAAGCCCGGCAGGTTCTCCTTCAATGTGAAGGGCGGCCGATGTGAAGCCTGCGGCGGAAACGGATACAAGACCATTGAGATGAACTTTCTGCCCGATGTGATGATTCCATGCGAGGTCTGCCACGGAAAAAGATATAACCGCGAGACCTGCGAGGTTAGGTATAAGGGGAAATCTATTGCCGATGTTCTGGACATGACCATCGACCAGGCTGTCGACTTCTTCGAGGCTGTGCCGCACATCCTCCACAAAATCAAGACGCTGCAGGTAGTAGGACTGGGCTATGTAAAACTCGGCCAGCCCTCTTCCACCCTCTCTGGCGGAGAAAGCCAGCGTGTGAAACTGGCTACGGAACTGTCGAAGCGTGACACGGGAAAGACCCTCTACATCCTCGACGAGCCCACCACGGGACTTCATTTCGAGGACATTCGCATTTTGATGGATGTCGTTCAGAGGCTGGTTGACAAGGGAAACACCGTTATTATTATCGAACACAATCTCGATGTGATTAAACTGGCCGACCATATCATAGACATGGGCCCCGAAGGAGGCAGCGAAGGAGGAACTGTTGTCTGCCAAGGCACGCCAGAGGAAGTGGCAAGATGCCGGAAAGGATACACTGCAAAATTTGTCAGGGACGCACTGAAAGAATAAAGGGCTTGCTCCAGTGAGAGCAAGCCCTTTATTTTATTTGTCATGAGGATGAGCATTCTTGAAGGCCTTTCGGTGGAACGCATCTTCTGCCTTGATTATCTTCAACACCTTTTCGGCCGGGAGCACCTTGAGAAAACGCTCGTGATATTGCTGCTGGAGCTTTTTCAGGCGAATGTCTATCTGGTCCTGGGTGCGTATAACCTCTGCGGCATTCCTGCTGTTTCTCAGCTGTCGGCGCTGCTGCATGAGGGCGATTTGCTGCTTTCGCATCTGACGGTAGAGGGGAAGGAACTTCGCACATTCTGCCTCTGTCAGCTGGGCGGCACCGACTACATGCCGTTCCAGGTCGACCTGAAATCTCTCTGGGTCGAAATGGCCCCGAGGCTGGGCTTTGGAAACAGTCCCTATAAATAGCAGAATGGCAAAAAGCAGGATTTTTCTTTTCATCGTTTGGCTTTTAATTGTTGACCATATAGGCGTATATTGCATCATTGTCCATCATTACATAGTCTTCCACATCAGCAGTTGGGGCAGAAGCCGAGGCCGTCTGTTTCGATTTCTCCGGCAGATTGTTGGCTATGAAATAGGAAGAAGCTCCTATGAGCAACAGCAGACTGGCTGCCACCATCCAGCGACGCAGCCGGTAAAGTGTCGGGCGTTTATTGCTTTCCGAGGCAATTTGCTGCTCCATCTGCCTGGCAAAAGTCTCAAAATAGCCGTCCGGCACCTGGAACATCCGTATGGGAGGTGCCTGTTCCTTCAGTTTCTCGGTCAGCAATGCCGATTCACTTTTAGTAGACTGATTCATTTCTGTTGTGCTTTTCTTTGTTAGTATTGACGAGTTTCAGTAGCAAAGGTTTAATCATCCTGGTGATTTTGTATAAATGTTGTAATTTTTTTCACTGCAAGATGATAGCTTGCCTTCAGAGCACCTTCGGTTGTATGGAGCAATTGGCTCATTTCTGCATAGTGCATATCGTCGAAATATCTCAGTGTGAAAACCATTCGCTGCACTTCTGGCAGTGTCGAGACGGCCTCGAGAAGGAGTGCCTGTGCACGGTCGCCGTTGAAATACTGGTCGGCCATGAGCCGTTCAGACAGGCTGGCCACGGCTTCGCTGCCTGCCACCGTGGTTTTCTTCTGCCGCCGGAGGAAATCCAACGACTCGTTGACGGCAATGCGATGCAGCCAGGTTGTCAGTTTGGATTCGTTGCGGAACTGGTCCATATGCGTCCAGGCTTTCAGGAACGTGTTCTGAAGGACATCGTTGGCATCCTCGTGCGAGAAAATGAAATGGCGGATTTTCCAATAGAGGGGCTCCTGGTATTGCCTTACCAGTTCGGCAAAAGCCCGTTCGCGTGTGGCTGGCTCCATCAGCCGGCTGACCAGTTCCGTCTCTTTCGTAGCCATGTCTCAGTCGGTGGTGGCATAGCCGTCGCGTTGCATCCGTGCAAGGAGTGCACGGTCGTAGCCGTAGACATCGGGATATTCTTCCAGGCTGACGGATCCGTCAAGGCGGTGCGATGCAGGGTAATAGGTGTAGTAGGCAATGTAAAGAGGTACGCGCGGAGAAACATCCACGGCATTTATCAGTTTCGAACGGTCCAACGACGACGAGGGCTTTATGCCTCTTTGCCTTGCCGTCTCACTCATAGAGGAAATGTCGGCAGAGGTGGAATAGCGAATCTTCTCCATTGTCTGCTCATACCCCTTGCCCAAAACAAACTCGGCCAGGTCGTAAGGCTGCTCCACACGGACACATCCGTGGGAAACGGCGCGGTGGCTGTTGGCAAAGAATCCTGGGGAGGAGGTGTGGTGAATATAGACCGAGAAGGGATTGTCAAAGCGGAAGATGATCCTGCCCAGCGCATTGCCGGCACCACTTTCCTGCGCAACAGAGAAATTGCCGCCCAGGAGTTTCTCGCGGGAAACGCTGCGGGGGTCGACAATGCGGCCTGTGGTATGGTCGCGTACGATGTACCTCCGACGGGCAAACCAGCCACTGTCGCCCAGATGGTTGGCCACTTCGTTCTTCAGGATGCTGCGCGGAATAACCCACTTCGGATTGATGTCAATCCGCTTTATCTGGCTGACCATCAGGGGAGTCTTCGTGGCATAGGCGCCGCATCCCATCTTCATGGCCAGCACGCGGTTTTCGTCGATGGCATAGAGATAGAACGCCGGGATGTTCACCAGCACATATTTCGGCTGCATGCGCGGGTCGTCCTTGATGCGCCAGCGGCAGCGTTCCATATTCACCGCCAGTTTGTTGCGTGTCTTTGCAGAGATTGTGTCGGCCTGTATCTTTTCAGACAAGACCCGATAGAAATTGTCTTGGGGAGCCAATTGCTCTAGATAGGACACAACATCACCGTCCACCTGTTGCAAGGCATCGGCAAAGAAATCCTTTCCGGGCTGCTCAATGGGCAGGTTCATCAGGCGTTTGAAGGTCTTGCCCCCGTCCTGGTCGTTGCGATCCAGATGGTTGAGGAGCGCTTGAGGGGCCAGCACACCGTGGCGAAGCCCAGAGGCATAGCGAAGATACCCTTTTGTCAGGTAGTATTCAATGTGTGCCAATGCCTTGTTGGCATTGGTGTGGAGGGAATCTATCCTGCTCGGGAGCAGACTGTCCAGTTGCCGTGCTATCCGATCCGCATAGAAAGCCTTGGGCGAAAGGCCGTGGACTGCCGCCTGACTCATCACTGCACACAAGGTGTCCACTGTCTCTTTCAGGCCCGTGAAGGTTATCCACACGAAAGGCTTTCCCTGCTGATAGTAGTTGAGGCAATAGCGGTCTACGGCGAGGGTGTCACGGTCGGAGGCTGCCAACTGATCCAAATAGAATCGTATGGAATCGGGATGAGTCCTATAGGCATCGCTCACCACATGCACATCGTCCAAATCGGGCTGGGAATGGAAAAGGCTGGAAATATCAGCATCGCACGATGTGAAACACCATGCAATGAAAATTATCAGAAAAAATTTGGTTTTGTCAGGCGAAAAACCCATTATTTGATTGAAACTTTCCGTACTACCTTACCCACTTTGATAATGTAGCACCCCTTTGGTAGATTGAGTTCAATTTTCTTGTCGTGCCCGTCAATCTTCACGCTCTGCACGCAAACACCGGCTACATTGTAGATATAGAGCACTTGCCCGTTGGCACCCGTCACCCGCAAGGTCGATTCGGAGATGCTGATGGTGGGCGCATCGAAATCGTTGTCAATGATTTCGATTGCCGTCTTCGTTTCAGCCATCGCAGGCATGCCAAACATCAAACTGGCCGAAAACAGTATACTGAGTAATGTTCTATTCATAAGCGCAGTCTTTGCATAATCCGATACAAAAGTAATTTTTTCATGGAAAGTTTCCCACTTTAGCATAGAATAAATGCCGGTGTTTAATTTTTTTTAACAAATCGCACGCAATTAGGGGTACATCTTGTCTGCAATCGCCCTCGAATTAAGCCGGTTCAACATACCTCCTTCCACCCTCCACATTCCACATTCCACATACATCTTGTCCATAACTGAAATTTTCACTGCACTGAGAATCGTTTTCTTGCAAGCGGAAGCCTCCGTGGAGTCATTTGGGCGAATCTCGCGCATATTACGCCAACTTATTGTCTGTCAGCGCATTGCAGTCTGCTTACAGGTTAATTGAGACTTTGTGGCATTCCAACTGCCTAGGAGTTAAGTGATAACTGGATAGGTTTTGGCACGCAAAAGTCTGACAGTTGTATTACAAAATCCGTCCTTTGGAACACCAAGTGGGCCTCAGCAGGCAGCACGACTTACCATTTTGCCAGGCATACCAGCCCCTCTCCATCTCAAGAATGCCCGTTTTAACACTTCTTTCGCGATTTTTCGAATAGCCTTTTTTGCACCGCTTACGCCGTTTCGTTAAAGCGCTTTGACGAAGTTTAGTACTAACCAGTTGATTAATAAATCCCTACATACTTAAATGACTTATGTGTCATCCACGCCAATCTCCCCTAATGTACAAAAAAAGAAAGGCTCTTTCAAGATTCGTACGATTTCTTGGAAGAGTCTTTTAGTGTCGAGACATCACTATGTGGGATTAAATGATTGGCTAAAGCGTTATTGTCTGCCCTTCTTTTGCCAGAAGGGTGTCGGGAAAAATGGCCTGGGCCTCACGGAAGAGGACGCTTTCGTCTTCATAGCGGGCGCTGAAATGGCCCAGCAGGAGCCTTCCGGCATGGGCATCCGCAGCAACCCGGGCTGCCTGGGCTGCGGTGGAATGATAGTATTTCTCGCAGTTGTCCAGTTTGTCTACGGCATAGGTAGCCTCGTGATAGAGCAGCGTCACGCCATTTATCTGTTCATGGAGAGAAGGTATGTAACGGGTATCACTGCAATAGGCGTACGAACGG
Source organism: uncultured Prevotellaceae bacterium (assembly GCA_937877605.1). GTDB lineage: Bacteria > Bacteroidota > Bacteroidia > Bacteroidales > Bacteroidaceae > Prevotella. The sequence goes on along the minus strand of CALFJA010000106.1, from coordinate 179 downwards.
GGAGGTTCCGGAGGATAGGTCAGCCGGCTGTTGGGCACCTCCGTGCCGTCGGGCAGCACCCACGAGGCGCCGCTCTTGATGTTGTTGATATGGCAGACGGGGATGTGATAGAAGTCTATCATGTCGCGGCGGATGTGCGGCAGCGTAGGTTTCTCCCTGAAAAGGAATCCCGCACAGGG